>JBILSM010000227.1:0-3315 GCA_044372085.1 Rubrivivax sp.
CCGCCCGTGCCGGCGGCTACGCTGCAGAAGTTGGGCTCGCTGTACTTCACGCGGCCCACGCTCGTCACCTACACCGCCTCCACGGCCGAACTGCGCAACTCGGCCCAGGCCGTGTTCGACCTCGTTGCCCAAGGCGCACTCAAGGTCAGCATCCACCAGCGTTATGCGATGAGCGACATCGCACGCGCCCACGCCGAACTCGAATCGGGCCGCACCACCGGCTCGAGCATCCTCATCCCCTGAGCCTCTGCCTCAACCCAGGAGCCAGGATTCACCCCAGAGGGCATCCCGCCCCGACTTACCCCGGAGACCGCCATGTTCAAGACCCTGAAGACCACCCTGATCGCCGGCGCCATCGCCACGCTGGGCCTGGGCAGCGCCCAGGCCGAGGAGATCAAGCTGCGCATCGCCTCGGGCCACCCCGCGGCGAACACCTACGTCAACCTGATGCAGAACTTCTTCGTGCCCGAAGTGACCAAGCGCGTGGCTGCGCGCACCTCGCACAAGGTGGAGTTCATCGAGTCCTACGGCGGGGCCACGGTCAAGGTGGCCGACACGCTGGAGGGCGTACAGGCCGGCATCGTGGACATCGGCGGCTACTGCTTCTGCTTCGAGCCCTCCAACCTGCCGCTGCACGCCTTCCAGGTGATGCTGCCCTTCGGCACCATGAGCGCGCAGAACAGCGTCAAGATCGCCCGCAGCATCTACGACAAGGTGCCTTATCTGTCCAAGGTGTTCGAGGACAAGTACAACCAGCGCCTGCTCTCTCTCATCGCCGACAACGGCTACAACCTGGGCACCACCTTCGAGTGGAACAACGTGGCCGAGCTCAAGGGCAGGAAGCTGGCCGGCGCCGGCCTGAACCTGAAGTGGCTGGAGTACGCCGGCGCCGTGCCGGTGCAGTCCTCGCTGCCCGAGGCCTACACCTCCATGCAGACGGGCGTGTACTTCGGCTGGATCATGTTCCCCTCGGGCTGGGTGAACTTCAAGCTCAACGAGGTGGCCAAGCACTACACCGAGGTGGGTTTCGGTTCCATCACCTGGCACGGCCTGACGATGAACAAGAACCGCTTCAACCGGCTGCCCAAGGAAGTGCAGGACATCATCCTCGAAGTGGCCAAGGAGTACGAGGCCCGCACCGGCACCGTCAACGACGAGAACTACCCCAAGCAACTCGCGCAACTGAAGACCCTGGGCGTGACCGTGAAGGCCGTGCCGGACTCCGTGCGCGTGGACTGGGCCAACTCGCTCAAGGCCTGGCCGCAGCAGCACGCCGAGAGCCTGGACAAGCAGGGCCTGCCGGCCTCGCAGGTGCTGAAGCTCACGCTGGAAGAAGCCGAGAAGCTGGGCCACAAGTGGCCGGTGCGCTTCTCCGTCAAGTAAGGAGCTGAAACATGTCCACGCTGCGCCACCTCAACGATCGGCTGACCCAGGTGCTGCTGGTGCTGGCCGCCGTGCTGGCCTTCCTGCTGTGCTTTCTGGTGGTGGCCGACGTGGTGGGCAGAGTGGTCTTCAGTCGGCCCGTCAAGGGCACGACCGAGATCGTCTCACTGTCGATCGTGATCATCTGCTACCTGCAGTGCGGGTTTGCGATCAGATCGGGCGGGATGCTGCACGTGGACATGTTCGTGAGCAAGGCCGGGCCGCGCGGCCAGAGCGTGATGGCGGCCATCGCCGCGCTAGCCGGCGTGGTGTTCTTCGGGCTCATCTGCTGGGGCAGCTTCGAGGGTGCCGCCCACGCCTGGAACTCCAACGAGTTCGAGGGTGAGGGCGCGCTGCGGGTGCCGGTGTGGCCCGCGCGTTTCGTCCTCATCCTGGGCACCGCGGTGGCCACCTTCAGCTACATCCTGCTTCTAGTGCAGAACCTGGTCGGGGTGGTGCGCGGCACCGCTCCGCAGGCCATGGGCACCAGCCACTGAGTCGGCAGAGGACATCAGCATGAGTTCCACGACCGATCTCCTCATCCTGGTGGGCACGCTGCTCGTGCTGGTCTTCAGCGGGGTGCACATCGCCATCTCCCTGGGCCTGACCGCGCTGCTGGGCCTGTTCCTCATGACGGGCGACCCGCAGGCCATGTTGAGCTTCGCCTCCAACACGGCCTACGAGGCGCTGCGAGACTATGTGTTCGCGGTGATCCCGCTGTTTCTGCTGATGGGCGAGTTCCTGGCCAAGTGTGGCGCGGCCACCGACCTCTTCGCCCTGGTCAACAAGCTCACCCGCCGCGTGGCCGGGCGTCTGGGCGTGGCCACGGTGCTGGCCAACGCGGTCTTCGCCTTCATCACGGGGGTGTCCATCGCGGCCGCAGCGGCGTTTTCCAAGATCGCCTGGCCGGAGATGAAGCGCTACGGCTACGAGCGCAAGTTCGCCCTGGGTTGCATCGCCGGCAGCGCCTGCCTGGGCATGCTGATTCCGCCTTCGGTGCTGATGATCGTGTGGGGCGTGCTCACCGAGATGGCCATCGGCAAGCTGTTCATTGCCGGGATCATCCCGGGCCTGCTCGTGGTGACCCTCTACATCGGCTACATCCTGTGGGTGGCCAAGACGCAACCGCACCGTGTGGGCGAGGGGGCCGCGCCGTCGACACCCATCGAGTCGGCGGCAACGGCCGGATCGACAGCGACCCATCACGACGTATTGCCCGACGAGCCCGACCTGCGCACCATCCTGTGGAGCACAGCCGGCATCATCGCGCTCGTGCTGCTGGTGCTGGGAGGTATCTGGTTCGGCTTCTTCACCCCCACAGAGGGCGCTGGCGTGGGCGCCACGCTGGCGCTGCTGCTGGCCATTGCCCGCGGCATGAAGCCGCGCGAAATGGTGCAGGCCATTATCTCGGTGGGTCGCACCTCGGCGCCCCTGCTGATCCTGCTGGTAACGGCGCAGCTGTACTCGCGCGTGCTCTCCATGACGGGCATCACCGGCATGGCCAAGGACTTCTTTCTGCAGTCGGGCCTGTCGCCCTACGCCATCCTGGCCTTGATGATCCTGGTGTGGTTCATCCTCGGGGCCATCATCGATTCGATCTCCATCATCCTGCTGACCGTGCCAGTGTTCGCGCCCATCGCCATGGCCCTGGGTTTCGACCCCATCGCCTTTGCCATCATCGGCATCCTGGCCATCGAGACCGGCCTGCTCACGCCGCCCTTCGGCATCCTCGTCTTCACCGTCAAGGCGGCGGTGGACGGCGAGCCGGACCTGAAGAACGGCGAGATCTTCCGCGGAGCCGTGCCTTACTGGATCTGCCTGCTGGGCGCCATAGTGGCCATCGTGGCCTTCCCCCAGATCGCCACCTGGCTGCCCTCGCTGGGGGATGTGGTG
>JBILSM010000228.1:0-3309 GCA_044372085.1 Rubrivivax sp.
GGTCGCGGCTGCGGCCGCCTTCACGTCCCTGACCGCTAAGGCACAGGCCCCTGCCGTGCCTGCCGCCGATGCCCCCATCGTCGAAGCACGCGAGGCGCTGCGCAAGAACGACCGCGCCCGCCTGGCGGCGCTGAAGGCCTCCACCGCCGCGGCACGCCACCCGCTGGCCTCCTGGGTGGACTACTGGGAGATCAGCGCACGCCTGAACACGGCCAGCGTGGCCGAGGTGGACGGATTCTTCATCCGCTGGAGCGGCACCTACGTGGAGGACCGCCTGCGCAACGATTGGCTGCTGGAACTGGGCCGCCGGCGCGACTGGGCCACCTTCGCCCGCGAGTTCCCCCGCTTCAGGATGAACGACGACCGCGAGGTCACCTGCTACGCGCTGCTCACGCAGCACCAGGCCGGAGCGGACGTGCGCCGGCCCGCACGCGAGGCCTGGTACGCGCAGCGCGATGCCGACGATGGCTGCCAGTTGCTGGCCCGCACCCTGTTCGATGACAAGCAGCTCACGGCGGCGGAGGTCTGGCAGGAGGTGCGGCTGTCGGCCGAGAACAACCGCCCCCGGGCTGCGCGTGCGGCAGCGGCCTTGCTGGGGGACGAGCCGGCCAAGGCCGTGGGGCAGATCTTCGACAACCCGGCCCGCTGGCTGGCGCAGCGCAAGCCCACAGCCCAGCCCGAGGACCGCCATTTGCGCACGGTGGCCGTCATCCGGATGGCCGCCAGTGACCCCGAGGCCGCTGCCGGCCAGTTGGCACAGCCCTGGGCGGCCCAGCTGCCCGCTGCGCTGCAGGCGGCGGCCTGGGGCGTGGTGGCCAAGCAGGCGGCGCTGAAGCTGCAGCCCGAGGCGGCCGGCTGGTACCGCCGGGCCTTCGACCAGCAACGCGCGTCGCAGGAGCCGGCGCCCTGGTCGGACGACACCCTGGCCTGGGGCGTGCGCGCGGCCCTGCGCTCCACTGCGCCGGAGGCGCAGCGCTGGGCGCTGGTGCTGGAAGCCGTGGGCGCCATGTCCGCGCAGGAGCAGAAAGACGCCGCCTGGGTCTACTGGCGGGCCCGGGCGCTGCAGGCCCAGGCGACCCGGGACGCGGCCGGTGATGAAGCCCGCGCCGCCGCCCGCCAGCTCATGCAGTCCATTGCCTCGCCGCTGAGCTTCTACGGCAAGCTCGCCAGCGAGGACCTGGGGCTGCGCCCCAGCCTGCCGTCCACCCCCGCGCCGCCCAGCCCCGCCGAGCGCGAGGCGGCCGTGGGCGTGCCCGGCCTGCAGCGGGGCCTGCACATGATCAGCCTGGGCCTGCGCAGCGAGGGCGTGCGCGAGTGGAACTTCACGCTGCGCGGCATGACCGACCGCGAACTGCTGGCCGCCGCGCAGGTCGCCTGCGAGCGCGAGGTCTGGGACCGCTGCATCAACACCAGCGACCGCACCAAGGCCGAGATCAACCTGGCGCAGCGCTTTCCGACGCCTTTCCGCCAGGACGTGGTGGCCGCGGCCCGGCGCATCGGGCTGGATCCGGCCTATGTCTACGGCCTGATCCGCCAGGAGTCGCGCTTCATCATGGATGCGCGTTCGCATGTGGGGGCCTCGGGCCTGATGCAGCTGATGCCGGCCACCGCCCGCTGGACGGCGCGCAAGATCGGCCTGGACTTCAAGCCGGAGATGATCAACGACCGCGAGGTCAACCTGCGGCTGGGCACCGCCTACCTCAAGCTGGTGCTGGACGACTTCGGCGGCTCGGCCGCGATGGCCGCCGCGGCCTACAACGCCGGCCCCAGCCGGCCGCGCCGCTGGCGCGAGGGCCCGCCCATGGAGGTGGCCGCCTGGGCCGAGAACATTCCCTTCACGGAGACGCGCGACTACGTGAAGAAGGTGCTGTCCAACGCCACCGTCTATGCGGCCCTGCTGGAGGGTGCACCCACGCTGGCGCTGAAGGTGCGCCTGGGCCCGTCCATCGGCCCGCGTGATGGCAACGCACCGTCACCTGACAAGGATCTGCCATGAACATGCTCCATCGCCTCTCGGTCGTGATGCGCCCGTTCGCAATGAGGAGGGCCGGTTCATGAAGGGCATGAGGGGGCAGATCGCAGTCCTGGGCGGCACCGGTTTCGTCGGCCATGCCGTGTGCGAGCACCTGGTGGAGCGCAGTGGTGGCGCCGGCGGGCGCATCATCGTGCCCACGCGGCGGCTGCGCCACGGCCTGGCCATCCAGTCCTTGCCCACGGTGCAGTTGGTGCAGGCCAATGTGCACGACGACCGAGATTTGGCGCGGGTGCTGGCCGGCTGTGAGGCGGTGGTGCACCTGGTGGCCATCCTGCACGGCAGTGCAGCCGAGTTTGAGCGCGTGCACGTGCAACTGCCCCGTCGCGTGGCCGCCGCCTGCCGGGCCGCTGGCATCCGCCGCGTCATCCACGTCAGCGCGCTGGGGGTGGCGCCTGACGCACCGTCGAACTACCTGCGCAGCAAGGCCGCGGGCGAGCAGGTCTGGCGCGAGTCCGGCCTGGACGTCACCGTGCTGCGGCCCAGCGTCATCTTCGGCGCGCGCGACCGCTTCCTCAACCTGTTCGCGCAACTGCAGTCGGTGGCGCCCTTCATCCCCCTGGGCGGGGCGCAGGCCCGCTTCCAGCCCGTGTGGGTGGAGGATGTGGCGCAGGCCGTGGTGCGCTGCCTGGACCGGCCCGCCACCATCGGGCAGGTTTTCGAGTGCGCCGGGCCGCAGCAGTTCACGCTGGCCGATCTGGTGCGCTTGGCCGGGCGGCTGAGCGGCCACCCCCGCCCCATCCTGCCGCTGCCCGGGGGCATGGCGCGGCTGCAGGCCCTGGCGATGGAGTGGCTGCCAGGTGAGCCGCTGATGTCTCGCGACAACGTGGACTCCATGAAGGTGCCCAACGTGGCCACCGCTGGCCAGCCGGGCCTGGCCAGCCTGGATATCGAGGCCTCGGCCGTGGAGGGCGTGGCTGCGGGCTACCTGGGCGGGGCCGACGGCCCTGGCCGCTTCATGCCCTGGCGTTCGCGGCACCGGTGAACGCGGCGGAAGAGCGCCTGGCCGGCCGCTGCTTCGAAGTGGGCGGCTGCGTACGTGACGTGCTGCTGGGCCGCCCCATCGCCGACCGGGATTGGGTGGTGGTGGGTGCCACGCCGCAGGAGATGCTGGACGCGGGCTTTCGCCCCGTGGGCAAGGACTTTCCGGTCTTTTTGCACCCCCGGACGCAGGAGGAATACGCGCTGGCGCGCACCGAGCGCAAGTCGGGACGCGGCTACCACGGCTTCACCTTCCATGCCGACCCCGGCGTCACGCTGGAGCAGGACCTGGCGCG
>JBILSM010000229.1:0-3304 GCA_044372085.1 Rubrivivax sp.
GCATCTGCCAGATCTCGCGCATGTCCGCGGCGAGCTTGCCGCGGCCGGAGATGTCGCCGATACGCGCCTCGAACACAGCATCGATGGCCTGCTGGAGCGCCGGGAAGGGCGACTCTCCGGCCTCCTTCAGGACGGTCCAGCGTCCCAGCACCTCGTGCCACAACAAGCAGGCCAGGAGGAAGCTCGGCGCCACGGGCTTGCCCTCGCCCACACGGCGGTCGGTGTCCTGCAGCGCCAGATCGATGAAGGCCTTGCGCCGCGGATCCTGCGAGGCGCCTTCCAAAGCAGCCTCCACCACCGGAAAAACGCCCTGGATCAGCCCCATGCGCTGCAGCACCTCCAGGCTGGCCACGGCGTGGCCCGTCTGCAGCAGCTTGACCATCTCGTCGAACAGGCGCGAGCCCGGCACCTGGGCCAGGGTCACGGCCATGGCCTGCACGGGCTTGAGGGTCTTGGGCTCGACGCTGAAGCCCAGCTTCGCCACGAAGCGGGCCACGCGCAACAGGCGCACGGGGTCTTCCCGGTAGCGGGTAAGGGGGTCGCCGATCATGCGCAGCACCCGGGCCCGGACGTCGGCAAAGCCACCGTGATAGTCCACCACCGTGCGGGTGACGGGGTCGTAGTACAGGGCATTGACGGTGAAGTCACGCCGTGCGGCGTCCTCAATCTGCGGGCCCCAGACGTTGTCGCGCAGCACCCTACCGCTGGCGTCCACTACATGGGTCTTGCCTGCGAGTTCGGCGCGCGAGGTCTTCTCGTTGCCCTCCACCTGCTCTGCGGCCTCGGCCGCCAGCAAGGCCCGGAAGGTCGATACCTCGATGACCTCATGCTCTCGACCTCGGCCGAAGACCACGTGCACGATGCGGAAGCGCCGGCCGATGATGAAAGCCCGGCGGAACAGTGCCTTCACCTGCTCGGGCGTGGCATTGGTGGCCACGTCGAAATCCTTGGGGCGCCGGCCCACCAGCAGGTCACGCACCGCGCCGCCCACGACGTAGGCTTCGAAGCCCGCACCCTGCAAGGTGCTCACCACCCGCACGGCATGGTCATCCAGCAGGTCAGGGTCGATGCCGTGCTGTGCCGCGCCGATTTCCACCCGCTGTCCCAACGGGGTGGCCTTGAGCACGGGCTCGGCGGGCTGAACAGGCCCACTGGACTTGCCCAGCAACCGGTGGATGAGTTTCTTGATCATTCGAAGAGTTTCAGGACGGTCCAGCCGCGCTCGACAGCGATCTTGGCGAGAGCGGGTGCCGGATTGGTGGCCACCGGGTGGGAGACGAGCTCCAGCAGGGGCAGGTCGTTGGTGGAGTCGCTGTAGAAGGTGACTTCCTCGAAGTCATCCAGCCGGGCGCCTTGCTGCGCAAGCCACTGGCACACGCGCTCGATTTTGCCTTCCCGCAGACAAGGGGTGCCCCGGATGCGGCCGGTGACACGGCCCTGCTGGTCGCGCTCAAGCTCTGTAGCGATCAAAGTGTCGATGCCGAAGGCCTGCGCGATGGGCCCGGTGATGAACTCGTTGGTAGCCGTCACGATGGCCAATCGATCACCTCGCTGTCGGTGCCTGTCCACCAGCGCACGGGCCGGCGGGCGCAGATGGGGTGTGATCACCTCCCGCATGAAGCGTTCGGACATCCGCTGCAAATCCTCGGCGGGCCGGTGGCGCCAGGACGCGGTGGCGAAGTCAATGTAGGCCTGCATGTCCAGAAGGCCGGCCTGGTAATCCTGGAAAAAGGCATCGTTGCGCCGCGCGTGCTCGTGCGCGTCGGCCCAGCCGATGTGCACCATGAACTCGCCAAAGGCGTGGTCGGAATCCGTGGGCAGCAGCGTGCCGTCGAGGTCGAACAAGGTCAGCTTCATGTGCCCAACTCCAATCCTGCCTGGAGTTCCTGACCGGGCGGCGCCGGCTCCTCGGCCAGCATCTGCCGCAGCAGGGGCACGGTCACCGGCCGGGCGAGGGACAGCGCGTAGTGGTCCACCCGGTCCAGCAACTGCATGAGGTGGCCCAGGTCACGGGCGAAGCGGCTCAGCAGGTAGTCCAGCACCTCGTCTCCCAGGACCATGCCACGACGTCCGGCCTCGGTGCGCAGCGCATCGCGGGTCTGGGCCTCCGGCAAAGGCTCCACGGCATGCACCTGCCCCCAGCCCAGCCTGGTGCGCAGGTCTTCACGCAGCGGCAGGTCCACGGGCGGCACGGGCCCAGCTGCTGCCCAGGGCACGCCATGCGCCTGCGCCTCCACCAGATGGCCGAAGGCTGCTCGCTGAGATTGCGGATGCAGCAGGTGCACATCGTCCAGGATCAGCAGACGCACGCCCTCATCGAAGACCGCCGTCCCGGGCAGATCATGGCCGCAGGTCGCCACCCTGGCGCCCACGGCCTCGCAGGCGTGACGCAGGGCCTGCAGCAGGTGCGTCTTGCCGCTGCCGGAGGGGCCCCACAGATACACAGGCGAGCGTGGCGGCACGTCGGCACGCAACTGTGCGACCAACCCTTCATTGCAACCGGAGACGAAGGAGTCGAAAGTGGCCACCGGCTGCTCCACCAGGGGAAGCGGAACCTGCCTCATCCGGTGAACAGCCGGCTGCTCAGATAGGCCGCGCGCAAGCGGTTCAGCGCCACCAGAGCCACGGCACTCAAGGGCAGGGCGACCAGCACGCCCACGAAGCCGAACAGATGGCCAAAGGCCAGCAGGGCGAAGATCACCGCCAGGGGGCTCAGCCCGATGCGCTCGCCCACCAGCCGCGGCGTGAGCACAAAACTCTCCAGCACCTGACCCACGCCATACACGACGGCCACCGCCACCAAGGCGTGCAGGCTGGCGAACTGCAGCATACCGGCCAGCAGGGCCAGCGCCAGACCCAGCCCGAAGCCGATGTAGGGGATGAAGATCGCCAGGCCGGTGAACACCCCCACGGGCAGTGCCAGGTCGAAGCCGAACAGGGCCAGGCCCACCGCGTAGTAGATCGCCAGCACCAACATCACCAGCAGTTGGCCGCGCAAGTACTGGCCCAGCAGCACATCGCACTCGCCCAGGAATGCGTTGACCGAGGCGGCCTGACGCTGGGGTATGAGCGCCTGCACCCGCGCGACGATGCGGGGCCAGTCCATCAACAGGTAGAACAGCACCACCGGCACCAGCACCAGGTTCCCGGCGATGGCCAGGGCCACGCTGCCGCCGATGCGCGCCGAACTCAGCAGCGCGGCCAGCCCCTCCTCGGCATTGGCGTTCAGGTACTTCAGAACGAAGGCCTTGATGCTGGGAACGTCCAGCGAGACGTGGATACCCTGCTGCGCCAGCCAAGGTGT
>JBILSM010000230.1:0-3279 GCA_044372085.1 Rubrivivax sp.
CTGTGCATCCGGGATCAAGCCCTTCTTGCGCAGCATGGGCTCCACCTGCGCCGCGCGGCCACGGAAGGCGGCAAACGCGGCACGCGGCTCCAGGCTGTTGCCGCTGCCGTAGATGAAGCGCTGCAAGGCCTGCGCCACCTGGGGGTCGAAAGGATCGCCCGCCTCGACGAAGGCATCGAAGGCGTCGGCGTCCAGCACCTCGGCCCAGAGGTAGACGTAATAGCCCGCGGCGTAGCCCGAACCCGAGAACAGGTGCTGGAAGTGCACCAGCCGGTGGTTCAGGCCCACACCGTGCGGCAGGCCCAGGCGCCGAAGTTCCTGATCCTCGAAGGCGCAGAGGTCCGCCGGCGGCTCCTCGTCGGTGAGCGAATGCACGGCCATGTCCACCAGGGCGCTGGCGGTGTAGCGCACGGTCTCATAGCCCTGATTGAAGCGCCGGGCGCGCTGCAGGCGTTCCAGCAACTCGTCCGGAATGGGCTCATCCGTCTGCCAATGCCGCGCGTGCTGCTTGAGCACCGCGGGCTCGCTGGTCCAGTGCTCGAACAGTTGCGATGGCAGTTCCACAAAGTCGCGCAGCACCTGCGCGCCGGACAGGCGCTCGTAGGTCACGTTGCTCAGCAGCCCGTGCAGGCCGTGGCCGAACTCATGGAACAGCGTGCGTACGTCGTCCATGGACAACAAGGTGGGCGCCCCGGGGGCCCCCTTGGCGAAGTTGTTGTTGTTGAGGATGACGGGGATCTCGGCAACGCCCGGGGCCACAGCCAACGAAGCGCCCGCATGCGACTGCAGGGCTACGCCCTGAGGCACGTTGCGGTTCTGCCAGCGCAGCGAGCTCATCCAGGCGCCGCTGCGCTTGGTGGGCCGGGCGAAGTTGTCCTGCAAAAAGATGCCGCAGACCTGCCCGGCGCTATTGCGCACCTCGTAGGCCTTGACGTCGGGGTGGTAGACGGGCAGGTCCGTTCGGTGTGTAAATTGAAGGCCGAACAGGCGGCCGGCGCAGTCGAAGGCAGCCTGCACCATGCGGTCCAGCTGGAAGTAGGGCTTGACCTCGGCGTCGTCCACCGCGTAGCGCGCCACGCGCACCTTCTCGGCCCAGACGCGCCAGTCCCAGGGCTCGATGACCGTATCGGCACCCTGCCCGGCGTCCACCAGGGCGGCGCGCAGCATCTGCCGCTCGCGCTCCACCGCGGCCAGGGCGCGGGGCCACACCTCGTCCAGCAGCTGCCGCACCGCCTGCTGCGTGCCGGCCATGCGGTCCACCAGCGCGTAGTCGGCATAGCTGGCATGGCCGTGCAGCCGCGCCTGCTCGCGGCGCAGCTTGAGGATGGCGCGGGCCACCTCGCGGTTGTCGTGGTCGCCAGGGTGCTCGCCGCGGCTGGTCCAGGCGCGCCAGGCCTGCTCGCGCAGATCCCGCCGCGCCGAGAAGGTGAGGAAAGGCACGATCAGCGAACGGCTGAGCGTGATGACGTGGGCCTGCGCATCGTCCTGCAAGCCCCGGTCCCGGGCCGCTTGGCGCGCGGCGTCGCGCACAAAGTCCGGCAGGCCGGCCAGCTCGTCCTCGGTGCGCAGCGCCAGTTGGTACGAGGCCTCATCATGCAGCACGTTCTGGCCGAAACGCGTGGTCAGGCGAGCCAGTTCTTCCATCACCGCGGCGTAGCGCTGCTGCGCCTCTCCCTTCAGACGGGCGCCAGAGCTGACGAAGTCGAAGTGGATGCGCTCCAGCAGCCTCAGCTGCTCCGGCGTCAGGCCGAGGGTGGCGCGAGCGTCGTGCAAGGCATCGATGCGCGCGAACAGCGCCGCGTTCATGTAGACGCTGTTGGCATGCGCCGCCAGCGGCCCGGCCATTTCGCGCTGCACGGCCTGCAGCGCAGGCGAGGTCTCGGAGGCGGTAAGGTTGAAGAACACCGACTCGATGCGCCCCAGCAGGCGCCCCGCGCGGTCAAAGGCCGCCACGGTGTTGTCGAAGCTCGGCGCTTCGGCCTGCTGGGCGATGGCCTGCAGCTCATCCCGGTGCGCCTGCATGGCGGCCTCGAAAGCGGGCTGGAAATGCACCGGCTCGAAGCGGCTGAAAGGCGGCAGGCCATGGGGGGTGTTCCAGGGCTGGAGCAGGTGGTTGGGGGTTGGGTGTCGAACGCCTTCGGTCATGGCGCGATGATGCCATCGGCACTGCCACCGTGAGGGACCCGTGGCATCACAATCCGCCCCAGCCGTGGCTTGGCTTGTCCCCTGAACGCACCCCCGTCGGGCGGGCAGGGCCCGCCAGGTCATCGCCCCCACCAGGAGTTACGCCTTGGCCCTCAAAGCCACCATCTACAAAGCCCAGCTGCAGATCGCCGACATGGACCGGCAGCTCTATGCCGACCATGCCCTGACCCTGGCGCTGCACCCCTCAGAGACCGAGGAGCGCCTGCTGGTGCGGCTGCTGGCGTTTGCGCTGCGGGTGCCGAGCGACACCGAACGCGGCGCCCTGCAGTTCGCCAAGGGCCTGTCAGACGCTGACGAACCCGATCTGTGGCAGCACGACCTCACGGGCCAGCTCGTCCAGTGGCTGGAAGTGGGCCAGCCCGATGAGCGACGCCTGGCCAAGGCCTGCGGACGCGCCGAGCGCGTATGCATCTACGCCTACGGGCCCGCAGTGCCCATTTGGTGGGGCGGCATCGAGAACAAGCTCACGCGGCTTTCAAACCTGGACGTGTGGCAGATCCCCGCCGAGCAGGCCCAGGCCCTGTCCGCGCTGGCCCAGCGCTCGATCCAGTGGCAGGTGACGGTGCAGGACGGCAGCATTTGGGTCGGCGATGGGCAGCAGTCGGTGGAACTGTCGCCGCTGGCGCTCAAGAGTGCCACGCGCTGAACGAGCAATACATCCGCATGAACCGCCGACAACTTCTGGGCGCCCTTGCTTGCCCCCTGCCCTTGACGCCCATGACGACTCTCCACGCGCAGCCCGCACCCGCTTCGGCCCCGCCCGCCAACGACCCTTACCGCTGGCTGGAAGACGTGCAAGGGGAGCGGGCGCTGGCCTGGGTACGCGAGCGCAACGCCCAGGCCCGCACGCGGCTGCAGGCCTGGCCCGACTTCCTGCCCCTGCGCCAGCGCATCCGCGAGGTGCTGGACTCGCGCGACCGCATTCCTGCCGTCCGCCGGCGTGGCGAGGCCTTCTACAACCTCTGGCAGGACGCCGCGAACCCGCGCGGCCTGTGGCGGCGCACAAGCCTGGCCGAGTACCGCAAGGCGCAACCGGCCTGGGAGACGGTGCTGGACCTGGACGCCCTGGGCAAG
>JBILSM010000025.1:0-31825 GCA_044372085.1 Rubrivivax sp.
CCTCGGTGGCGTACTGCTCTGCCAGGAACGCCTGGATCTCGCGCACCGTCATGCCGCGCGCGTACAGCGCCACGATCTTGTCGTCAAAGCCCGTGAAGCGCCGCTCGTGCTTGGGGATGAGCAGCGGCTCGAAGCTGCCGTGCCGGTCGCGCGGCACCTCGATGCGCACGGGGCCGTCCTCGGTCAGCACGGTCTTGCCGGTGCTGCCGTTGCGGTGGTTGCCCGCCTGCGCAGGCTTGTCGCCCCCGGGCGGGTAGCCCAGGTGGTGGCTCAACTCCCCACCAAGGGCTCGCTCGATCAGCGCCTTCTTCAGCGCCATGGTCACGTCCTGGATGGCCTCGGCCGTGGTCGCGCCCTGCGCGATCTGATCAAGCAACTCCTGGGGAATCTTCGGCAGCGCCGCCGATCTCTCGGCAATGGCTGCATTCTTCAGCTTCGTCTTGCTTGGCATACATGCTCCTGATGGTCATCGTATGCCTCACACACAAAATTTCAGACAGGCTCGCGGGGGTGACCGCACCCGCTGAAGAACAGATCATCGAAAGCAGGCTCCAGGCTGAGGTGGGTGTGGGCATCGCGCCCCTCGCCAAGTCCTTGTCACACCTGTCCTGCCAGAGTGAACACTTCGGCAGCCCGCGTCTGAGCCGACAGCCCTGCTAGACACCCGCGCGTTCGACACCCGCGCGTTCGACACGCGCCCTGGTCGCGCTCCTCGGTGCTCGCCGCGCCGGCATGATGCGGGTCTTGGCTCTTCACGCTGGATCTGACCACGATGCTGTCCCAACTCGAGCGACCCGCCGGGCCTGCGCCGTCCCTGCGCCAGGTGCTGGCCGACCTGGGGCCCACCTACCTGGCCAACGGCCTGATCGCCTTCATCTTTGCGGCCACGGGGCCGGTGGCCGTGATCCTGGCGGTGGGCACGGGGGGAGGGCTTTCGCAGGCGGAGCTGGCGTCCTGGGTGTTCGGGGTGTTCTTCATCAACGGCCTGATCACGCTGGCGATGAGCTGGCGCTTCCGCACCCCGCTGGGCTTCGGGTGGACCATCCCCGGTACCGTGCTCGTGGGCCCGGCGCTGCAGCACATGAGCTTCGCCGAGGTGATCGGCGCGTTCTACGCCACCAGCGTCCTCATCCTGGTGCTGGGTGCCAGCGGCTGGGTCAAGCGCGTGATGTCCTGGTTGCCCATGCCCATCGTCATGGGGATGGTGGCGGGTGTGTTCCTGCGCTTCGGGCTGGATCTGGTGAGGGCGCTGCACAGCGACGTGGCCGTGGCCGCCCCGATGGTGCTGGCTTTCATCGCACTGTCGGCGGTGCCCTCGCTGGGCCGGCGTTTGCCGCCGCTGATTGGCGCGCTGCTGGTGGGCGCCGTGACCCTGGCGGCGCTGGGCCGGGTGGATGGCGAGGCGGCCGGTCAGTGGGGCCTGGCGCAGCCCTTGGTGCAGGCGCCCGTCTGGTCGCTGGCGGCGATGGTGGAGCTGGTCGTGCCGCTGGCCATCACGGTGCTGGTGGTGCAGAACGGCCAGGGCGTGGCGGTGCTGAAGGCAGCGCGGCATGACCCTCCCGTCAACGCCATCGCTTTCGTGTGCGGCCTCGGTGCGGCGGCCAGTGCGCTGGTGGGCGCTGTGAGCACCTGCCTGACCGGGCCCAGCAACGCCATGATGAGCGCCTCGGGCGACCGACCGCGCCACTACACGGCGGCACTGACCTTTGGCGCCCTGGCGGTGCTGTTTGGCCTGCTCGCGCCCACCTTCACGGGCCTGATGCTTGCCACGCCCAAGGCCTTCATCATGGTGCTGGGTGGCCTGGCGATGGTGCGGGTGCTGCAGGGCGCCTTCACCGCGGCCTTCGGCGCCGGCCGCTTCACGCTGGGCGCCTTGGTCAGCCTGCTGGTGACCGTGGCCGACCTCAGCCTGCTGAACATCGGGGCAGCCTTCTGGGGGCTGGTGGCGGGGTTTCTCGTCGCGTGGTGGATGGAGCGGCCTGACTTCGGAGCCAAGCCTCAGGCTTGATGGGTCTGCCGCTGACGAATCGGTGCACGGGTCGGCCCATCATTGAAGATGACGATGGAAGGAATCAAGGCAATCAACTTTCCAAATGAACTGACGGGTCCAACAATGATTTCTATCGACAGCGCGATACCGATAGCAAGGTGCCGCAGCCGGTCGAGAAGTCTCAGCCCTGGAAACCCCGTCAACCCATCGAAAGAAAGTTCACTGCCATGCCGCTCATCAACACCCCCGTCGCCCCGTTCAAGGCCACCGCGTTCCACAACGGCAAGTTCGTCGAGATCACCGAGCAGACCCTGCAGGGCCGCTGGAGCGTCTTCGTCTTCTACCCGGCGGACTTCACCTTCGTCTGCCCTACTGAGCTGGAAGACCTGGCCGACCGCCACGACCAGTTCAAGGCCCTGGGCGTGGACGTCTACGGCATCTCCACCGACACCCACTTCGCCCACAAGGCCTGGCACGACACCTCCGACGCCATCCGCAAGGTGCGCTACCCGCTGATTGGCGACCCCACCGGCCGCATCTCCCGCAGCTTTGACGTGCTGGTGGAAGACACCGGCCTGGCGCTGCGCGGCACCTTCGTGATCGACCCCCAGGGCCGCATCAAGACCGCCGAGGTGCACGACGATGGCATCGGCCGTGACGCGGGCGAACTGCTGCGCAAGGTGGCGGCGGCCCAGTACGTGGCCAAGAACCCCGGCCAGGTGTGCCCGGCCAAGTGGAAGGAAGGCGAGGAGACCTTGACGCCCTCGCTCGACCTCGTCGGCAAGATCTGAACGGTGCCTGCCATGCTGGACACGACCCTCAAGGCTCAACTCAAGGCCTACCTCGAGCGCATCACGCTGCCCGTGGAGTTGATCGCTTCCCTGGACGACCGGCCGGTCTCGGCTCAGATGCGCGCGCTGCTCGAGGAGATTGCCACGCTGAACGACAAGGTCAGCGTGCGCCTGGACGGTGACCACGCCCGCCGCCCGTCCTTCGCGGTGGAGCGCGTGAGTGCCCAAGGCTCGGACCGCGAGCTGCGCTTTGCGGCGGTGCCGCTGGGTCATGAGTTCACCTCGCTGGTGCTGGCGCTGCTGCACGCGGGTGGGCACCCGCCCAAGGTGGAGGCCGAGGTGGCCGCGCAGATCCGCGCGATCGATCCCGGCGAGGGTCGTGTCCTGCGCTTCGAGACCTGGATGTCGCTGAGCTGCCACAACTGCCCGGACGTGGTGCAGGCCCTCAACCTGATGGCCGTGCTCAACCCGCGCATCCAGCACGTGGCCATCGATGGCGCGCTGTTCCGCGACGAGGTGGACGCACGCCAGATCCTGGCCGTGCCCATGGTGTTCATGAACGGCGAGCCCTTCGGCTCCGGGCGCATGACGCTGGAGGAGATCGTGCGCAAGGTCGAACGCGCCGTCGACAGCGGCGCGGCCGCGCGGGAGGCGCAGCGCCTGGCGCAGCAGGACACTTTCGACGTGCTGGTGGTGGGCGGCGGCCCGGCCGGTGCGGCCGCGGCGGTGTATGCGGCCCGCAAGGGCATCCGCACGGGCGTGGTGGCCGAGCGCTTTGGCGGCCAGACCCTGGACACGCTGGGCATCGAGAACTTCATCTCCGTGCCGCAGACCGACGGCCCGAGATTCGCTGCCGCGCTGGAGGCGCATGCACGCGCCTACGACGTGGTCATCATGAACGGCCTGCGTGCGCAGGCGCTGGAGCGGGCCGCACCGCTGGGTGGTGGGCCGGGTGGTGAGATCACGCTGCGCCTGGAAGGCGGCGCCACGCTCAAGGCCCGCTCGGTGGTGCTCGCCACCGGTGCGCGCTGGCGCCCCGTGGGCGTGCCCGGCGAGACCGAGTACCGTAACAAGGGCGTGGCCTACTGCCCGCACTGCGACGGCCCGCTGTTCAAGGGCCGGCGCGTGGCGGTGATCGGTGGCGGCAACTCCGGCGTGGAAGCGGCCATCGACCTGGCGGGCATCGTCGCCCATGTCACCCTGCTGGAGTTCGGAGAGCAGCTTCGCGCCGACGCGGTGCTGGTGACGCGGCTCAGGAGCCTGCCCAATGTCACCGTCGTCACGCAGGCCCAGACCACCGAGATTGCCGGCGACGGCCAGAAGGTCAATGGCCTGCGCTACACCGACCGCGCCACGGGCCAGCCGCACCTCGTGCCGCTGGAGGGTGTGTTCGTGCAGATCGGCCTGGTGCCCAACACCGAATGGCTGCAGGGCACGGTGGACCTGGCGCGTGGCGGCGAGATCGCCATCGATGCCCGCTGCGCCACCAGCGTGCCGGGCGTGTTTGCAGCGGGTGACGCCACGACCGTGCCCTTCAAGCAGATCGTCATCGCCGCAGGCGAGGGCGCGAAGGCGGCGCTGTCGGCGTTTGACCACCTGATGAGAATGCCGGCGCCGCCTGCGGTTGCGGCCTCTGCGGCAGCGCTGGAGGCTGCCGTGGTCAGCTGAGGCCCCCGCCGCCAAGGCCAAGGGCGGCGTGGGGAAAAGGGGGCCGGGCTACAAACCGGCTCCTCTTGATGCTTGCGAGCCGGCCTGCCATGCCCCGTTCCACCTTTATCAGCCGTACCCGTTCAGTCCTCGCCTGCGCGCTGGTGCTGGGCGCCGCTGTTTCGGCGCAGGCCACCAACCCGGCCGGCATCGACTGGTTGCCCATCGCCGCGTCTGGTGGCGCGGCCGCGTTTGACATCGCGCGCACCGAGACCACGGTGGCCCAGTTCCGGCGCTTCGTCCAGGCCACCGGCACGGTCACCCGCGCCGAGCGCGCGGGTGGCGGGCAGGTCTATGAGGCGGGCTGGACGGCCAAGCCAGGCTGGACCTGGGCCCGGCCCTTTGGCGTCCCCGCGGCCGAAGACGAGCCGGCTGTCCATGTCGATTTCAACGAGGCGCAGGCGTTCTGCCGCTGGGCGGGCGCCCGCCTGCCCACGGATGCGCAGTGGGTCCGCGCCGCCTACACCGAGACGCGCCCCGCGCCACCACCATCGCTGCAGCGCGGCAAAACCTACCCCTTTCCCACGGGGGACAGCCCAGCGGGCGCCCAATGCCTGGGCGACTGTGGCGCAGCGGCCGATGCACGCGCTGTGCGCCACGGCGCCAAACTGTGGCGCGGCACGGGCCACGCTGCTGTCAGTGCCACGCCGGCCGGGGTGAACGGTCTGCATGACATGGGTGCCAATGCCTGGGAGTGGGTGGACGAGCCGCCCGGATCGGGGGGCAGCGTCGAGCGGCGCACCCGGGGCGGCTCCTGGTGGTATGGCAGTGCACAGATGCGAGCCGACCATCTGCAGGGCAAGCCCCCGGAGACCAGCGTGGTCTACATCGGCTTTCGCTGCGCCAGAGGTCCGGCTGCCGCACCCTGATCTTGCGCGGCGCGCCTCATCGCATCGCGGGCTGCCCATGCTCAAGCAGGTGGCAGATGGTGGGCAGGCGGGTGGCTCGGGCGGCCCTTCAGGGGCGCACAATGGCGGGGTTCCTCCCCCACGCCCACCATGATCTACAAGTTCCGCAGCAAGGCCGCCGGTGACACCGTGATGCTGGGTCCGCAAGGCGACCAGTTCCTGCGGGCGATAGGGCGTGAGCCTTCCTCCCAGGGCATCATCGAGGTGGCCGCCATGCCTGCGGCCCTCGCCGCGTTGCAGCAGGCCATTGAGCAGGACGACGCCGCCCGGGCGCAGCAGCCTGACCATGAAGCCTTGCTCGAGGCTGCGGGCCAAGATCCGATTGCCTTGCGCCGGCGCCTGTGGCCCATGGTGGAGATGATCCGGCGCGCCCAGGCGGCCGATGAACCGGTGCTCTGGGGCGTTTGAGCCACCGAGCGCCGCAACCCGACTGTGAACGGAGCCTTCTCATGGAATTGAAGAGCCACAGCTGGCTGAATGGCGACCGCATCCCTTCCCGCTTTGCGGCCGGCCGTCTGGGTGACGACGGGGGCGTGGGCTTCTCCGACAACCTCAACCCTCACCTGGCCTGGAGCGACCTGCCCGAGGGCACGCGTTCCCTGGTACTGATCTGCCACGACTTCGACGTGCCCAGCAAGGGTGACGACGTCAACCAGAGCGACCGCGAGATCCCGGCCGACCTGCCGCGCGTGGATTTCTTCCACTGGGTGCTGGTGGACCTGCCAGCGCAGCCTTCGGAGATTGCCGAGGGCGAGTTCAGCCGTGCCTTCACGGCCCGCGGCAAACCTGGCCCGCAGGCGTTGCGCGGCGCCCGGCAGGGCGTGAACGACTACACGGGATGGTTTGCCGGCAACGCTGACATGGCGGGTGACTACTTCGGCTATGACGGCCCGTTCCCGCCCTTCAACGACAGCCTGGTGCACCACTACGTCTTCACCTTGTATGCGCTGGACGCGCCGCGGCTGGCGGTGGAAGGGCGCTTCACGGGCCCCCAGGTGCGCGAGGCCCTGAAGGGCCATGTGCTGGACGTGGCCACGTTCTCGGGCACCTACACGCTGAACCGGCGCCTGGCCGGTTGAGGGGGGTCCGGTACGCCGGCACCCACGCCACCTCCACCGCCATGCCCTTGCTTGAACCCAGTGTTGCGGGCGAACCCCGTGTCACCCGTGTGCTGGCCATTCGCCATGGCGAGACCGACTGGAACGTGGCCGCCCGCATCCAGGGCCTCACCGACATTCCGCTGAACGCGCTCGGCCGGCAGCAAGCCGCCCGCCTGGCCCGGGCGCTGGCCGACGAGACCTTGCACGCCGTCTACACCAGCGACCTGCAGCGTGCCCGCGACACCGCGGCCGCCTTGGCCCAGGCCTGCGGTGCGCCGCTGCGGGAGGACACCGGCTTGCGCGAGCGCCACTTCGGTCACTTCGAGGGCGCCACCTTCGAGGAGATCGCGCAGCGCTGGCCCGAAGACGCGCTGCGCTGGCGACAGCGCGATCCAGATTTCGGCCCCGTGGGCGGCGAGGCCCTGCAGGCCTTCTTTGACCGCAGCGTGGCTGCGGCCCACCGCCTGGCGGCCGCGCATGCCGGCCAGACCATCGCCCTGGTGGCGCACGGCGGGGTGCTGGACTGCCTGTACCGGGCTGCCACGCGCCTGGAGCTGCAGGCCCCACGCACCTGGCAGGTGGGCAACGCCACGGTCAACCGCCTGCTGTGGACGCCCGAGGGCTTCACGCTGGTGGGCTGGAACGACACCACCCATTTGGAGGTTCAGGACGCTCAGGACGCTCTTGGCGCTCCGGACGCGCTGAACGGTGTGAGCGCCTGAACGCTGGTCTGGTTCCAGGCGGTGTGGGGCCTGTCGACCGGCTTCAGCCCTCGAACAGATCCCCGCCCGCACTCGGGCGTGCTGGGGGCGTGAGCCCCAGGTGCCGCCAGGCCGCCAGCGTGGCGATGCGACCCCGCGGCGTGCGCTGCAGGTAGCCCTGCTGGATCAGATAGGGCTCGATCACGTCCTCGATGGTGCCGGGCTCCTCGCCAATGGCCGCGGCCACGTTGTCCAGCCCCACCGGCCCGCCGTCGAAGCGGTGGATCACCGCTTCCAGCAGCTTGCGGTCCATGACGTCGAAGCCGCGCGGGTCCACGTCCAGCATGGCCAGGGCCCGGTCGGCGGTGGCTGCATCGATGCTGCCGTTGCCCTTGACCTGTGCGTAGTCGCGCACGCGGCGCAGCAGCCGGTTGGCGATGCGCGGCGTGCCACGCGAGCGCCGCGCGATCTCCATCGCCCCCGCGGCGTCCATCGGCACCGTCAACAGGCCGGCCGAGCGCGTGACGATACGCGTGAGTTCCTCGTCGGTGTAGAACTCCAGCCGCGCCACGATGCCAAAGCGGTCGCGCAGCGGGTTGGTCAGCATGCCGGCGCGCGTGGTGGCGCCCACCAGGGTGAAAGGTTGCAGGTCCAGCTTGATGGAGCGCGCGGCCGGGCCCTCGCCGATCATGATGTCGATCTGGTAGTCCTCCAGCGCCGGGTACAGGATCTCCTCGACCACCGGGCTCAGGCGGTGGATCTCGTCGATGAAGAGCACGTCGTTCTTTTCGAGATTGGTCAGCAGCGCGGCCAGATCCTTGGGCTTTTCCAGCACCGGACCGGAGGTCTGGCGCAGGTTCACGCCGAGCTCGGCGGCGATGATGTGGCTGAGCGTGGTCTTTCCCAGGCCGGGCGGGCCGAACAGCAGCACGTGGTCCAGGGCTTCGGCGCGCATGCGGGCCGCGCCGATGAAGATCTCCAGCTGTTCGCGCGCCTTGGCCTGGCCCACGTACTCGGTCAGGCCTTTGGGCCGCAAGGCCCGCTCGATGGCCTCTTCGTTGGGCGAGCCGGCCGCGGCGCTCACCACCCTCGGGTTGGCCGGACCCGACGGTCTTGGGGGGGCGAAGTCATCGGTCTGGATGGCCATACAGTGATTATCGACCCGCGGTCGGGCCTTCCCGGGCCTGCCTTTCGGTCAACGCTCGGTTTCACGATTTCGAACCCGCAGACGGCCGCGGGGACCCTGGGGTCTCGGTAAACTGTCATCTGTGAGCTTCATTCGCCACCAACTTCGCGCTTGGACCTGGGCCGCCCTCCTGGCGGTGCTGGCGCTGGCACTGCTGCCCACCATCAGCCGCGCCTGGGGGCTGGGTGCTGAGCCCGTTGGCGTCCACGCCATGGTCGAGGTCTGCACGACCGACGGCTTGCGCATGGTGCCCATCGCCGAGGGCGAGGCAGCCCCTCACACCCCAGCGCACCATGCGGACGCCCTCGAGCGCTGCGCCCATTGCGTGCTGGGCGCAGCGCCCCTGGTATTGGCGCCTGTCGCGTTCGTTTGGCAGGTGCCAGATCCGCGAGCCCAGGCCTTGCCGGCGCTGTTCTGGCAGGCGCCGCACACGCTGCACGTCTGGGCTGCGGCCCAGCCCCGCGCACCGCCCGTCCACTCCTGACCGTCGAAAGCTGTCCGCCGAAGGTGACCTGGCTGGTCGCCCGTCTCGGTGGGTGATCGATGTCCTCCAGGCCCCGCGGGCCTGGGCGTCTCCAGGAGTTCTGATGTCTTTGTTCTCTGTCCCCCCTCTGGCGGCGGCCCGTGGGCTTGTCGCTCGTTCGCCGGCTCCGCGTCTTCGGCGCTGCAGCCTGTCCTGTGCCGCGCTGGCGCTGGTGTGTGGCACGGGTGCGCTGCAGGCGCAAACCGGTGCTGTGTCGGCGCCAGCGGCCCCTTCCCCCGAGGAGGCCCAGGCCGTCACCGTGACCGGCACGCGCGAGCGTGTGCTCGTCATGGAAACCCCCGCTTCGGTGGGTGTCATCAGCGGGCGTGACCTGCGCTTCACCGGGCCCATGCACCCGCAACAGCTTCTCGGTCAGGTGCCCGGCGTTGCCGTGGCCGTGACGAACGGCGAAGGGCACAGCACCGCCATCCGCCAGCCCTTCACCACGGGGCCGCTGTACCTGTACCTGGAGGACGGCATCGCCACGCGCGCCACCGGCTTCTTCAATCACAACGCTCTTTATGAAGTGAACCTGCCCGGCGCCGGGGGCGTGGAGGTCGTTCGCGGGCCGGGCACGGCGCTGTACGGGTCGGACGCCATCGGGGGCATCGTGAATGTGCTCACGCGCACGCCATCGGCGACCACTGAGCTGTCGGTGTCTCCCGAAGTGGGCAGCTTCGGCTGGCGGCGGGTGCTCGTCGACGGCAACCTGCCTTTGTCGCCCGATGCCGCCTTGCGTGCCGCCGTCAACGTCACCCACACCAACGGGTGGCGCTCGGCCACAGGGTACGACCGGGCATCGGTCAATCTCCGCTGGGACCAGGTCTGGGGGGCGGGCCTGCGGACGAAGACCATCCTGGGCTTTACCGACATCGACCAGCAGACGGGAGCCAACTCCGCTCTGGTGCTGGCCGACTACCTGAACAACCCGAAGAAGAACAACTTCTCCATCGCCTACCGCCAGGTCCGCGCTCTTCGCGTCTCCACGGAGCTGGAGATCGAGCGGGGCGCCACCCTCTGGACCTTGACGCCGTACTTGCGCTCGAACTTCATGGAGTTGAACGGCAGCTTCAACCTCGCCTCGGACCCGCGCATCGAGAAGTCCGACGTGCAGTCCCTGGGCCTGCTGGCCAAGTGGCGGCACGATATCGGTGGCCCGTTGCGTCTGCGCCTGGTGGCCGGGCTTGATCTGGACCGCAGCCCCGGCACCCGGGTGGAAGACGCCCTGAACCTCACGCGCGTGGGCTCCGGCGCCAACACGTCGTACACCGGCTACACCGTGGGCAACCGGATCTACGACTACAAGGTGGTGTTCAAGAGCGTGTCCAGCTACGTCCATGCCGAGCTCTCCCCCGTTCCGTCCGTGCGGGTGAGCGCAGGCCTGCGGGCCGACCGCCTGAGCTTCGACATGCGCAACGCGCTGACCACCTCCACGACCCAGGCCTCCACCCGGTTCTATGGACAACAGGCGGCTGCGCAGGCTGATTTCTCCCACCTGAGCCCCAAGCTGGGCGCCACCTGGGCGCTGGCGCCCGCGCTCAGTGCCTATGCCTCGCTGAACCACGGTTTCCGTGCACCTTCCGAAGGGCAGCTCTTCCGTGCCGGCAGCGCCACCAACACGGGTGACGCGCTGGCTCGCGCCCAGCTGGCACGGGCACTCAAGCCCATCAAGGCAGACCAGTTCGAGGTGGGCTTGCGGCGTCAAGGCCCGCAATGGCAATGGGAGGCCGTGGCCTATGACCTCGTCAAGCGCGATGACCTGGTCAGCCAGCGCGATCTGGCCACCAACCTCTCCACCAACGTGAATGCCGGCAAGACCCGTCATCGCGGGATCGAGCTGTCCCTGGGCGGGCGCCTGGCCCCGGGCTGGCGCCTGGACGCCGCGCTTTCCAAGGCCCGGCACACGTACGAAGACTGGGTGACAGCCACGGCCAACTTCTCCGGCAAGGAGATGGAGTCGGCCCCCCGCCTGATCGCCAACACAAGGCTGTCCTGGTCGCCACGCCCTGGTTCCACGGTGCAGGCCGAGTGGGTGCGCATCGGACCTTACTGGCTCGAGGCGTCCAACTCGGCCACTTTCGGGCAGTACGCCGGGCATGACGTCTTCAACCTGCGCTGGCGCCAGGAGGTCTCGCCTCAGCTGGCCTTGTTCGCGCGGCTGATGAACCTGAGCGACAAGCGCCATGCCGACAGCGCCTCGGTCTCATCCAACACGCCGGTGTACTCACCGGCTCTGCCGCGGGCGCTGTACGCGGGCCTGGAGGCCCGGTGGTGACGCGCTGGCCTGGCCCGCCGGCATGGCGGGGTCTGCCCGGGTACGCGGGGCACTTGGGGCATGCGGGGCACTGGCGGTGCATCGTGGCCCTGCTGATCTGGGCCTGCGTGTCCACGGCGTGGGCGCAGCATGCCGCCCACGGATCCACAGCACCTCAACGCCGGGCACCACCGGCGCTGGCTCTTGGGGCTGCCTTTGCGCCCGATGGCGTGCTGTGGGTGGTGGGTCTGAACCTGGCGCGCCGCCTGTTCGTGCAGCACAGTGCGGATGCCGGGCTCGTCTGGGGAACACCGCGGCTGCTGGACATCGGCCAGGACGTGGTCTCGGCGGAGGGCGAGAACCGGCCCAAGATCGCCTTCGGCCCCGCGGGCCAGGCGGTCATCACCTACACACAGCCGCTGTCGCGCCCCTACACCGGCGAGATCCGAATGCTGCGCTCAGACGACGGCGGTCGCAGCTTCTCGGCCCCGTTCACCGTGCACCGCGACCGGCAGCTGATCACGCACCGCTTCGAGTCCGTCGCCTTCGACGCCCAGGGCGTGCTGCACACGGTCTGGGTCGACAAGCGCGACCTGGAGGCGCTGAAGGCTCGCAGTCCTGGCCATGGCAGGGAGGCCCCTGCACCCCAAGCCTCACCTCCCGCCGGTGTGACAGGCCAGGCGCGCAGCCGCGGCCCTTCGGTGGGCTACCGTGGCGCCGCGATCTACCGCAATGAGTCGCGCGATGGCGGTCAGACCTTCGGCCCCGACCTCAAGGTGGCCGACCACAGTTGCGAGTGCTGCCGCATCGCCCTGGCGCCCACGCCTTCGGGCGGGCTGGCTGCACTGTGGCGCCACGTGTTCGAGCCCAATGAGCGCGACCATGCTTTTGCCAGCTTTGGCGGGGGCGCCGCGGGCCGTGAAGAGCCGACCTCCGGTCAGGTGCCGGCCAGCGCCCCCATGCGTGCCACCCTGGACCGTTGGGCCCTGGATGCCTGCCCTCACCATGGGCCGGGGTTGGCGCCGGCCGCCGCGGGCGGCTATCACGCGGTGTGGTTTGGCATTCGTGCGGGGGTGCCTGCAGTCCGCTACGGTCGGCTGGATGCCCAGGGTGCGCCCGCCAGTGAGGTTCAGGCCTTGCCCGACCCTTCGGCCGAGCATGCCGACATCAGCAGTGCGGGTCGACACGTGGCCATCGTCTGGCGCAGCTTCGATGGCGAGGCGACGCGCCTGCGCGCCTGGGTGTCCGATGATGACGGGCGCTCGTTCCGCCTGCGCGAGCTGGCGCGCAGCGCGGACGACAACGACCACCCCCGCCTGGTGCGCCGCGGTGGCGAGGTCTTTGCCGTGTGGCGCAACGTCAAGGAAGTGAGGGTTGAACGTGTCCTGCCTTGATCCACTGCTTTCCGGACGGCTCCTGCGGGCTGCGCGCGTGCTGTGCGCGCTGTGGGCGGCAGCGGCGCTCTTGCCGGCCCATGCCGCACCCCGCGCCGTCGAGGTGTTTGACCGCCCTGCCTGGGGCGCGCTGCAGGCCGGATTGACGGCGCCGGCCATCGTGGTCTTCACCGCCACCTATTGCGCGCACTGCCCGGCGGTGATGGCCCAGTTGGCGCAGGACAAGCGCCGGTTGTTGCCCTCGGCGCAGCTGATTGCCGTGGTGATGGACGCCGTGCCTGGCGACGATGATGCGAAATTGCTGCGCGACCCGCACCACCGCCCGCTGGACCGCCTGTTCGCCTTCCAGGGACAGGCGGCGGCGCTGCGTCATGCGGTGGACCCGTCGTGGCGGGGCATCACGCCCTACGTGGCCTTCCTCCACCCTGGTGAGCCGCCGCGCTGGGTGACGGGTCCGCCCAAGGCGCAGGACCTGGCCGCCTGGGCCCGCAAACGTTGAAGATGTTTCCCCTTGAATCCCTTTTTCCCACAGGAGACTGACCGATGAAGAAACTCTGTGCACGTCATGTCGCCGTGGCTGCGGCCACGATCTGCCTGGCCTTGACGGCCCAGGCCCAGACCACCGTCAAGGATCCCTGGGCCCGGGCCACCGTGGCGCAGCAGAAGGCCAGCGGGGCCTTCATGCAGTTGCAGTCGGCCAAGGGCGGCAAGCTCTTGTCGGCCTCTTCGCCCGTGGCGGGCGTGGTGGAGATCCACGAGATGGCCATGGACGGCAACGTCATGAAGATGCGTGCGGTGCCCTCGCTGGACCTGCCGGCTGGCAAGGCCGTGGACCTGAAGCCTGGTGGCTACCACGTCATGCTGATGGACCTGAAGAAGCAACTGAACGCCGGCGACACCATTCCCATCACGTTGGTGGTGGAGTCGGCCGGCCAGCGCGAGACGCTGGAGGTGAAGGCGGCCGTGCGGCCGCTGAGCAGCCCAGGCGCTTCAGGCGACAAAGGCCACCACGGCCACAAGCACTGAAGTCGCCTGATTCGGGCTGTAGCCGGCCCCGCGCGCAGGGGCCGTAAGACATGGGACGGCCCGGCCCCTTCTTGTCGGACATCCAGCACCCTTTGAGGTCTTCCCAGACCCCACGGCTTGGGCGCGTCTGTGAAGCGACGGTTCAGCGGCTCAGCGCCTTCAACGCCAGCTTGATGCCTTCGCTCACGGCCACGCCGGGGGGCAAGGCCTTCAACGCGGCGTTCGCGTCACGCTCGTTGTAGCCCAGGGCGACGAGGGCCTGCGCGATGTCGGCTTGCGCGTCACTCGCGGCTGCAGCCGCCGGCAGTGCCAGGTCAGGCCCCAGCTTGCCCTTGAGCTCCAGCAGCAGCCGCTCGGCCGTCTTCTTGCCAATGCCGGGCACCTTCACCAGGCGGCCAGCTTCCTGGCGGCTCACGGCCTGAGACAGATCGGCCACGCTCAGGCCTGACAGGATGGACAGCGCCGTGCGCGGGCCCACGCCGCTGATCTTCACCAGCTCGCGGAAGGTGGCGCGCTCTTCCTGCGTGAGAAAGCCGTAGAGCAGTTGGGCGTCCTCCCGCACGACGAAGTGGGTGAGCAGCGTGACGCGCTCGCCCAGCCCGGGCAGGTTGTAGAACGTGCTCATGGGCACGTCGACCTCATAGCCCACGCCGCCCACGTCGACGAGGATCTGGGGCGGGGATTTCTCGGCCAATGTGCCGGTGATGCGTCCGATCATGAAGCCGGATTGTGCTGCCGTACGAGGGGCAGGCAACCAAAGCAACGACTCTGGCGCAGCAGGTGTGACAAGGACTTCACTTGGGGCGTTAGCGTGCGGCGTGCCACTTGGGGCGCGTCGGTCACGCCATCACTGCTGCGACTCGCCCGACGCCGCCCCGAAGTTGTTGCTTCGGCCCTGTGCAGGCACTGGGGTAGCCTCACACCGATTTCAGTTAGGAGCATCATTCGGAGGATCTGTTCGTTTGCGGGTGCAGTCACCCACAGGCTGACGTTCAATGGCGGGTATCGGTCATCAGCGGTCGGTGGTCAAACGGGAAAGCAGTCGCTAAACGTTCGAGCAAAGCGAGTTAGGGAAGGTCTGAAAAAGTGACGTACAGGTCTGGTGCTGCACAGGTCGCGATGAAATCGTCGCTTCTCGTCGGAATCGGTGCTCGCACACCCTTGATTCGACCCCTTCGAGTCGCGAATCGCTCCATTTCAGGCCCCAATCGCCGCTTTTGGACGGACCACTTCATCCAGTACCAGCAGTTTTCGGCGCGCCATCCACAGGTTGGACAACGCGAACAGCGTCTTCAACTGAGCCGTGTTCTTGACCAAGCCCCGATAGCGGACCTTCACGTGCCCGAACTGCTGCTTGATCACGCGAAACGGGTGCTCCACCTTGGCTCGGATGCTGGCCTTGATCTTCTCGACTTGCTCGGTGAGTTGCCCGCTGGCCTTGGTCTTGTCCAGCGCCCGGCGTTTGCCCGGTCGCATGGCCACGTGCCAGGTGGTGCCCTCACGGGCGTCGGGTCGCTTGTGGGCACCTTGGTAGCCGGCGTCAGCGAAGACCTCCGTTTCCTGGCCATGCAGCAAGCTGTTGCCTTCGACCACGTCGTTGACGTTGGCCGCCGTGCCGCGCACGGTGTGCACCATGCCCGAGTCAGCATCCACCCCGATGTGGGCCTTCATCCCGAAGTGCCATTGGTTGCCCTTCTTGGTCTGGTGCATGTCGGGATCGCGTTCACCGGTCTTGTTCTTGGTGGAGCTCGGCGCTGCGATCAGCGTGGCGTCCACGACCGTGCCAGCCTTGAGCATCAGGCCCTTGCGCTGCAGCAGTTCGTTGAAGGTTGCAAGAATCTGATCGGCCAGCTTGTGCTTCTCCAACAGATGACGAAACCGCAGGATCGTGGACTCATCAGGCAGCCGATCACCCAAGCTCAGACCTGCAAACTCCCGAAACAGCGGCACGTCGTGCAGCGCCTCTTCCATAGCCGGGTCGCTCAGCGTGAACCACTGCTGCATGAAGTGGATGCGCAGCATCGTCAGCACCGCAAACAGCGGACGGCCTGTCTTGCTCTCACGGGTGTAGCGCGACACCACCGCTACCAGGTCACCCCACGGCATCACGCGGTCCATCTGAGACAGAAACTCGCGCTTGCGCGTGCGCTTGGTGCTCAGGTTCAGGCCAAGGTCAGTCTGTTGCATGGGTCAGATCGTCGCTTCAACTTCACGCCCCGGCAAGCACGTTTGCCCGGGGGTTTTGCAGACCTTCCTTAGGCATCGCCCGAGGCTGCTGGAATCAAACTCATGAGTTGCTGCTCCACAGCCAAGCAGGTGGTCGCAAGGCGAAGCGCGTTCGGGCCCATTGCGGGCGTGTCTCCGGTGTCGGTCGCATCAAGGCTGGCCGCCGCATCGAGAATAAGGGAGTGCGTCCGGCGATCACATCTTGACGGCGCACGTCCCGCTAGACTCGTAATGGACGATCGCTAGGGTCAGTGGGCCTCACAGTGTGGCTGTGTAGGCACGTAAGTTGCTGAAACGAGGTCTTTCAATCAAAGGGCAATATGTCAGTTCTGTTTGCAGCTTTTCTACTCGGGCTTGTTTTCAACGCCGCGCCTGGCGCTATCTTTGCGGAGACGGTCCGCCGCGGGGCCACTGGCGGTTTCCGGCCTGCTCTGGCCGTACAGATCGGATCTCTGGTGGGGGATGCGACGTGGGCGATATTGGGCCTCCTTGGCGTGGGCCTACTGCTACAAGTCGACATGCTGAAGTGGCCTGTGGGTCTTGCTGGCGCCGCCTATCTGCTCTGGCTTTCTTGGGACTCATGGAAGGCAGCCTCCGTTACGTTCAATGTCCAGCAAACTGAGGTCGAACAGTCTCGATCTGCATTGAAGTCAGGGGTAGTTCTTTCTGTTACCAACCCTCAGAACCTGGCTTATTGGGCTGCACTTGGCAGCGCATTGGGCACCCTTGGGGTGTCTGATCCCGGCTTTTCCGACTACGTGATGTTCTTTACCGGATTCATGATCGCGTCTGTTTCTTGGGCAATCTTCTGCGCGGCTGCAATTGACAGCCTTTTCAAGAAGGCTGGACAGCGGTGGGTAGCCTTAACCTACCGACTGTGCGCGTTGATGTTTCTGCTGATCGCACTCAACACCGTCAGGGATCTGTTCGGCCACATGCCATCTACAGGGTCGCACAACAGCCCACCAGCAAGATACGCGCGGTAGATTGCACAGGCTTCAACAGCCTTGGCAACACATGCCAAGCTATTGAGCTTTTATGGACCGCATTGAGGGATATTGGCGAAGGACTGCAACGGGTCGGTACCTGCCAAATGCGGCGGGGGTGTGAGTGGCAGCTTGCAGCCTTCAGTGCTCTCAATCGCGGCGTAGTCGTAGCAGCGTCGTTGCGAGTCGCACTTGCTTTGGCGCCCTGCGCAAGGGGCGCTCGCAGCAACATCCGGACGGGTTGAAGGTCCTGTGGCTTCGTCTGCAACCGGCCAAGCGCCACAATCAGCGCACGATCTCTTGAACCACAGGCCTGCTGTCTTGATCCTCCGCCACCAGTTCGACCCCCACGACAACCGCCGCCTGTCGCACCTGTGCGGCCCGATGGATGAGCACCTGCGGGAGATCGAGGCCGCCATGGGCGTGCGCATCTCGCGGCGCAACGAGCGGGTCAACATCGAGGGTCCGAAGGAAGCGGCCCGCCAGGTGCTGGACCTGATGATCTCCTTGCACGAGCGCGCCAGCCGCGCCTTGCCCCCGCAGTCCTTGCAACTGGCCCTGGCGGAAGCCCGCGCCCAACTGGCGATGGCACAGGCCGCCGCCCGTGGGCGCGGCAAGGCCGCAGGAGGTGCGCCGGGTCAGGTGGCTGCCCAGGGTGTCGGCGGACTGCAAGACGCGGCCGCCCCGCCTGCGGGTCTTGCGCCCACCCCCGCGCCCGACCTGGTGCTGCACACCCGACGTCCGGACCTGCGCGGCCGCACGCCCAACCAGTTGCAGTACCTGCGGCAGGTGCTGGCCACCGACATCACCTTCGGCATCGGGCCTGCCGGCACGGGCAAGACCTTTCTGGCCGTGGCCTGTGCGGTGGACGCGCTGGAGCGCCAGGGCGTGCAGCGCATCGTGCTCACGCGGCCGGCGGTGGAGGCCGGCGAGCGTCTGGGCTTTCTGCCCGGTGACCTGGCGCAGAAGGTCGACCCCTACCTGCGCCCGCTGTACGACGCCCTGTACGACCTGATGGGGTATGACCGCGTCACGCGTGCCTTCGAGCGCGGGCAACTCGAGATCGCGCCGCTGGCCTTCATGCGCGGCCGCACGCTCAATCAGGCCTTCGTCATCCTGGACGAGGCGCAGAACACCACGCGCGAACAGATGAAGATGTTCCTCACCCGCATCGGCTTCGGCTCCAAGTGCGTGGTCACGGGGGACGTCAGCCAGATCGACCTGCCCAGTGGCATGCCCAGCGGCCTGGTCGATGCCGCGGAGGTTCTCAAGGACGTCAAGGGCATCGCCTTCACCCGCTTCACGGCGGCCGACGTGGTGCGACACCCGCTGGTGGCGCGCATCGTCGAGGCCTATGACGATGCGCAAGCGGGCCGTTCCGATCCTCCTGACCAGGGCGGCCGGGCGCGGCGATGAGCCGCAGGTTGACCCCATCGCTGCAGCTTTCGCTGCAGATGCCTGACGGCCGTCACCGGGCCCTGCTCGCGCGCCACCGGGTGGCGCGCTGGGTGCGCATCGCGCTGGCCTTGCCGGGCGAGATCGCGGTGCGGATCGTGGGCGAAGACGAGGGCAGGCGCCTGAACCGCGAGTTCCGCAGCAAGGATTACGCCACCAACGTGCTGACCTTCAACTACGCCTACGAGCCCGTGGTGGCCGCCGACCTGGTGTTGTGCGCTCCCGTCGTGGAGCGTGAGGCGCAGGCGGCGGGCATGCCCCTGGAGGCCCACTATGCCCACTTGCTGGTGCACGGCACCTTGCATGCACAAGGCTATGACCACGAGACCGCGGCCGAAGCGCAGCTGATGGAAGGCCGCGAGAGCGAGCTGCTGCCGCTGCTGGGCTTTGCGGACCCGTGGCGCAGGGGCTGAGCCGGCGGCTCGCGGTGCGAAAGCGCCGCTGCGACGGCTGCTGCGGGCGTGGACTTGCCTTTCTCCTCAGGCCGCCCGCAACTTGCGCGCGGCATCCAGAGCGAAGTAGGTCAGCACGCCGTCGGCGCCGGCCCGCTTGAAGGCCAGCAGCGACTCCATCATCACGGCGTCGTGGTCCAGCCAGCCGTTGGCCGCCGCGGCCTTGAGCATGGCGTACTCGCCGCTGACCTGGTAGGCGAAGGTGGGCACGCGGAACTCGTCCTTCACACGGCGCACGATGTCCAGGTACGGCATGCCGGGCTTGACCATCACCATGTCGGCGCCTTCGGCGATGTCCAGCGCCACCTCGCGCAGGGCCTCGTCGGTGTTGCCGGGGTCCATCTGGTAGACCTTCTTGTCGGCCTTGCCCAGGTTGCCGGCCGAGCCCACGGCGTCGCGGAAGGGGCCGTAGAAGGCGCTGGCGTACTTGGCGCTGTAGGCCATGATGCGCGTGTGGATGAGACCTGCGCCTTCAAGCGCGCCACGGATGACCCCGATGCGCCCGTCCATCATGTCGCTGGGCGCCACGATGTCCACGCCGGCCTGGGCTTGCACCAGCGCCTGCCGGGTCAGCATGTCTACCGTGGCATCGTTCAGGATGTAGCCGGTGTCGTCCAGCAGCCCATCCTGGCCATGGCTGGTGAAGGGGTCCAGCGCCACGTCCGTCAGCAATGCCAGGGAAGGGAAGCGCGTCTTCAACTCGCGCACCGCCCGCGGCACCAGGCCGTCCGGGTTGGTGGCTTCGCGTCCGTCAGGGGTCTTCAGCGACGGGTCGATCACCGGGAACAGTGCCATCACGGGCACGCCGAGCTGCACGCAGGTTTCGGCCACCGGCAGCAGGCGGTCCACGCTCAGCCGTTGCACGCCCGGCATGCTCGCCACATCCTGGGTCTGGCCCTGGCCGTCCAGCACGAACACCGGCAGGATCAGGTCCTCCGCAGCCAGCCGGTGCTCGCGTACCAGGGCGCGGGTGGCGGCATCGCGGCGCAGGCGGCGGGGGCGGTTGGCCGGGAAGGGGGCAAAGGGTCGGTTCACGGGCTTGCCTTGCTATGCTAAATTTGAAAGTGGATGATAGACCGTCAGGCCTGTCGTCCCCTGCTTTTCCTCCCTGAGCAGGTGCTTCAGCGCCTTGACAGCGATGAGGCTTTTGAGCCCCGGCCTGATGGCCGGGGCTTTTTTTCGGCGGCCCATAATCTGCCGCCATGGGCAACAGTTACCTCTGGGTCAAAGCGTTACACATCGTGTTCGTGGCAAGCTGGTTCGCCGGCCTGTTCTACCTTCCCCGGTTCTTCGTGAACCTGGCGACGGTGCCCGCGGACAGCGTGGCGGAGCGCGAGCGCCTGCTGCTCATGGCGCGAAAGCTCCAGCGCTTCTCCTCGATCCTGATGTGGCCTGCCCTCGTGCTGGGCCTGTTGCTGTGGCTGTTCTACGGCGTGGGCTTGGGGCCAGGGCAGGGCTGGATGCACGCCAAGCTGGCGCTGGTGCTGCTGGTCATCGGCTATCACCACGCCTGCCGGTCGCTGCTGCGCGGGTTCGAGCAGGGCACCAACCGTCGCAGCCACCGCTGGTTTCGCGTGTTCAACGAAGTGTCGGTGCTGGCCTTCGCAGCCATCGTCGTGTTGGTGGTGGTCAAGCCCTTCTGACGTCCGTCTGATCCACCATGCTCCGGCAGCGCAGTACCGCCCTCCCGTTGGCGCTGGTGTACGCGCTCCTGGTGGTCTACGCCAGCCTGTACCCGTTCAGTGGGTGGCGCTGGCCTGCCGGGGCCAGCTGGTCGGAGTTGCTCTGGTTGACATGGCCCCCCTGGCGCAACCGCTTCGATGAGCTGTCCAACTTCCTGGGCTACGTGCCGCTGGGCGCGCTGCTGGCCTTGGGGTGGGCGCGCGCGGGAGTGCCGTCGGTGCTGGGGGCACTGGCAGCGCTGTGCCTGCCCGCCCTGTTGTCGTACACCATGGAATGCACGCAGCACTTCATTCCCCGGCGGGTGCCTTCCGGGCGCGACTGGGCCCTGAACGCGGGTGGCGCAGCGATGGGCGTGTGCCTTGCCCTGGCGGTGGTGTGGCTGGGGTGGGTGACCCGCTGGAGGCAGTGGCGCATGCGCTGGTTCGAGCCCCAGGCGAGTCCGGCATTGGTGCTGTTGCTGCTGTGGCCGGTGGCACTGCTTTTTCCAACGCCGATTCCCCTGGGCCTGGGCCAGGTGTTCGATGAGATCGCGTTCTGGCTCCCCGACATCCTGGCTGACACACCCTGGGCTGATACGGTGGCAACGCCGGTGGCTCAACTTGGTGTGCTGCGCCCCGTCATATCCCCCTGGCTGGAGAGCACCGCGGTCGCGGCCGGCTTGATGGCGCCCTGCATGTTGGCGTTTGCCGTGCTGCGTCCCGGTTGGCGGCGCCTGTTCGTGGCTGTCGTCGTCCTGGTGCTGGCGCTGGGCACCACTGCACTGTCGACGGCCTTGAACTTCGGACCGGTGCACGCCTGGGCGTGGGTGACCCCGGCCGTCAGTCGGGGCCTGGCGATGGGCGGCGTGCTGATTCTGGTCCTGTCCCGACTGAAGCCACGCCTGGCAGCGGGCCTGGGCCTGATGGCCTTGGCGATCTCGGTCGCCTTGGGGGCCTCGGCCCCTGCAGACCCCTACTTTGCCGCCAGCCTCCAGCTCTGGGAGCAAGGTCAGTTCATCCGGTTCCACGGCATGTCCCAGTGGGTGGGCTGGCTCTGGCCCTATGCGGCGATGGCCTGGTTGATGGCCCGCCTGGCCGGTGCCCGCCAAGACCGATGAGGCGCCGTGCGAGGGGGCGTCCCTAGAATCCAGGCTTGATCACCCTTGCACGCTTGGGTGGCGCCTGACCGGCGGCCGCCTGTTGTGCACCCCTGAAGTTCATGAGCTACTACCAGCGCCACATCTTTTTCTGCCTGAACGAGCGCAAGAACGGGGAAGCCGCCTGCGCGCAGCACGCCGCCCAGGCCGCCTTCGACCACTGCAAGGCGCTTGTCAAGGAGGCCGGGCTGACCGGTCCTGGCGCCGTGCGCGTCAACAAGGCCGGCTGTCTGGACCGTTGTGCTGGCGGGCCCGTGGCCGTCGTCTATCCCGAGGCGGTCTGGTACACCTACGTCGACCAGCAGGACATCGAGGAGATCGTGCGGGTGCACCTGAAAGGCGGCGAGGTGGTGGAGCGTCTGGTGCTGCCGCCTGACGTGGGCCGCTGATGAATGCCCACACCCGGCAGGTGATCCTGCAGGGGCCCGCCGGCGCGCTGCAGTGCGCTGTCGACGAGCCCGCTGACCCCCCCAGGGGGTTGGCCTTGGTGTGTCACCCCCATCCGCTGCACGGGGGCACCTTGGACAACAAGGTCGTTCAGACCCTGGCGCGCGCTTTCGTCCACCTGGGCCTGCGTGTCGTGCGCTTCAACTTCCGTGGTGTTGGCGGTTCCCACGGGGCCTGGGACGAAGGGCGTGGAGAAATCGACGATGCCCTGGCCGCGGTGCAGGGCTTTCGCGAGCCCGCCCAGCCGCTGGTCCTGGCCGGTTTCAGCTTTGGTGCCTATGTCGCCTCGCAGGTGGCGTTGCGCCTGAACGGTGCTGATGCCGTGGGGCGCGTGGTCCTCGTGGGGCCGGCCGTGCAGAGCTTCGCCGTGGCACCCGTACCGCAGGACAGTCTCGTGATCCACGGCGAGGCCGATGAAGTTGTCAGCCTGTCCAGCGTGCTGAACTGGGCCCGCCCCCATGTCATTCCGGTCACCGTCGTGCCAGGTGCCGGCCACTTCTTCCACGGCCAACTCCCCTTGCTCAAGAGTCTGGTGCTGCGAGCGGGCGGGCTGGCTGCACCGTGAACCCATGAAACATCTGATCTCCCTGCTGCTGGCCCTCGCATTCGCCGCAGTTGCCCAGGCGCAAACACCGCAACCGCCGGAGTTGGCCGCACGTCAGTACATCCTGATGGATCTGGCCAGCAGCCAGGTGCTGGCCGAGCGCGAGGCGGATGTGCCTGCGGACCCCGCCAGCCTGACCAAGCTGATGACCGCCTATCTGGTCTTCGACGCGATCAAGGCCCGCAAGCTCAGCCTGGAGCAGCCGATTCCAGTGTCCGTGCGGGCCTGGTCGGAGCGCAAAGGCGGTGGGTCGCTGATGTTCATCGACACCACGATGAAGCCGACGGTCGATGAGTTGCTCAAGGGCATGATCGTGCAAAGCGGCAACGATGCATCCGTGGCGCTGGCCGAGGCCGTGGGGGGCTCGCTCGACAACTTCGTCACCATGATGAACCGCCAGGCCCAGGCCTGGGGGTTGAAGAACACGAGCTTTCGAAATGTGACGGGTCTCACCGAAGCCAGCCACCACAGCACGGCGCGTGACATCGCCGTGATCGCCGGCAAGGTCATCGCCGACCACCCGAGCTTCTACCCCTACTACTCGATCAAGCAGTTCAGCTTCAACAACATCAAGCAGGACAACCGCAACATGCTGCTCGGCCGCGACGCATCGGTCGACGGCATGAAGACGGGCTATACCGAGGCGGCCGGCTACTGCCTGGTGGCCAGCGCTCAGCGGGACATGCCCAACGGCAAGCGCCGGCTGCTGTCGGTTGTGATGGGGACGTCGTCGCGAGAGGCCCGGGCCAGCGAGAGCCAGAAGTTGCTGAACTGGGGCTGGCAAGCCTGGGACGCCGTGCGGCTGTTCGATGCCGGCAAGCCGGTGGCCACCGTGCCCGTGTGGAAGGGCAAGTCTGCCGAGGCACGGCTGGGTGCGCCGGGGGGGACCGTGTTCGTGACCGTGCCCAAGGGGACGGGTGCGCAGATGAAGACCTCGATCCAGCGCAGCGACCCACTGGTCGCTCCGCTGGCGGCGGGGCAGAAAGTCGGCACCATCCAGGTCACCACGGCCACGGGCACCCCCGTGGCCTCGTTGCCCCTGGTGGTCCAGGAGCCCGTGGAACTTGCCGGGCTGTTGGGGCGGGCATGGGACTCCATCAGGCTGTGGATCAAGTAACCGCAGACGGCGCAAAAGACTGAACTACCCAAAGGATCCATTGCCATGGCCGCATTGCCCGACACCCTGTGCTACCTCAACGGTGTGTACACGCCCCTGAACGAAGCCAAGGTCAGCGTCATGGACCGTGGCTTCATATTTGGCGACGGGATCTACGAAGTCGTGCCTGTGTACGGACGTCGGCTGTTTCGCTTCGACGCCCATCTGGCCCGACTGGATCGCAGCCTGGCCAAGATGCGCATCGCCAACCCCTTCACCCGGGCCCAGTGGCTCGAGCGGGTGCGGCCCTTGGTCGCAGCCGTGGTCGACCAGACTGCGGCGCAGGATCAATTGGTCTACATCCAGATCACGCGCGGTGTGGCGCCCCGAGACCACGTGATGCCCGAAGGCCTGGAGCCCACGGTCTTCATGATGGCCAACCCGATGAAGCCGGTGTCGCTGGAGCAGCGGCACCAGGGCGTGGCTTGCGTGGCGGCTCGCGACTTCCGTTGGGAGCGTGGCGACATCAAGAGCACCTCCTTGTTGGGCAACGTCTTCGCCCGCCAGATCTCGGCCGATGCCGGGGCGGTGGAGACCATCATGTTCCGCGATGGATTCCTGACCGAGGCGGCAGCATGCAACGTCTGGATCGTCAAGGAGGGCGCCTTGCTCGGCGTGCCCAAGTCCCCCCATGTCCTCGAGGGGATACGTTTTGACCTGCTGCGTGAACTGTGTGAAAGCACCGGTGTGCCTTATCACCTGCGCCCCATCACCGAGAACGAGGTGCTGACTGCCGACGAGGTGTTGCTGACCTCTGCGACCAAGGAGGTCCTGGCGGTCACCAAGGTGGACGGCGAAGGCGTCGGCCATGGCGCACTGCGCGGCCGCCCAGGGCCGGTGTATGCAAGGCTTTACGAGGCTTACCAGCAGGCCAAGGCCGAGCAATGCATCTGACGCGTTGCGCCCACTGACGCCCGGCAGGATCACCATCATGCGCAACATTCCCTCCGAGCAAAGCCTGATCGAGTATCCGAGCGCGTTTCCCATCAAGGTGATGGGCGCCCAGGTGGAGGGCTTCGTCGAAGCCGTCATCGAGGTGGCCCGCCGCTTCGACCCGGGCTTTGACGCCCGCACGGTGGAGCGTCGTGAAAGCAGTGGCGGCAAGTACCTGGGTGTCACCATCACCGTGACCGCGCACAGTCGCGAGCAGCTCGACGAGCTCTACCGCACCTTGTCCACGCACCCCATGGTCCGGGTGGTGCTGTAGGAGCTTGCCATGCAGGTGCGATGGCTGGGCCGCCAGCCTTACGCTGGCATCGAGGCGCGCATGCGCTCCTTCACGGAAGGGCGCGTGCCCGACACACCAGACGAGCTCTGGATCGTCGAGCACGATCCGGTGTTCACGCAGGGCATAGGCGGGCGAGCCGAGCATCTGCTGATGCCGGGGGACATCCCGGTCGTGCGCACGCAGCGTGGGGGTCAGGTCACCTTTCATGGCCCAGGCCAGGTGGTGGCGTATCCGCTGGTGGATCTCAGGCGCCTGGGCATCTTCGTCAAGGAGTACGTGTATCGCCTGGAGGCGGCTGTGCTGCAGGTGCTGGAAGCCTATGGGGTGACGGGTCACCGGATCCGGTCCGCCCCGGGCATCTATGTTCGCCTGGCCGACCCCTTCGATCATGCCCCTTTGCCCCCCGTGGACCCGGATGCCCATCCCTTTGAAGGCCTGGGAAAGATTGCGGCCCTGGGCGTCAAGATCACCAGGCATTGCGCCTACCACGGACTGGCGGTGAACGTCGACATGGCGTTGGAGCCTTTCAGCCGAATCAACCCCTGTGGTTATGCAGGGCTGCGTACCGTGGACCTTCGCAGCCTGGGGATCCCGGTCGAGCCGTCCGAGGTGTCCCTGCGATTGGCGCAACGGCTGGAGACCCTGCTGTCGGCCTGAGGACCGGCCGACCCGATACCATCCGCCTTGCTGCATGTCCTGCCCCAGCGTCTGCCGGTGTACTTCCTCGCGATGCTGTCCTTGCCCATCATGACCGACTCCCAAGCCTCCGCACCCGACGCACTCGCGGCCCCTGCGGCCTACGACGCCACCGCCAAGCAGAAGTCCCAGGCGAAGACCTCGCGCATTCCCATCAAGGTGGTGCCGGCGGAAGTACTCAAGAAGCCGGAGTGGATCCGCGTCAAGGCCGGCTCTCCCAGCACGCGCTTCTACGAGATCAAGCAGACCCTTCGCGAGCACAAGCTGCACACCGTGTGCGAGGAGGCCTCGTGCCCCAACATCGGCGAGTGCTTCGGCCAGGGCACGGCCACCTTCATGATCATGGGGGACAAGTGCACGCGCCGTTGCCCTTTCTGCGATGTCGGCCACGGCCGGCCGGACCCGCTGGACGCTGACGAGCCCTTCAACCTCGCGCGCACCATTGCGGCCTTGCGCCTGAAGTACGTGGTCATCACCAGCGTCGACCGAGACGACCTGCGCGACGGGGGCGCGGCCCACTTCGTCGAGTGCATCCGCAAGACGCGCGAACTCTCGCCCGAGACCCGCATCGAGATCCTGGTGCCCGACTTTCGCGGCCGCGACGATCGGGCCCTGGGCATTCTGCGCGAGGCTCCGCCCGATGTGATGAACCACAACCTCGAGACCATCCCGCGCCTTTACAAGGAAGCGCGGCCGGGCTCGGACTACCTGTTCAGCCTGAACCTGCTGAAGAAGTTCAAGCTGGCCGTACCGGGTGTGCCCACCAAGAGCGGCCTCATGGTCGGTCTCGGCGAGACCGACGAGGAAATCCTGCAGACCATGCGTGACATGCGCGAACACCAGATCGACATGCTCACCATCGGTCAATACCTGGCGCCCAGTGGTCACCACCTGCCGGTGCGGCGTTACGTGCACCCTGACACCTTCCGCATGTTCGAGCGTGAGGCCGCAGCGATGGGCTTCACCCACGCCGCCGTGGGCGCCATGGTGCGTTCCAGCTACCACGCCGACCAGCAGGCCCATGCGGCTGGCGTGGCCGACGTGCTGGCCTGAGGGGAACGAATCTTGCGCGGATTCTGGCGCTTGCTGTGCTGCACCACGTCTGCGGGCGTGCTGGCGGCCTGTGCGCCCGCCCTGGACTGGCGCGAGGTGCGGGTGGGCGCGGCCGAGTCCGTGGCCCTGTTTCCCTGCAAGCCGGCAGCCCACGCCCGCGAGCTCTTGCTGGCGGGCCAGCCCGTCAAGCTGACCCTCCATGCCTGCCAGGCCGCTGACGCCACCTGGGGGTTGGCCTGGGCTGATGTCGGCGACCCCGCTCGCGTGGCTGCGGCCTTGCAGGCGCTGCAAGAGGGCGCTCGTGTCAATCTGGGAGATGCCAAGGCCCAAGCGCGTCCGCACACCGTGAAGGGGCAGACGCCGCACCCGGGCAGCGGGCGCTGGGTTCTCGACGGGCGCTATCCCGATGGCAGGCCGGTCTCTGGACAAGTAGCGGTCTTTTCCCGCGGCACGGTGGTCTTCCAGGCCACGGTGCTGGGCGTCACGCCCACCTCGGAGGCGGCGGACACCTACTTCGGCGCCCTGAGGTTCGGGCCGTGATCCGCTGAACCCTTGATGACCGCGACCCCGGTTTCGCCAGCGCTTGCCGCCAGGATCTTCTTGGCGTTTGCCTTCGCATACTTCTTTTCCGCCTTGCTGCGGGCGGTGACCGCCACGCTGGCGCCGACGTTCAGTGCTGAGCTGGGGCTCAAGGCAGCGGATCTGGGGCTGCTGGCGGGCGCCTACTTCCTCGGCTTCTCAGCGCTGCAACTGCCGTTGGGCCAGGCTCTGGATCGGCTGGGTCCGAAACGGGTCTTGCTGTGTCTGACGACGCTGGCCGTGCTGGGGTGCGGGGCCTTCGCCCTTGCGCAAAGTCTGCCTGGCCTGATCTTGGCGCGGGTCTTGACGGGCATGGGGCTGGCCGCCGGCCTCATGGCGCCGCTGACCTGCTTTCGCCTGCGCTTCTCCCAGGCGGCTCAGTTTCGCTCCAATTCCTGGATGTTGATGTCGGGGTCTCTGGGCATGCTCGCCTCCACGCTGCCGGTGCAGTGGTTGCTTCCGCTGTGGGGCTGGCGCGGGTTGTTCTGGGTACTGGGGGCAGGCCTCCTGGTGGCGATGGCGCTGATGCTGTGGTGGGTGCCGCCAGACCCTGAACCTTCCAGGAATGAGCCGCCTCCGTCGGAGGCCCGCCAAGGCTACCGGGATGTGTTCCTGCATCCGGTGTTCCTGCGCAGCGTGCCCATTGGCTTCTTCATCTATGGCGGCATGATCGCTGTGCAGACGCTGTGGGCCGGGCCCTGGATGACCCGTCTGGCCGGGTTCACGCCCGAGCAGGCCGCAGGAAGCTTGTTTGTCATCAACCTGTGCATGCTGGTGGCCTTCCTGCTGTGGGGCGTCTGCATGCCACGCCTGGCCCGCAGGGGCTTGCAGGCGCACCAGATCATGGTCTGGGGTTTGCCGCTTCACCTCATGGTCCTGGCCTGGATCCTGCTGGATCCGCAACCTGCCACAGCGGCGCTGTGGTCGCTGTGGTGCGTGAGTTGCACTTTCGTCTCCTTGAGCCAGCCGGCGGTGGGCCAGGCTTTTCCTGCCGCGCTGGTGGGCCGCGCACTCTCAGCCTTCAACCTGGTGATCTTCTTGGGTGTCTTCTGCATCCAATGGGGCATCGGTCTGTCGGTTGACGCACTGCGCCAGGCAGGCCTGAACGAGCCCGCCGCCTTCAGGCTGTCATTCGCGATCTTTGGGGCCTGTTCCATGCTGTCGTACTTCTGGTACCTTCGTCCTCCGATGCGAGGTCGGGTCCCCCAGGCAGCGGCTCAAGCCTGAACCTCGCTCCTTGTCCATGATCCAACTCATCGTGCTCGCCCATGCCCCGCTGGCCTCGTCCCTGGCGAGCGTGGCCGCGCACGCCTTCCCCGACTGCGCCTCGACCTTGCGCTGTGTGGACGTTCTGCCGTCAGACGGCCCGGAGGAGATCGAACGCAGGCTGCGTGACGCTGTGGGCCAAGCACAGGCCTTGGTTCTCTGCGATGTCTTCGGCGCAACGCCCTGCAACGCGGCCTTGCGTGTGGCCGATGGGGTTCGCGTCCGTGTCGTCGCGGGCGTGAACGTGCCCATGCTGTGGCGTGTGCTGTGTTACGCCACCGAACCGCTGGACCGTCTGGTAAACAGAGCGGTGGACGGTGCGGTGCAAGGCGTCGTCCAGGTCAGCAGCATCAGACCGCAGAATCAGTCTGTCCCGATAGGTCCGAATGATCACGTCCAGCATCACCATCAGCAATAAGCTCGGCCTTCATGCCCGTGCGTCAGCGAAGCTGACCAAGCTCGCAGGTACCTTTCGCTGTGATGTCCACCTCGCGCGCGCTGGCCGGCGCATCAATGCCAAGAGCATCATGGGTGTCATGATGTTGGCCGCCGGTTTGGGCTCTGAAGTCGTCATCGAGACCGACGGTCCTGACGAGGAGCAGGCCATGACAGCCGTACGCGATCTGATTGAATCCAAGTTCGGCGAAGGGCAATGAAGCGGGCTCGAGTCGTGGCCTGAAGCAGCTTCAGAGCCGTCCGTCCGTGAGGCGCAGCGCCATGTGCTCCCCCCCTAGGCCTGCACGGGCTGCGCTACATTCAGCGGCATGAGCATCCAGGTGTTTGGCGTGCCGGTATCCCGGGGTGTCGCCATCGGGCGGGCAGTGCTGGTGGCCTCCAGCCGCATCGACGTGGCGCACTATTTTGTCGCGCCCCAGGAACTTGGGTCCGAGGTTCAGCGCTTGAAAGCCGCACGCGATGCGGTGGCTGAGGAACTGTCTTGCCTGCAGCGCGAGTTGCCTGAGGACGCACCAGCCGAACTGTCTGCGTTGCTGGACGTGCACCTGATGCTGCTCCACGACGATGCCCTGGCTGGCGCCACCAAGGATTGGATTCTGGAGCGGCACTACAACGCCGAATGGGCGTTGTCGGCGCAGCTGGAGGTGCTGGCCCGCCAGTTCGACGAAATGGAGGATGCCTACCTGCGCGAGCGCAAGGCCGATCTTGAACAGGTGGTGGAGCGCCTGCTCAAGGCCTTGGCGGCCCGTTCCGACGCGGCGCCAACAGAAGCCACTGTTCCGCGTGATTTCGCGGGTGAAGATCCGTTGGTGCTGGTGGCCAGTGACATTGCGCCTGCGGACATGCTGCAGTTCAAGAGCAGCATCTTCACCGGGTTCATCACCGACGTCGGCGGCAGGACTTCACACACGGCCATCGTGGCACGCAGTCTCGACATTCCAGCCGTGGTCGGTGCGCGCGAAGCCAGCCGCATCATCCGACAGGACGACTGGGTGGTGATCGATGGCGATGCGGGCGTTGCCGTGGTCAACCCGTCCTCCATCGTGTTGGAGGAGTACCGCTTCCGCCAGCGCCAGAGCGATCTTGAGCGAGCCCGGCTGGACCGCCTGCGCCATACGCCGGCCGTCACATTGGACGGACACAGCGTTGAACTGCTGGCCAATATCGAGTTGCCGGGCGATGCTCATGGCGCCCTCGCTGCCGGTGCTGTGGGCGTGGGCCTGTTCCGTACTGAATTTCTCTTCATGAACCGTGACGGAAAGCTGCCAGGAGAGGAAGAGCAGTTCCGCGCTTATCTGGCCGCCGTGACCGCCATGCAGGGTCTTCCGGTCACGATCAGGACCGTTGATGTCGGGGCTGACAAGCCGCTTGACCAGATGAGTGCGCAAGAGCTTCGACATGAGCACACGTTGAACCCTGCGCTGGGATTGAGGGCCATTCGCTGGAGCCTGTCAGAGCCCGACATGTTTCAACAGCAGTTGCGTGCCATCTTGCGGGCCAGTGCGTTTGGCAAGGTCCGCATCCTGATCCCGATGGTGGCACATCTGTCGGAGATCCGCGCCTGCGCGCTCGCCATGCACCGAGCCCGCGCCGAGCTGGACCGCATGGGTCTTGCCTATGGCGCAGCGGAGGTCGGCGCCATGATCGAGGTGCCAGCCGCCGCCATAGGCATCGACATGATCCTGCGGCACTTCGACTTCGTGTCTCTGGGGACGAATGACCTCATCCAGTACACCCTGGCGATCGATCGTGCAGACGAAGCCGTGGCTCACCTGTACGACGCCTGGCATCCCTCGGTGTTGAGCCTGCTCGAAAGAACCATCACGCGGGCGAATGCAGCCAAACGTTACGTGAGTGTGTGCGGGGAAATGGCCGGCGACCCGGCGTTCACGGAGGTGTTGCTGGCGATGGGGCTGCGAAGCTTCTCCATGCACCCCGCCCAGATAGCGACCATCAAGCAGAAGATCCTCAGGACTGACACCACCCGCTGGGTGCGCAGGCTGCCTGACATCCTGGCAGCAGAGGACCCGCAAGCGCAGGCCTTCCACGCCTGAGCGACGAAGACTCCGCGACGAGTTCTGGGGCAACCTCGGGGTAGGCCTTGGAGGACTCGACTCCCACGAAATCTTTTTGTGCCGGGGCTTGCGCGGCGGGCTATCAGGCCCTTATACTGGCAGGCTCGCTGATCGACAGACGGCGCGGACTTCGAAGCAAGTCGCAAAGAACGTCGATGAGATCAAGTAAAGACCAAGCGCTTGACACGGGTTTAAAAAACGTGACAGAATCGCTGTCTTCGCTGATAACGAAGCGAGCGCCGAAAGGCAAGTTCTTTAACAACATACAGCCGATAAGCGTGGGCGTTTGAAGGCGAGTGCCAAGACAACAGGTCTAGGCCTGGAGTCGCAAACGCTCACGGATGAAGAAGTGAAGTTCACTTCAATTCCGTTTTGAGCAAAACATTCAAGATCGAACTGAAGAGTTTGATCCTGGCTCAGATTGAACGCTGGCGGCATGCCTTACACATGCAAGTCGAACGGTAACGCGGGGCAACCTGGCGACGAGTGGCGAACGGGTGAGTAACGCATCGGAACGTGCCCAGTAGTGGGGGATAGCCCGGCGAAAGCCGGATTAATACCGCATACGACCTACGGGTGAAAGGGGGGGATCGCAAGACCTCTCGCTATTGGAGCGGCCGATGTCAGATTAGGTAGTTGGTGGGGTAAAGGCCTACCAAGCCATCGATCTGTAGCTGGTCTGAGAGGACGACCAGCCACACTGGGACTGAGACACGGCCCAGACTCCTACGGGAGGCAGCAGTGGGGA
>JBILSM010000231.1:0-3258 GCA_044372085.1 Rubrivivax sp.
CAGGACGCCGCCAACAACCACCTGCTGCTGCAGCGCATGCAATCCCTGACCACGGCGGACGAGCGGCGTGCGCGCTTTGTGTGCACGCTGGTGGCCGTGCGCGCCGAAGATGACCCCGAGCCCCTGGTGGCTTTCGGGCGCTGGGAGGGGCAGCTGCTGGCGGCAACCCGCGGCGATGCCGGCTTCGGCTACGACCCCCTGCTGTTCATCCCGGCCGAGGCTTGCACCGTCGCTGAGATGGCACCCGAGCAGAAGAATCGCCTCAGCCACCGCGCCCTGGCCGCAGCCCAGATGGCGGCGCTCATGCGCCAGGCGTGGGGCCTGTGACGGCGCCCGTGGTGGGTGGGCCAGCTGACGCCGCCGCGCGCTTCCTGCGGCCGGGCACGCTGAACCTGGCGGAACTGCCGCCCCTGAGCCTGTACGTGCACCTGCCCTGGTGCCTGAAGAAGTGCCCCTACTGCGATTTCAATTCCCATGCGACTCCGCCTGCGGGTTCGGTCTCCGGTTCGGTCGCTTCAGCAGCTGGGCCGGGCAAGCTTCCCGAGTTGCGCTACCTGGACGCCTTGCGGGCCGATCTGGAGGCCGCGCTGCCCCTGGTGTGGGGCCGGCGCGTGATCAGCGTGTTCATTGGTGGGGGCACGCCCAGTCTGTTCTCGCCGGACAGCATAGAACGCTTGCTGGCCGACGTGCGAGCCCGCCTGCCGCTGGAGCCCGGATGCGAGATCACGCTGGAAGCCAACCCCGGCACCTTCGAGGCCCAGCGCTTCCGGGCGTTTCGCCAGGCGGGTGTGACGCGGCTATCCGTCGGCGTGCAGAGCTTTGACGACCAGGCGCTGCAGCGCATCGGCCGCGTGCATGACGCGGCGCAGGCTCGTGCGGCCGTGGCCGAGGCCCGTGAAGCTTTCGATACCTTCAACATCGACCTCATGTACGCCCTGCCCGGGCAGACCTTGCCCGCCTTGCGGGCGGATCTGGACACCGCCCTGGCCTTTGAGCCGCCGCACCTGTCGGTCTACCACCTGACGATGGAGCCTGGCACGGTGTTCGCCACGAGGCCACCGGCCGGCCTGCCCGATGACGACACCTCGGCCCGGATGCTGGATCTCATCGTCGACACCTCGGCAGCGGCAGGCTTGCAGCGCTACGAGGTCTCGGCCTTCGCACGGCCCGGGCACCGCTGCCGGCACAACCTGAACTACTGGCAGTTTGGTGACTATCTGGGCATTGGTGCCGGAGCCCACGGCAAGCTCAGTTTCCCGCACCGCGTGTTGCGCCAGGTGCGATGGCGCGAACCGGCCACCTACATGGACAAGGCCCTGGCCGGCCAGGCCGTGTCCAACGAGCATGAGGTCGCCCGCAAGGACCTGCCCTTCGAGTACGCCCTCAATGCGCTGCGCCTGCGAGAAGGTTTCACCATCGAGGACTTCTGCGCCCGCACCGGGCTGGCCCCTTCAGCCCTGGCGGTTGCCATCGACCGGGCGCGGCAGCGGGGCCTGCTGGAGCCCGCGGTCGAGGACACGCCGGGGCCACCGGGCCTGCCGGAAGCGCCTGGGGCCTTGCGTCCGCAGCGGGTGGTGGCTTCGGAGCGTGGATTCGACTTCCTGTCGGACCTGCAAGCCCTGTTCCTTCCGGACGATCCCGGGCCCCGAAAGGGGCGCTGATAGACTGAAACCGAGCGGTCTGCAATCCCTGCCGGCCGTCGCGTTCAGACCCTCAACAGAAAGCCGATGCGCCCCGACGCCTTTTCCCAACCGCCGTACGAACAGGCCCTGGAACTGCTGCGCAATGCTGGCGCGCCCCTGCCCGAGGGCACGCCCGGCGATTCGCGATGGACCACAACCCTGGTGCAAGGCTTGGTGCACTTGGCCGAGCAGGCACGCGCACCGGCCTGCGGCGGTGCTGCCGGCGATGCGGGTTTTGATGTCGGCCCCCCATTTGCCGGCGAGGTGTCGGCCGATGAGCGGGCCATGCTGTTCGTGCAGTCACCTGACGCGACGCAGGAGCCGCTGTCTTGAGCACGGCACCCGCAGTTCCCACCTCCCGGCGGCGCGCAAGCATCACCGCCATCACCAGTGGCAAGGGCGGCGTGGGCAAGACCTTCGTCTCTGCCAACGTGGCAGCGGCCCTCACGCGCCAGGGCGAACGCGTGCTGGTGCTGGACGCCGACCTGGGCCTGGCCAACCTGGACGTGGTGCTGAACCTGTTCCCCAAGGTGACGCTGCACGACGTGTTCACCGGACGTAGCGGCCTGCAGGAGGCCATCCTGAAGGCGCCGGGAGGCTACTCGGTGTTGCTCGCAGGTTCGGGCATGGTGGAGTATTCCCGCCTGACGCCAGAGGTGAGGGAACAACTTCAGCAGGTCATTAACGAGGTGGCACCGCGTTATGACCGCGTGCTGCTGGACACGGGGGCCGGGATTTCAGAAGTGGTGCTGTACACCGTGTCGCTGGCTGACAAGGTGCTCGTGGTGGCCACACCTGAACCGACTTCTCTCACGGACGCTTACGCCACCATCAAGGTGCTGGCCATGACGCAGAAGCGTTACGCCATCCAGCTGGTGGTCAACCAGGTGCGCAAGCAGGGCGAAGGCCGCGCGGTACGTCAGCAGTTGCAGCAGGTGATCGACCGCTATGTGAGCCCCACGGTGGGCCAGCCGGTGAAGCTGGAACTGGTGGGTGAGATTCCCCTGGACGTGAACGTGCGCAACGCCGTGCTCAAGCGTGAGCTGCTCATGGAGAAGCAGTCGGGCTCGCCTGCGGGCATCGGTCTGTCGGCCCTGGGCATGAAGCTGCGCGGGGTGGTTTGAACCCCGAGTCCAGCCCCTTTGACCGCCTGGGCGGCGAGCCGGGCGTGCGCACCCTGGTAGACCGTTTCTACGACCTGATGGATCTGGAGCCGGTCTATGCCGGCATCCGCGCCTTGCACCCGACGGATCTGCAGGGTTCACGCGACAAGCTGTTCTGGTTCCTGTGCGGCTGGCTGGGCGGGCCTGACCTGTACATCCAGCGCTTTGGTCACCCCAGGCTGAGGGCACGACACCTGCCCTATGCCATTGGCTTGTCAGAACGTGACCAGTGGATGGCCTGCATGATGCAGGCGATGCAGGAGCAGCAACTGGACGAAGCCCTGGCGCAGCGCCTGGCCGAAGCGTTTTTCGGCACGGCGGACTGGATGCGCAACAAGGGCGGGTGAAGGCAGGTAAAGCCGGATAAAGCCGGGTAAGGGCGACTGCGGCTTCTGAAGGCAAGCTGGCCGCTG
>JBILSM010000101.1:0-10543 GCA_044372085.1 Rubrivivax sp.
ACCGAAGGCCGGGCCGACCTCATCGGCTTTGGTCGCCCCTTCCTGGCCAACCCCGATCTGGTGGCGCGCATGAAGGCCGGCGCCGCCCTGAACGCCCCTGACATGACCACCTTCTACACGGCAGACGCCAAGGGCTACATCGACTACCCCACGCTCGCGGCTTGAACGGGCGGGCGCGCCGTTGCGGCCGCCCGTCAGACCATCCTGTCGATCTGCTCTCGCAGCTGCACCGTCTGGTCGGCCCAATGGTTGGGGGTGCCGAAGCTCGGAAAGGCGATCGGGAAGGCTGGGTCGCTCCAGCGCTGGGCGATCCAGGCGCTGTGGCGCAGCAGGCGCAGGGTGCGCAGCGGCTCGATCAACTGCAGTTGCGCGTCGTCGAAGTCCATGAAGTCCTCGTAGCCGCGCAGCAGGGCCTGCAGTTGTCGGCGCCGGTCCTCGCCTTCGTGGCCGTCCAGGAACAGCCAGAGGTCCTGCATGGCCGGGCCGCTGCAGGTGTCGTCGAAGTCCACCAGGTGCAGCGTCTGCTCGCGTTCCAGCAGGTTGCCGCGATGGGCGTCGCCATGCAGGCGCAGCAGGGTGCTTCCGGCCCGATCGAAGGCCCGCGCCACGCCGTCCATCGCCCCGCGGGCAGCACTTTCCCAGTGCTGGGCTTGCGCCGGGTCTACCACCTGCAAGGTCTGCAGGACGTCGATCGCCTGGGTGCCCAGCGCCGGCGAGAGCGTCAGGCGGTGGGCGAACGCCTGTCGGGCGCCCACGGCGTGCACGCGGCCGATCAACCGGCCCAGTCGCTCGAAGGCCTCGGGCGTCTCGATGTCCGGGTCGCGCCCGCCCAGCCAGGGGCTCACGCCAATGCGGTGGGCGCCGCCCTCCTGGGGCTGCCAGTGCAGCAGGGTCGCCGCCGGGCCGCTGATCAAGCCTGAGACGCAGGCCGGTGGCAGCAAGCGCATGGGCAGCGGCGCCATCACGGCCACTTCGGCCGCGGCGAGTTCCAGGGTGAAGCTGTGCTCTTCGTGGATCTGGTCATCGGTCCAGCGCCCCGGGCGGTAGAACTTGGCCACCACCGCGCCGCCGTCCTCCAGCATCAGGCGGAACACCCGGTTCTCATAGGAGTTGAGCTGCAGGATACGGCCGTCGCCGCGCAGGCCCACGGCGTCCAGCGCCTCCAGCACGGTGTCGGGGGTCAGCTGGCCAAAGGCGGTGAGGGGCGAGTTCATGCGTCGGTTCCTGGCGGCTATACTACGAGGCTTTTCCCGAAATCGGCGGGGAGAAGATCGCAAGCCTGAGAGGCCGCCCGCAGCGTCAAGCTGCGGACACACAAGCGGCGCCGAAGGCGCGAGGTACGACAGTGCACAAACAGCCGGAATCCGGTGTTCGCGGGCTTTGCTTGAGCTCGCCACCTTTTGGAAGACCCTCATGAAGACCTTCAGCGCCAAGCCGGCCGAAGTGGTGCACGAGTGGTTTGTGATTGACGCCACCGACAAGGTGCTCGGACGTGTTGCCAGCGAAGTGGCACTCCGTTTGCGCGGCAAGCACAAAGCCATTTACACGCCCCACGTCGATACCGGCGATTTCATCGTCATCGTCAACGCCGACAAGATCCGTGTCACCGGCACCAAGGCCACTGACAAGATCTACTACCGGCATTCGGGCTACCCCGGCGGCATCTACGCCACCGCCTTCAAGGACATGCAGGCCAAGCATCCTGGCCGCGCCATCGAGAAGGCCGTCAAGGGCATGCTGCCCAAGGGCCCGCTGGGCTACGCGATGATCAAGAAGCTGAAGGTGTACGCCGGTGCCACGCACCCGCACACCGCCCAGCAACCCAAACCGCTCGAGATCTGAGGACGGCCATGATCGGACAATGGAATTACGGCACCGGCCGCCGCAAGTCGTCGGTCGCCCGCGTGTTCATCAAGAAGGGTTCTGGCGTCATCGAGGTCAACGGCAAGCCGCTGGACCAGTATTTCGGTCGCCAGACCTCCATCATGATCGTTCAGCAGCCCCTGCTGTTGACGGCTAACGCCCAGTCGTTTGACATCAAGGTCAACGTCCACGGCGGCGGCGAGTCCGGCCAGGCCGGTGCGGTGCGTCACGGCATTACCCGAGCCCTGATCGACTATGACGCGGCGCTCAAGCCCGAACTCAGCCGTGCCGGCTTCGTGACGCGTGACGCGCGCGAGGTCGAGCGCAAGAAGGTCGGTCTGCACGGCGCGCGTCGCCGGAAGCAGTTCAGCAAGCGCTGATCCCGCAGGCACGGGGCGCACGCCCTGTGCCGGCACTGCCATGCGCTGGAAGCTGTGGCGCCGCCGCCTGTCGGTGAGCGCCCCCCGGATGATTGTTCGCAGCCACCTGCCCTGGCCTTTGCGCTGGGCGGTGGCTGCTGTCGTTTTCGGATTCTCCGCCGCCATTGCGCTGTGGGCCTTCGAGTTCGGCAAGGACATCGCCGGGCTGGACCGCGACGCCAAGGCCCAGGTCGCACAACTGGAGGCCGAGGTGCAACGCTTGCGCGCCGAGAACGAGCGTGCCCTGGCCGTGGCCCACAGCGCAGAAAGTCTGCTGAAGACCGAACGCACGTCGCAGGAACGTCTGGCGCAGGCGCTGCGGCAATTGGAGGAAGAGACGCGGACGCTGAAGGCCGACCTCGGCTTCTTCGAGCGCTTGATTCCGTCTTCCGGCCCAGGTCTGCAGGTGCGCGGTCTGCAAGCGCAGGCCCAGGCTCCAGGCCAGTTGCGGTACCAGATGCTGGTGATGCACAACGCCCGCTCTGCCGCAGAGTTCGCTGGCCGGTACGAGATGCTGGTGTCGGGCACCTTGGCGGGCCGCCCCTGGAGCATGCCTGCGGCCAGTGGCCCCCAAGACATGAAGCTCAAGCAGTACCTGCGCATCGAGGGAGTGATCGATCACCCGCCGCAGGCCGTGATAAAAAGTCTGCAGGTCAGGGTGTTGGACGAAGCGGGCGCGGTCAAGGCCACGCAAACCGTCCCCTTGTAGCCATCCGGAGGGTCAGAGCATGGAGTTCGGACGAAAGAAGTCTCCGCCGATACGCAGCCTCATTGGTGAAGGCACGGTGGTCAACGGCCCGGTGCGCTTCACCGACGGCCTGCGCATTGACGGCGAGGTGCAGGGCGACATACTGGCCGCCTCGGACGGCGCCACCCTGGTGGTCATCAGCGACAAAGCCAGAGTCACGGGCATGGTCAAGGCGGCCCATGTGATCATCAACGGCACGGTGACCGGGCCCGTGGAGTCGGGCACCTTGCTGGAGTTGCAGCCTTCAGCAAGGGTCACGGGCAGCGTTCGCTACGAACTGCTTGAAATGCACCCGGGCGCCCTCATTGACGGGGAACTGCGGCCGTTGAAGAATGCCGACAAGCCCACGCTGAAGCTTGCTGCGTCGAACGAACACTGAATCAGCCTGATTGAAACGAAGGACCGACATGAACGCCATTGCCGAACCCCTGGCCCCCGCAGCCGACGAGATGCCCGTGCCGCTGATCTTCACCGACAGCGCTGCGGCCAAGGTGGCCGACCTCGTGGCCGAGGAGGGAAATCCGGAATTGAAGCTGCGGGTCTTCGTTCAGGGTGGCGGTTGCTCGGGCTTCCAGTACGGGTTCACCTTTGACGAGGTCGTCAACGAAGATGACACCCAGATGGCCAAGAACGGGGTCACGCTCCTGATCGACGCGATGAGCCTGCAGTACCTGGCCGGCGCCGAGATCGACTACAAGGAAGATCTCCAAGGCGCGCAGTTCGTCATCAAGAACCCGAACGCCACCACCACCTGTGGTTGCGGGTCTTCGTTCTCGGTCTGATCTTCAGCCGGGATACCAGGCCCCGAGCACCCGGGGCCCACGTGCCCCCGTGACCGCAGGCAGGTTGCCTGGCAGGCCTGCCACGTAGGCGCGGGCCAGCCAGGCGAAAGCCAGTGCCTCCACCTGATCCGGTGGCACGCCGTGCCGGTCAGTGGTCGAAACTGTGACGCCGGGCAAGCACTGCGCCAAGCGCTCCATGAGGTGCTGATTGAATGCGCCACCCCCACACACCAACAATCGGGTCGTGAGGGGGGCATGACGTCGCAGATCGGTGGCTGCGCAGCAGGCCGTCAGTTCCGCCAGCGTGGCCTGCACATCCTGCGGTGCCCACGCGCTCGGGAGACCCGCCTGCCCCACCCGTTCGGCGTGTTCTGACCGCAGGGCCTGCTCGAGCCAGGGCAGGTGCAGCAGATCGCGGCCCGTGCTCTTGGGCGGGGCCTTTGCAAAGAAGGGTTCCTCAAGCAGGCGCTGCAGCAACGCGACATCGATCCTGCCCGTGGCAGCCCAGCGCCCGCCTTCATCAAAGGCCTGTCCGGTATGGCGCTCGCACCAACCGTCCATCAGGGCATTGCCGGGTCCGCAGTCGAAGCCGGTGATGCGGCCGTCAGCGGGCAAAAGCGTGAGGTTGGCGATGCCGCCGATGTTGAGCACGGCGACGTGCTGCCCAGGGCAGCCGAAGAGGCTGGCGTGGAAGGCCGGCACCAGCGGCGCACCTTGCCCTCCGGCGGCCACATCGCGGCTGCGCAGATCGCACACGGTTCCAATGCCTGTGAGTTCGGCCAGGAGCGCGCCGTTGATCAACTGCCAAGTGTAGCCCGTGCCGTCGAAGGCCTGCGGCTGGTGTCTGACGGTCTGTCCATGGGCGCCGATGGCGCTGACGTCCTTCGCCGTCAGGCCCGTGGTCTGCAGCAAGCGTTGCACCACCTCGGCGTAGCGCCGGGAGATCTCGTTGGCCGCCAGGGCGGCGCGGTGCAACTCGTTGTGGCCGGCCGTGTTGAGTGCCAGCAGTTCGAGCCGCGCATTCGGCCCAAAAGCTTCGTGGGCGTGCGCGAGCACCTGAGGCTGCGGCCCTGACCAGTCGGCCAGCACGCCGTCCACGCCGTCGAGCGACGTGCCCGACATCAGCCCGACGAACAGCGCCATGTCGATGGCGCGCGGCGCGTTACTCGAAGGCCGGACGCGAGCCCACGGTTTCCGCCAGATCCAGCTTGACCTGGACGGTGCGCGCCCACTCGGTAAAGCGCGACCGAGCGGCCGGGTCCAGGGGAACGCTCTCCGACGCCTTGGCGATCTTCAGCGGGTCCTGGTGCACGCCGCCGACGCGGAACTCGAAGTGCAGGTGCGGACCGGTCGCCCATCCGGTGGCGCCCACGGCGCCGATGTGCTGCCCTTGCTCGACACGCTGCCCCTTGCGCACGTCAATGCGGCTGAGGTGGGCGTAGACCGTCACGCGGTCACCGCCGTGGCGCACATGCACCACGTTGCCGTAGCCATTTTGCCAGCCGGCGAAATCCACCACGCCCTCGCCCACCACGCGCACAGGCGTGCCGGTCGGGGCGGCGTAGTCCACGCCCAGGTGAGCCCGCATGCGCTGCAGGATGGGGTGCATCCTCATCGCAAAACCGGAAGTCACGCGTGAAAACTCCATCGGGCTGGCGAGGAAGGCACGCTTGCGGCTGCGTCCGCTCGGGTCGAAGTAGGCGCCCTTGCCGCCGGATTCGAACCAGATGGCCTGGTGGGTCTTGCCGCCGTTGATGAACTCGGCGGCCAGCACGCGCCCGGCGCCTTGGTTCCAGGGCACCGGCTCGCCGTCGGCCGTTACGGACTCATAGACGATGCTGAAGGTGTCGCCCTTGCGCAGTTCGCGATGGAAGTCGATTTCCGCGGAGAAGATCTCGGCCATCTGGGTGGCCACAGGATCGGGAATGCGGGCCTCGTCCGTGGCCGCGAACAGGGAACTTCTGATGGTGCCGCTGGCCAGACGGGTTTGCGTCTCCAGGGGCACCAGCGCACTGCGCACGGCAAAACGGTTGCCTTCGGGCTTGACGGTCAGGCGAGTGAAGTGAGTGGGCGCTGACCCGGCACTTTCGGCGGGCATGCGCACCACCAACTCGATCAGTTCACCACGCGCGCCCACGCGGCTGTGGACCAGGCGACCGGCCCGGCCCTCCAGGGCTCGCCGCAGCGCGGGCTCTTGGCGCAGCGCCGCCAGGGTGCTGGCGTCGGCAATCCCCAGGCGCCGCAGCGTGGCATCCATGGCGGCGCCTGGCCGGGTGACCTCGCTGAAGCTGAGTTCCAGGCCATGGTCGGCCAGGGCCTCGAGTTGCGGGCCGATCTCTGCGGTGGTGACGCTCTCGGAGATGGTCTGCACCGGCAACAGTGCAGCGTCGGGCGCCAGGGGCGCCACTGCAAAGGCCACGGCACCCAGACCGCCCAGCAGGCCTGCAGCGGCCAGCGTCACGGTCTTGGAGTGTCTTGCCTTGAAAAGGGCGGCAGCTTGGCCGTAACGCTGGAGAAGATCCAAGAAGAAACCCTGCCCGAAAACCATGTCAAGCCCGCGTTGCTGCTGTGCAGTCTGCCAGCGTGTCCGCGGACCATCAGCCTGTACGTCTTGCTCGAAGTTGAGCCCTGGAAGGAGCGATGACCGAGGGGCCGTCGCCTAGAATGAAGCCATCTCGCAGTCGGGCGTATGCCCACGAACCTGCCGTCGCAGTGCGGCGCATTATAGCAACCGGTTGCCGGCCGCAGGCCCCCAAATCCCCTTGTCCACCGTGCCATGTCGCAGCCCGATTCCCCCGTGACCGCGCCTCAGGATTCCGCTCATCCGGTGAATGACCAGGTCAGGCAGGCTCTGGCCGTGTGCTTGCGCGGTTGCGAGGAACTGCTCCCGCAGGCCGATTGGGTCAAGAAACTGGCCCGCTCGCAAGCGACGGGCGTGCCGCTGCGCATCAAGTTCGGCATGGATCCCACGGCGCCAGACCTGCACCTGGGTCATACGGTGGTGCTCAACAAGATGCGCCAGTTGCAGGACCTGGGTCACGTGGTGATCCCGCTGATTGGCGACTTCACCACCATGATCGGCGACCCGTCTGGCCGCAACAGCACGCGCCCGCCGCTCACGCGCGAGCAGATCGAGGCCAACGCCAAGACCTACTTCGAGCAGGTGGGGCTGGTCATCGACATGGGCCGGGCCGAGGTGCGCTGGAACAGCGAGTGGAGCGATCCGCTGGGCGCGCGCGGCATGATTTCCCTGGCCTCGCGATACACCGTGGCGCGCATGATGGAGCGCGACGATTTCTCTCGCCGCTTCAAGGAAGGCACCCCGATCTCGGTGCATGAGTTCCTTTACCCGCTGATGCAGGGTTATGACTCGGTGGCGCTGAAGTCTGATCTGGAACTGGGCGGCACCGACCAGAAGTTCAACCTGCTGGTAGGCCGCATGCTGCAGGCCGAGTACGGCCAGGAACCGCAGTGCATCCTCACCATGCCTCTGCTCGAGGGTCTCGACGGCGTCGAGAAGATGAGCAAGAGCAAGAACAACTACATCGGCATCACCGAACCTGCGAACACGATGTTTGCCAAGGTCTTGTCCATCAGCGACACGCTCATGTGGCGCTGGTACACGTTGCTGAGCTTCCGCTCCGAGACCGAGATCGCGACGCTGAGGGCTGAAGTTGAGGCCGGACGCAACCCGAAGGACGCCAAGGTGATGCTGGCGCGCGAGATCACCGCGCGCTTTCATGGCGCAGCCGCGGCCGATGCGGCCGAGCTGGACTTTCACCACCGCGCGGCTGGCGGTGTGCCTGACGTCATCCCCGAGCTGAGCTTGTCGGGCGCACCGTTGGGCATTGGCGCACTGCTGAAGCAGGCGGGCCTGGTGCCTTCCACTACCGAGGCCTTGCGTCTGGTGGAGCAGGGCGGTGTGCGCGTGGACGGCTCCGCCGTTGGCGACCGCGCGCTGAAGCTTTCTGCCGGCACCTATGTCGTCCAAGTGGGCAAGCGCAAGTTCACGCGCGTCACGCTCACTTAGCCACCGGACCGTGCAGGTCCCATGCAGGTCCGCTCCTACCTGAAGCTCTCCATCGCGGTGGCGCTGGCCACCATCGCGCTCAAGACCGGCGCCTGGTGGGTGACCGACTCGGTGAGCTTGCTCTCGGACGCGCTGGAGTCGCTGGTCAACCTAGCCGGTGCGATGTTCGCGCTGACCATGGTGACCGTGGCCGATCAACCGCCCGACGCGGACCACCCGTACGGCCATCACAAGGCCGAGTACTTCTCCAGCGGCTTCGAAGGCGTGTTGATCGTGGTGGCGGCGCTGGCCATCATGTGGGCCGCCGGGCACCGGCTGCTGGACCCTCAACCCTTGGAGGACGTGGGTCTGGGATTGGCGTTGTCGGTGGCCAGTTCGGTGCTCAACGGTGCGCTGGCGTTGGCCATGCTGCGCAAGGCGCGCGAGCACCGATCGATGGCGCTGGAAGCCGACGCGCGCCACCTCATCACCGACGTCTGGACGTCGGCCGGCGTGGTGGTGGGCCTGCTGGCGGCGAAGTTCACGGGCTGGCTGTGGCTGGACCCGGTGGTGGCCATCCTGCTGGCGCTGAACATCCTGCGCGAAGGGGGTTCGCTGGTGCGCCGATCGGCCGATGGGCTGATGGACCGCGCGCTGGAGCCTGAGGTGCGCGCCGAGATCGAGAAGACCCTGGACGTCTTTCGCCACCAGGCCATCCGCTTTGACCACGTCAGCACCCGGCGCGCAGGGCAGCGCCGCTTCGTCGATTTGCACATGCATATGCCCTCGGGCTGGACCCTGGGGCGGGCAGCCGCGCTGCGCACCTCGGTGGAGCAGGCCTTGATGAGCGCCGTGCCGGGCCTGCGCGCGTCCATCCAGTTGCTGCCCATGGACGTCGAGGCCCATTTCGACGACGCCAGGGACCTGATCTGAGCGGAACAGCAAAAACGACAGAGCCGGCACGGGGCCGGCTCAGGCTGGGGAGTTGCCCGGGCGCCGCAAGGCGCCCAGGTCGCAGCGTGTTTGAAGATCAGTCTGCGTACTGGCCGGCGGCCTTGATGACCGGGCCCCACTTGTTGATCTCGGCCTCGACAAACTTCTTGTGTTCGGCTGAACCCAGGCGAGCGTCAGTAATGACCACGGCGCCCAGCGCTTCCTGGCGCTTGATGAACTCGGGGTCAGCCAGCGCCTTGCGCAGGGCCGCGTTGATCTGATCCTGGACGGGCTTTGGCGTGCCCTTGGGCGCGTACATGCCGTGCCAGATGCCCACGTTGAAGCCCTTCATGCCGGATTCGTCCAACGTAGGCAACTTGGCCAGGGCCGGGGTCGTCAGGCGCTTGGAACTGGTCACGGCGTAGCCCTTGACCTTGCCACCTTCGATCTGCGCGGAGGTGTTGGTGGTCTGGTCGCACATGATGTCCACCTGACCACCCATCAGGTCGGTCATCGCAGGGCCCGTGCCTTTGTAGGGGACGGTGGTCATGTCGATCTTCAGGCTCTGCTGGAACAGCAGGCCGCACAGGTGGGAGGCGGCGCCCAGGCCGGCATTGGCCAGGTTGATCTTGCCCTTGTTGGCCTCCAGCCACTTCACCAGTTCGGGCATGGTGTTGGCCGGCAAGGTGGGCCGGGCCACGATGGTCATGGGCACGTCGTTGACCATGCCCAGGTACTCGAAGTCGCCCAGCGTGTCGTAGGGCATCTTGCGGTACAGGGCCGGCGAGGTGGCCATACCGATGTGGTGCAGCAGCAGGGTGTAGCCGTCCGGTGCAGCCTTGGCCACACGCGCGGCGCCCAGCGTGCCGCCGGCACCGCCCACGTTCTCGATGACGACGGTTTGGTTGTTCAGGTGCTTGCTCAGCACCACGCCCAGGTCACGTGCGACCTTGTCGGTGGGTCCGCCTGCGGCGAACGGCACCACGATGGTGACGGACTTGTCGGGGTAGGCGGCCAGGGCGGACAAGGACAGCGCAGTGGTGGCCAGGGCGGCCAGCAGTTTCTTCATGGGGATGTCTCCGGGTGATGGACTTGCCAGGGAGGGATGGTAGAGCGTTGCGAAAGCCCCTGGCAGTGGAAACTACTTATTCCGACGGGCCTGGGTCAAGAGGGCGCCCGGGGCGGCAGCGCCAGCGCTGCAGGGGCGCAGACTATCGATAGGTTCGGGCGTCCTCGATCACCTTGCCGTCGTTGGGCAGGGAGCCGGGCGTCACCAACTCCACGTCGCAGCGCAGCTTGGTCACGTCGCGCACCGTGTGGGCCACGGCCTCGCCCAGGCCTTCCGAGGCGCCCGCCACCTCCACCCGCAGCGTCATGCGGTCGTTGGCCATCTCCCCTTCCACCACCAGGCGCGCACGCCCGACGCTGGCGTGGCGGCGCAGCACCTCGGCCACATGGCTGGGGTGCACGAACATGCCCCGCACCTTGGCCGTCTGGTCGGCACGGCCCATCCAGCCCTTGATGCGCCCATTCGTGCGGCCGGTGGGGCAGGGCCCGGGCAGCACGGCCGACAGGTCCCCGGTGCCAAAACGCACCAGCGGGTACTCGGGGTGCAGCACGGTGACCACCACCTCGCCCACCTCGCCCTCGGGTACCGGGTCGCCCGTGCCAGGCCGCACGATCTCCACCAGCACGCCTTCGTCCACGACCAGTCCCTGACGGGCTGCGGTTTCGTAAGCGATCAAGCCCACGTCGGCGGTGGCATAGGCCTGGTAGCCCTCGATGCCGC
>JBILSM010000102.1:0-10537 GCA_044372085.1 Rubrivivax sp.
CGACTGGAGCCGCGAGGTCGCGACCTGCACGCCCGAGTACTACAAGTGGAACCAGTGGCTGTTCCTGAAGATGCTGGAGGCCGGTATCGCCGAGCGCCGCACCCAGGTGGTGAACTGGGACCCGGTGGACCAGACCGTGCTGGCCAACGAGCAGGTGATCGATGGCCGCGGCTGGCGCTCCGGCGCCCTGGTGGAAAAGCGCGAGATCCCCGGCTACTACCTCAAGATCACGCAGTACGCGCCCGAGTTGCTGGAGCATGTGCAGCACCACCTGCCGGGCTGGCCCGAGCGTGTGAAGCTGATGCAGGAGAACTGGATCGGCAAGAGCGAGGGCCTGCGCTTCGCCTTCACGCACGACATCCAGGGTGAAGATGGTCAGACGCTGCAAGACGGCCGGATGTACGTGTTCACCACGCGTGCCGACACGGTCATGGGCGTGACCTTCTGCGCCGTCGCGCCCGAGCACCCGCTGGCGATGCACGCCGCGAAGACCGACGCCGCGGTGGCCGCCTTCATCGAGGAATGCAAGGCTGGCGGCACCACCGAGGCCGAACTCGCCACGCAGGAAAAGAAGGGCGTGCGAACCGGCCTGACGGTGACGCATCCGCTCACGGGCGCGCCCGTGGACGTGTGGGTGGGCAACTACGTGCTCATGAGCTACGGTGACGGTGCCGTGATGGGCGTGCCGGCGCACGACGAACGCGACTTCGCCTTCGCACTGAAGTACGGCATCCCGATCCGGCAGGTGATTGCCGTGGAGGGCGAAGGCCCTTACGACACCACTCGCTGGCACGAGTGGTATGCCGACAAGGCGCGCGCCCGCGTCATGGCCTCGGGCGCCTACGACGGGCTGGCCCACAAGGCCGCGGTGGACGCCGTGGCCCGCGACCTGGCGGCCCAGGGCCTGGGCGAGAAGAAGACCACCTGGCGCCTGCGCGACTGGGGCATCAGCCGCCAGCGCTACTGGGGTACGCCCATCCCCATCATCCACTGCGACGAGCACGGCGCGGTACCGGTGCCGGAAAAGGACCTTCCCGTTGTCCTGCCCGAAGACTGCATTCCCGACGGCAGCGGCAACCCGCTGAACAAGCATGCGGGCTTCCACGCTGGCGTGACCTGCCCCGTGTGCGGCAAGCCGGCGCGGCGCGAGACGGACACGATGGACACCTTCGTGGATTCGTCGTGGTACTTCATGCGGTATTGCAACGCGCAGCCGACCGGCCGCGCGGGCGATGCCGACCGCATGACCGACGCCCGCGTCGATTACTGGATGCCGATGGACCAGTACATCGGCGGCATTGAGCACGCCATCCTGCACCTGCTGTACGCGCGCTTCTGGACCAAGGTGATGCGCGACCTGAAGCTGGTGGCCGTGGACGAACCCTTCACCAAGCTGCTGACCCAGGGCATGGTGCTCAACCACATCTACTCGCGCCGCGGCGACAAGGGCGGCATCGAGTATTTCTGGCCGCACGAGGTGGAGAACACCTTCGACGACACCGGCAAGGTCAATGGCGCGAAGCTGAAGGAGGCCAAGGGCGACCTGCCCGCAGGCACTGCCATCACCTACGAGGGCGTGGGCACCATGTCCAAGTCCAAGAACAACGGCGTGGACCCGCAGGACCTGATAGACCGCTACGGCGCCGACACCGCACGCCTGTTCGTGATGTTCGCCTCACCACCGGAACAGACACTGGAGTGGAACGACGCCGGCGTCGAAGGCGCGCACCGCTTCCTGAAGCGCGTGTGGAGCTTTGCCGCAGGCCATGCCGGCACGCTGCAGCGTGCCACGGCCGGCGACCTCAGCGCCGCACCGCTGCGTGCCGAGGCCAAGGCCCTGCGGCGCGAGGTGCACCTGGTGCTGCGCCAGGTGAGCTACGACTACGAGCGCATGCAGTACAACACCGTGGTGTCGGGCTGCATGAAGCTGCTTAACGCGCTGGAGGCCTTCAAGCCCGACGGCAGCGATGGCGACGCCGCCGTGCTGTGCGAGGGCACCTCGGTGCTGCTGCGAGCGCTCTATCCCGCCTGCCCGCATCTCACCTCGGTGCTCTGGCGTGACCTCGGCCTGGAAAAGGCCGCAGGCGACCTGCTCGACGCCCCCTGGCCCGACGTGGACGAAGCCGCTCTGGTGCAGGACGAGATCGAACTCGTGCTGCAGGTCAACGGCAAGACCCGGGGCGCCATCCGCGTTCCGGCCAGCGCCGACCGCGCGGCCATCGAAGCCCTGGCCGCCGCCAGCCCGGAGACCGCGCGCTTCACCGAGGGGCGACCGGTCAGGAAGGTGATCGTCGTGCCTGGCCGGCTGGTCAACGTGGTGGCCTGACGCACCATGCAACACCGGCGCCCGGATCTGGCAGGCCCCCGAGCGGCGACCGGTGAGCCGGCGCAAGCGCCGCTGCAGACGGGGATGTCCCGGCGAGGGTGGCTGCGTGCCGGGCAGAGTGCCGCCTTTGGCGCCGTTGTCCTGGCGCTGACGGGCTGCGGCTTCCAGTTGCGGCGCGAGCCTGCACTGCCCTTCAAGCGCATCGCCTTGTCGGGGTTCGGCGCCCGCTCCGGGCAGGCTGCCGCCCTGCGCCGCGCAGCAGGCGCTGACGCGGAGTTCGTCAGCACCCCCGCGCAGGCCGAAGTGGTGCTGGTGGCGTTGGCCGAGACCCGACAGCGCGGCATCGGCAGCCTGACCGTTGCCGGCCAGGTGCGGGAGCTGCGCCTGGTGGTGACGCTGCGCTACCGGGTGCTGGGAAGCGACGGCCAGGAATGGCTGGGACCCACCGTGCTGAGCCAGTCCCGCGACATGACCTACAACGAGACCGACGCCCTGGCCAAGGAACTGGAGGAGGGGCAGCTGGTGCGCGACATGGAGGCCGACATCGCCCGCCAGGTGGTAAGTCAGCTGTCCACCTTGCGGCGACCCTGACATGCAACTGCGACCGGACCAGCTCGGCACCCACCTGGCCAACGCCGCGCGGGACGGCCTGAAGCCGCTGTACACCGTGGTCGGCGACGAACCGCTGTTGCAACAAGAGGCCGCCGATGCTCTCCGGGCCGCGGCGCGGGCGGCCGGCTGCAGCGAGCGCGAGGTCTTCAACGTCAGCGGAGCGCACTTCGACTGGAGCGGCGTGCTGGGCGCAGCCCAGGAGAGAAGCCTGTTTGCCGAGGCGAAGATCATCGAGATCCGCATTCCTTCAGGCAAGCCGGGCAAGGAGGGCAGCGAGGCCCTTCAGCGCTATGCCGAGCAGTTGCCCGAAGGCGTGGTGACCCTGGTGCTGCTGCCCACCGTGGAGTACGCGCAACTCAAGAGCGCCTGGTTCACCGCCCTGCAAGCGCAAGGCGTGATGGTCAAGGTGGAACCCGTGGAGCGCCCTGCCCTGCCCGCGTGGATTGCCCGTCGCCTGGCCGCGCAAGGCCAGCGCGTGCGGGAGGGGGAGGAGGGTCAACGCACACTCGCCTTCTTCGCAGACCGCGTGGAAGGCCACCTGCTGGCCGCGCACCAGGAGATCAGCAAGCTTTCCCTGCTGTACCCGCCCGGGGAGCTGACGGCGGAACAGGTGGAATCCGCCGTGCTGAACGTGGCCCGCTACGACGTGCGCCAGCTTTGTGAAGCTGTGCTGGCCGGCCAGGTGGGCCGGGCCTGGCGCATCCTGGACGGACTCAGGGCCGAGGGCGAATCCCCCGTGGCCGTGCACTGGCCGTTGGCCGACGACCTGCGCGCCTTGCAGCGCGTGCGCGCGGCGCTGGACCTGGGCCAGCCCATGCCCATGGCGCTGAACGCCGCCCGGGTGTGGGGACCACGGCAGCGCCAGATCGAACGCGCGGTGGCGCTGCTCAGCCAGCGCGCCCTCACCCGCCTGGTGGGCGCGGCCAGCCTGTGCGATGGCATCACCAAGGGCTTGCGGCAACCCGATTGGCCCGACGACCCCTGGGAAGCCCTGCGGCGGCTGATCCTGATGACACTGCACTTCACCGCACCACGCCAGAGTGGCGGCCGCGCCGCCCCTGGCGCAAGCGATACATCCAAAGGCGGCCGACCGGCCTCCCTGGTGCTGAGCGTGTGACACCCGGGGGCGCCCATGCCCCCGCCAAGCCTTCAGTCGCAGGCCCTGCAGCGCCGCTGGGCCGGGGAGCCTTCAGTACCCGCGCGCCCACTCCACCAGGTGCAAGGGGGGCTGTCCCGCCTGGAGACGGGCCAGGTTCGAGGCCACCACGTCGGCGGCGCTGCGCAGGTCGGTCAATGCCGCCACATGCGGCAGCACGGTCACGCAGGGGTGTTGCCAGAACGGATGAGAGGCCGGCAGCGGCTCGGTGGCGAAGACGTCCAGCACGGCATGAGCCAGCCTGCCGGCGGACAGCGCCGCCAGCAGGTCCGCTTCCACCACATGGCCTCCGCGACCGAAGTTCACCAGTGCAGCGCCCGCCTTCATGCGGCCCAGGAAGCCAGCGTCGATCAGGCCGCGGGTGTTCGGGGTCAGGGGCAGCAGGTTGAGCACGACCTCGGCCGCCGCCAGCCCTGCCTCCAGGCCCTGAGCCCCATGCAATACCGTCACCCCCGAAGAACCCGGGGCTGCGTCACGGCGCCGCCAGGCGGTCACCTCATAGCCCTGCGTCGCCAGGGCGGCCGACACGGCCGCGCCCATGGTGCCCAGGCCCAGCACCAGCACCTTCACTTCCGCCGCGCGCCGCTGCAGATGCTGAACCCAATGCGCCTGCTGCTGTTGCCGCGCATAGGTGAAAAAGCCGCGGTGCAGTGCCGTCACCGCCCACAGTGCAGACTGGACCATGGCCGAGGTCATGGCCGGGTCCACCATGCGGGCCAGGGGTACCTGCGCAGGCACGGTGGCATCGGCCATCAAGCGGTCCACGCCCGCCCAGAGGGACTGGATCAGCCGTAAGCCCCGCACCCGGGACAGCGACCCCGGCGGCGGGTTGGCCACCACGGCCACGTCGGCGTGAACGACGCCGGCCTCGGCGCCTTCTGCAGCGTGGACGATCCATTCATGGCCAGGCGCCGCCGAGCGCAAGGCCTCCTGCCAGGCCTGCGCTTCCGCGGGCTCCAGTTGACCAGTGAAGAAGATGCGCATGGGATTCAGGATTCCGGGCTCGGCAGGTCCGCAAGGCCCTGCGTGCAAATGATGAGGCGACGCATCGCCTCGCGGACGGTGGCCTCACGCACGGCTGCACGGTCGCCCGGGCAATGCAGCAGCAGCGGCTCGGGTTCGCGTCCCTTGCGGGCCGTGGCCAGCCACACTGTGCCCACGGGCTTGCCCGCCACCGCGCCGCCCGGCCCGGCGATGCCCGTGACCGCGACGGCCAGGTCGGCCGCAGAGTGCCGCAGCGCACCCGCCGCCATGGCGCAGGCGACTTGCTCGCTGACGGCGCCGTGCTGCGCGATCAGCGCCGCGTCCACGCCCAGCATCTGCACCTTGGCCTCGTTGCTGTAGGTGACGAACCCGCGGTCGAACCAGTCGCTGGAGCCGGCCAGCGACGTGCAGGCTGCCGCGATCAGGCCGCCCGTGCAGCTCTCGGCCGTGGCCAGGCGCCAACCGCGTGCACGCAGGGCCTGCGCGAGGTCGCTCACGTCGTTCGTCACATTCAGGGCCCTCCCCACCACCAGGCCTGCAGCACGGGTGCCGCCTGCAGGCCCAGGGCCAGCACCAGCAAGGTGCAGCCCGCTGCCACCAGGTCATCGAACAGGATGCCAAAACCCTGAGCCCACCCGATGGGCTGGCCCGGCCGCAGCTTGAACAGCCCGTCCGCCCAGCCCACGGGCCCGGGCTTGACCGCATCGAAAAAGCGGAACAGCGCGAAAGCCAGGCATTGCATCCACCAGCCCGACGGCATCACCAGACACAGCACCAGCCAGAAGGCCACGATCTCGTCCCAGACGATGGCGCCCGGATCGGACAGGCCCAGGTGCTGTGCGGTACGGGTGCAGGCCCAGGTCCCCACCGCCAGCGAGGCCACCAGCAGCGCGGCCCATCCCGGATCGCCCAGCCAGGGGTCGATGACCATGAAGGAGGCCCAGGCCCAGAGCGTGGCCACCGTGCCTGGGGCCTTGGGCGACAGGCCGCTGCCCATCCCCAGGGCGATTCCATGCGCCGGGTGTCTAAACATGAAGCGCGCGCTCGCGCGGCCCGGAGCCAGGCGGTCAGCGGTCATGACTTGAAGTGGTCGAAGGCCTGCAGCCGGCCCAGGTCCAGCGGTTGGCCTGCCTCGTCCAGCACCTGCAATCCGGGCTCGGCTGTGATGCGGCCGATGCACTGCACAGGCACCTGCGCAGCGACAGCGGCCTGCAGCACCGCAGCCCGGCGCGCGGGCGGCGCACAGAACAGCAGTTCATAGTCATCGCCCCCAGCCAGCAGGCATTCCTGTCGCAGCGCAGGCGGCTGAACCGCCAGCACCTGGCTGTGCGGCAGTTGACCAAGCGCCACCTGGGCTCCGACCCCACTGCGCTGCAGGAGGTGGCCCAGGTCGCCTACCAGCCCGTCGCTCAGATCGATGGCCGCGGTGGCCACCCCGCGCAGGGCCAGGCCCAGACCCACGCGGGGCTGGGGCCACTCCATCGCAGCGCGCACCTGCTCGAACCCGGCCCCCTCCAGGGTCACACGGCCCCGGAAGACCTCCAACGCAAGGCGTGCATCTCCCAGCGTGCCGCTGACCCACAGTTCGTCCCCCGGCGATGCACCGCTGCGCAGCAAGGCCTGGCCCGCGGGCACCTCGCCCAAGACCGTGATGCACAGGTTCAGCGGGCCGGCGGTGGTGTCGCCCCCTACCAGTTCGATGTCGTGTGCCTGCGCCAGCGCGAACAAGCCTTCGGCCAGGCCGGCGATGAAGGTCTCGTCGGGCCGCGGCAATGACAAGGCCAGCGTGAAGGCCAGGGGCCGCGCGCCACAGGCGGCGAGGTCGCTCAGGTTCACGGCCAGGGCCTTGTGTCCCAGGCACCGGGGCTCCACCGTCGACAGGAAGTGGCGCCCTTCGACCAGCATGTCGGTGGAGACTGCCAGTTGCATGCCGGGCGACAGCGACAGCAAGGCGCAATCGTCACCCACCCCCAGCGCAGCCCGGCGCACCGGATGGTCGAAGTAGCGACGGATCAGGTCGAACTCGCCAGGGCCGGCGCTGCCGGGTGAATCCTCCCGGGCACGCTGCGAGGTCATGCGGCCACCCCGTCGTGATCCCGCAGCCGGTTGGCCAGTTCCACCGCAGACTTCACTCCCATCTTCTCGAAGATGTGGGCGCGGTGCACTTCCACGGTCCTCACGCTGATGTGCAGCGCATCGGCAATGAGCTTGTTCGGCCGGCCTTCAACCACCAGCCCCATGACGTCGCGCTCGCGCTCGGTCAACTCGGCCAGGCGTTGTGCCAGTTCCCGGCGCTGACGGCGCTGCGCCAGGGCTTGCGCGCTGGCGGCCAGCGCCTGCTCCACGCGGTCTACCAGGGCGTTGTTGGAGAAGGGCTTCTCCACGAAGTCATAGGCCCCTCGCTTGACGGCCGCCACTGCGGTGGGCACGTCCCCGTGGCCGGTCAGGAAAATGACCGGCAGCACGGGCAGGCACCCGCGCTCGACCAGCCGATCGAACAAGGCCAGCCCGCTCAGCCCGGGCATGCGCACGTCCAGCAACAGGCAGCCCGGCGCATCGGGCCAGTCTTGTTCCGAAGGTCCCGCCCGGTCCTGGAGTGCGGCGTCAAGGGCGGCGTCAAGGGCGGCCTCAAAAGCTTCGGCGCTGGCAAACCCCTTCGACAAAAGCCGCCGGGAACGCAGCAGCCAGGCCAGTGCGTCGCGCACCACCTCCTCGTCGTCGACGATGTAGACGACCGGCAGGCCAGCAGGGATGTCTGGGGCAAGCATCTGGGCAAGGCTCAGGTTTCAGTCAGCTGGAAGGGTAAACCGGAACCGGGTGCCGGGACACCCGGCCTGCGCAGCCCCGCCCGGTGCCGGCGAATCGAAGCCGAGTGCGCCACCGTGTTGTTCCACCACGGTACGGCACAGGCTCAGTCCCAGCCCCATGCCCTCGGGCCGCGTGGAGAAGAACGGGGTGAACAACTGGGCCGAGACCTCGGGCGCGATGCCGCCGCCGGCGTCGATGACGCCGAATTCCACCCAGCGCGGGTGGCGCCGGGTCACCGTGATGCGCAGGACACGGCAGGGCAAGGGCGTGTCAGTTTCCATGGACTGGATACCGTTGCGTGCCAGGTTCAACAACACCTGCTCGACCATGGTCCGGTCGCAGCGCACCAGCGGCACCGGGTCGGGCAGTTCCAGCTCCACACGCGTACCGCTCTTGCGAGCCTGCAAGCGCACCAGGGGCAGCACCGCATCCAGCAACTGCGCACAGCCCACCACCTCGCGCTGCTGGTCCCGGCGGCGCACGAAGTCGTGCACGCTGCGAATCACGCGGCCCGCACGCTCGGCCTGCTCACCGATGCGCTGCAGGGCTTCACGCAACATGCCGGGCACGCTAGGGTGACCCGGTTGCTCGGCATGCTCGGGCTGCTCGGCCAGGTTCAGGCAGGCGCTCGCGTAGCTGGCAATCGCCGCCAGGGGCTGGTTCAACTCATGGCTGAGCAACGAGGCCATCTCGCCGACGGTGGCCAGGCGGGCCGAGGCCTGCAGGCGCTCTTGCTGCTGGCGCGAGAGGTCTTCCACGCGGCGCTGCTCCGTCACGTCCAGCACCGCGCTCATCCATCCGGTGTGCCTTCCGCCCCCGTCCACCAGCGGTGCTTCGTAAATCATGACCGGGAAGCGCTCGCCATTGCGCCGCACGAACAGGGTCTCGAAGCCCTCACGCCCCTCACGCCCCGCAGGCCCCATGCGCCCGGTCGCCGGATCGTTCGCAGCGTCCGACGTCAGACGCAGGGCCTGGCGCCGGGCATAAGCCTGCACCTGCTCGGCCGGCCAGTACGGCGGCTCGGAACGGCCCAACAGCTCCTCTGCGGAGAAGCCCACCATCGCGCAGAAGGCCGGGTTCACGTAGGTGATGCGACCTGTCAAATCACGAGCGCGCAAACCCGTGGACAAGGAGTCTTCCATCGCCTTGCGAAACGCCAGCGCCTCGGCCAGGGCCGCCTCGGCCTGGGCCCGGCGGCGTGCATCCCGGGCCAGCAGCAGCACCAGCACCGTGAGCGCGAGCGACAACCCCAGTACCAACGCCACAGCCAGGTTGGGGATCAGGCTCGGACGCCCCGCAGCGCTGTCCACCCTCAGCAGCAGCGACCGGCCGGGCAAGTCCACGATGCGCTCGGCCACGTAGACGCCCACGCCGCGCGGCGCCCCGGCGCGCGCCAGTCGGGATCCGTCGCTTTCGACGAAGGACAGTTCATGCCGCCCGGACACCGCCACGCCCAGAGCCGCCTCCAGCAGTTGCGGCAAGGACCAGGTGGTCACCAGAAAGCCGGCTGCCTGGCCGGCTGCCTGCAGCGGCACGCACAGGTCCATGACCTCCACGCCCAGGCCACCCTCGTAGGGCACGTAGTAAGAGCGGGTGAAGGCCGGCGCTGCCGTACGCCGCGCCACAGAGCAGGCGGTGTCGATCTCGGGGCCCATGTCGCTGCGCTTGAACCAGGCAAAAGGTGGGGGACCGAAGCGGGTCTCAGACACCCGCTCGATGGCACCCTGGAGGCTGCGGGTCTCCAGCCGCAGCAACTCACGCCGGCTCGCCAGCAGCTGTTCGGCACGCACTTCCCATTCCAGGCTGCCGATCGCGGGCCATGTCAGGGGCTGCAGATCCTGCATGCCGCGGGTGACCTGGCGTTTGACTTCGGCCGCGGCCTCCAGCGCCATGGCCTCCGCCTGGTCCTGGGCGCGCGAGGACTCGTAGGACACCGTGAGCAGCACCAGCAGGCCCTGCGCCACGGCAAGCAACAGCAACAGCGAGGCCCACAACACCGTGCGGCGCCAGCGGCCGCGCAACGGCAGGACCCATCGAGGGCGCACCGACGACATGGCTGCAGTATGGCGCGGCAGCGCGAAGCGGCCCCGTCTGCGGCCCGCGCTCATATCCCGCGGTCTTTCGCGGCGCAAGCCTTCGGCCCCACCTCAGGCGGCAAACACCCGGCCACCTACAATCTTTGGCCGCCCTGCCTTGGGATGCCTCACGGGCGGCATGGGCGCCGTCTGTCGTCGCCCCGCCCGTCCGCCCGTACGTCCGTCCGTCACTCGCACCATGTCCACACCTGAAGAAAAGCGTGCCCAGCTGCGGCGTGCCGCTTTGGAGTACCACGAGTTCCCCACACCCGGCAAAGTGGCCATCGCCGCCACCAAGCAGCTGGTCAACCAGCGGGATCTGGCCTTGGCCTACTCCCCAGGCGTCGCGGCGGCGTGCGAGGAGATCGTCAAGGACCCCGCCAACGCCTACCGCTACACCTCCAAGGGCAACCTGGTGGCCGTGGTGAGCAACGGCACGGCCGTGCTGGGCCTGGGTGACATCGGTCCTCTGGCCTCCAAGCCCGTGATGGAAGGCAAGGGGGTGCTGTTCAAGAAGTTCGCCGGCATCGACGTCTTCGACCTCGAGGTCAACGAGAAGGACCTGGACAAGCTGGT
>JBILSM010000103.1:0-10377 GCA_044372085.1 Rubrivivax sp.
CCCGCACCTTGTCCACCTTGTCCGCCGCCGGTGTGCCGCTGGTGGAGGCGCTGCAGTCCGTGGGCGGCGCCAGCGGCAATGCCGTCTTCGCACAGGCCACGGATGCGATCCAGCGCGAGGTCCGCACCGGCACCAGCCTGACCACGGCCATGCAGGGCACCGGGGTCTTCACCCCCATGGTTCTGCAGGTCACGGCCATCGGGGAAGAGTCGGGATCGCTGGACCACATGCTGGGCAAGGCCGCCGAGTTCTATGAGGATGAGGTGGAGGAGATGATCAAGGGGCTGACCAGCCTGATGGAGCCCTTCATCATGGTGGTGCTGGGCCTGACCATCGGCTCCATCATGATTGCGATGTACCTGCCCATCTTCAAGCTGGGTTCCGTGGTCTGAGCGCCATGGGGCAGGAGTGGCTGCTGTCTGCGCCTGCCCTGGGCTTGCTGGGCCTGATCGTCGGCAGCTTTCTCAACGTCGTGATCCACCGGCTGCCGGTCATGATGGCGCGGCAGTGGTGGGCGGAAGTGGCGGTGCAACTGCAGGACGAGGCCTCTCACCAGGAGGTGTTTGGCCGGCCACCGCCTGGCGAAGCCACGAAGGCGGGACGCTCGCTGGAGACAGCACTGCAGGCCTTGCCCAGGCTGAATCTGGCGGTGCCGCGTTCACGCTGCCCGGCGTGCGGGCATGTCCTGGGCTGGAGCGAGAACGTGCCGCTGCTGGGCTGGTTGCGTCTGCGCGGACGGTGCGCGGCCTGCGGCACGCGCATCCCGATGCGCTACCCCGCCGTGGAGGCACTGACCGCGCTGCTGTTTGCCGCCATCGGCTGGCGCTTCGGCCCGCAACCCGCCGCCCTGATGTGGTGTGGCGTAGCGGCCGTCCTGCTGACCTTGTCGGCGATCGACTGGGACACGACCTTGCTGCCCGACGACCTGACCCAGCCGCTGCTGTGGGCCGGGCTCGTGGCCGCCGCCGCAGGCTGGAGCGGCCTGAGCCCGGCAACCGCGCTCATCGGCGCCGTGACGGGCTACCTGTCGCTGTGGTCGGTCTACTGGCTGTTCAAGCTGGCCACGGGCAAGGAAGGCATGGGGTATGGCGACTTCAAGCTCCTGGCCGCCCTTGGGGCCTGGTTGGGATGGCAGGCCGTCCTGCCCATCGTGCTGATCGCCTCAGTGGCGGGCGCCCTGGTCGGCCTGGGCCTGAAGGTCAGCGGGCAACTCCGGGACGGGCGCTACGTTCCCTTCGGTCCCTTCCTGGCCGGCGGTGGCCTGCTCCTCCTGCTGGCGGGCACCGACCGCGCCCTGGCCCTGATGGGCTGGTGACCGCCATCCGCAGGCATCCACCGGCATGCACCCGCTCCACATCGGCCTGACGGGCGGCATCGGCAGTGGCAAGAGCACTGTGGCGCGGTGGCTGGTGGCCCAGGGCGCGGCACTCGTTGACACCGATGCCATCGCGCGCGCGCTGACGGCCCCGCACGGCGCCGCGCTGTCGGCCATCGCCCAGACCTTCGGGCCCGACATGGTCGGCACGGATGGGGCCCTGGACCGCGACCGCATGCGTACCCTGGTTTTCGGTGAGCCCGCGGCCCGGCGGCAGCTGGAGGCGATTCTGCACCCGCTGATTGGTGAGCAGGCCCGTGCGGAGGCGACGCAGGCAGCCCAGTCGGGTGCCCGTGCGGTAGTCTTTGACGTGCCCCTGCTTGCCGAGTCGAAACATTGGCGCAGCCGGGTAGACCGCGTGCTGGTGGTCGATTGCAAGGAGACCACCCAGGTCAACCGGGTGATGGCACGCAGCGGATGGACCGAGGACACGGTCCGGCGCGTCATCGCCCAGCAAGCCTCTCGCTCGTTTCGACGGTCGATCGCCGACGCGGTGATCTACAACGATGCGCTGTCCATGCAGACGCTGCAAATCCAGGTCAACAGCCTGTGGAGGCACTGGTTTTCCGAGTAAGGCGCCGCGCCCGTATGGAACAATCTGCTGCAGCCATCCTCCCCATCGATGCCCACCGCCCGGATCCTGTACGAGTACCCCTTCAACGAGGGCATCCGGACCATGCTGCGTCTGGAGCATCTGTTCGAACGTCTGGGACGTCTGATGGTGCGCGAAGACCCCCTGGACCATCATTTCGCCCTGCTGACCATCTTTGAAGTGATGGATGTGGCCTCCCGGGCGGATCTGAAGTCTGATCTGCTGAAGGAACTGGAGCGCCACAAGGCGCAGTTGCAGTCGTACCGCGGCCACCCGGGCATTTCCGAGGCTGCACTGGACGAGGTGATCGGTCGTATCGACCATGCCTTCCAGGCCCTGATCGAACTGCAAGGCAAGGCCGGACAGGCACTGACCGCCCATGAATGGCTGATGAGCGTGCGCAGCCGCATGGGCATCCCCGCCGGTACTTGCGAGTTCGACCTGCCGGGTTACTACGCTTGGCAACAGCATCCCGCCGAGCGTCGTCAGGCGGACCTGGAGCGTTGGTCAGCCTGCCTGATGCCTCTGGCGCAGGCGCTGCAACTGCTGCTTGGCCTGCTGCGCGACAGCGGGGTGACGCAACGCATGCACGCCTCGGCAGGGCAGTTCCAGCAGCGACTGCCCGAAGGCAAGACCTACCACCTGCTGCGGCTGCACATGAGCGCGGAGTCTGACTTGGTGCCGGAGATCAGCGGACACCGCCTGCTGGTGTCCGTGCGAATGTTGCGCGCCGATGCCGAAGGCCGCCTGCGCCCCACCACGGAAGATGCCGACTTCGAGATGACGCTGTGCGCCTGAGCACTGAGGCCGCACCCGACCGGCACCCGACAGAGCCCGCCCACACATGAGCGACAGGACCGTCACCTGCCCTGCCTGCAAGGGCCCTGCACAGTACGGCCCCGCCAACGCTTGGCGGCCGTTCTGCAGCCGGCGCTGCAGGGAACACGACCTGGGCTCCTGGGCCAGCGAGTCCTACCGCCTCGAGGATCGCGCGCAGGGCAGTGACGAAGGCACGGAGTTCACGGCGCCTGAGCCGCAGCCGTTGAGGAACCAGGGTTCCGGCACGCACTGAGGCAGTGAGGGAGTGACCCACTGACGCGCCGCCGCGGGGACGGTGCCGGGCTCAGGCCCCGCGGTACATCGCCTCGATCTGCTCGGCGTACTTGGTCTGCACCAGCTTGCGCTTGAGCTTCATCGTCGGGGTGAGTTCCTCGTCCTCGGCGGTCAGTTGGCGGTCCAGCAGGAAGAACTTCTTGACCTGCTCCACCCTGGCGAACTGCTTGTTGACGCGGTCCACCTCGGCCTGCACCAACTCCACGATCTCGGGCGCACGGGTGAGGCTGGCGTAGTTGGAAAAGGGGATGTCGCGCTCCTGTGCGAAACGCTCCACGTTCTCCTGATCGATCATGACGATGGCCGTCAGAAACGCGCGCTTGTCGCCGATCACCACCGCATCCGTCACGTAAGGGCTGAACTTCAGCTGGTTCTCCCACTCGCTGGGCGTGATGTTCTTGCCGCCAGCCGTGATGATGATGTCCTTCATCCGGTCGGTGATGTAGAAGTAGCCGTCGTCATCCACCCGACCGACATCGCCGGTGTGCAGCCAACCCTGCGCATCGATGGCCTCAGCCGTCTTTTCAGGCTGGTTCAAGTAGCCCAGGATCACGTTCGAGCCACGCAGCAGGATCTCGTTCGTGCCCTCCGCAATGCGCATTTCCAGGCCTGGGCCCGGCACGCCGATGCTGCCGGCCTTGGACGCCTTGCGCGGGTTGACGGTGCCGCCGGCCGTGGTCTCGGTCATCCCCCAGCCCTCGCGCAGCGGAACGCCCAGGCTGCGGTACCAGCGGATGAGGTCCGGGGAGATAGGCGCAGCGCCGGTCAGGGCCATCTGCACACGGCTCATGCCCGTCATTCGGCGCACGTTGTCCAGGACCAGGAAATTGGCCACGGCGCGCTGCATCCCCAGCCAAGTTCCAGGCGGGGTGCCCTTGGCCTCTGACTCGGCCACCCGCCCGCCCACACCCACCGCCCAGGCGTAGGCCAGCTTCTGGAGTCGACCAGCCTCGCTCAGCGTGATCATGACCTGGGAATAGATCTTCTCCCACACCCGCGGCACGGCGAAGAACACATGCGGCTGAACCTCGCGCAGGTTCTCGAAGACCGTTTCGGGGTTTTCGACGAAATTCGTGACCGAGCGCCGCATGATGGGGATGTACCCGCCGATCATGCGCTCGGCGATGTGGCACAGCGGCAGGAAGGCGATGCGCTCGCCCCCTTCGGGCATGCCCTCGAACAGGCTGGACGACAGGCCCGACAGCACGGCGCACAGATTGGCGTGCGTGATCATGGCCCCCTTCGGGCGCCCCGTGGTGCCCGAGGTGTAAACCAGGATGGCCACATCGCCGGACTGTCTTGCGGCCCGACGCTCGGCCAGCAGACCGGGGTTCGCCTTCAGGTACTCCCTGCCCAACTCACGCAGGGCTTCCAGCCCGATCACTTGAGGATCGTCCAGGCCGCCCAGGCCCTCCATGTCGAAGACCACCACCTTGCGGATCAACGGCAAGGCCTCTCGCACCTCCAGGACCTTGTCCAGTTGCTCGTCGTCTTCGACAAACAAGAAGGTGGACGCGGAGTCTTCGCACAGGTACTGCACCTGCTCGGCAGCATCCGTCGGATAGATGCCATTGCAGATGCCGCCGGCCGAGAGCACGGCCAGGTCGGTCCAGACCCACTCCCGCGAGGTATTGGCCAGTACCGAGGCGGTCTGACCGGGCTCGAAGCCCAGGCTGGCCAGACCGGCAGCGATCTCGCTGACGAGGGTGCCTACCTCGCGCCAGCTGTAGGAGCGCCAGATGCCCAGGTCCTTCTGGCGCATCATGGGCGCGTCGCCGAGCTCGGCCACGCGCTGCCAGAACATCTCATGCACGGTCTCGAAGGGCAGTGGCTGCGGCTCCCAGCCGAACTGCGAGCCGGCGACGATGCGATGCGGATCCAGGGCCACGGTGCTCATCTCCAGGTCTTCTTCTTCTTCCAGCGGCGCTCGCCCCGCACGCCTGCTTCCTTCATGCCAAGGTAGAACTCCTTGATGTCCTCCTTCTCGCGCAGGCGGTCGCAGGTGTCTTCCATGACGATGCGCCCGTTCTCCAGCACGTAGCCGTAGTCGGCAGCGTTCAGCGCCATGTTGGCGTTCTGCTCCACCAGCAAGATGGTGGTGCCGCGCTCACGGTTGATGCGCACCACGATCTCGAAGATTTCCTTGGTGAGCTTGGGGCTCAGGCCCAGGCTGGGTTCGTCCAGCAGGATGAGTTCAGGCTCGGCCATCAATGCTCGCGAGATGGCCAGCATCTGCTGCTGCCCCCCCGAGAGCAGGCCAGCGTCCTGCGCAGCCCGCTCCTTGAGGATGGGGAAGTAGCCGTAGACCATCTCGATGTCGCGGGCCACGCCATCACGGTCACTGCGGGTGTAGGCGCCCATGAGCAGGTTGTCGCGCACCGACAGCAGCGGGAAGACCTCGCGCCCTTCGGGTACATGGCTCAAGCCCATGCGCACGATCAGCGCTGGGTCTGCGCCGGCGATCGACTGGCCCTTGAACTCGATGGTGCCGCGCCGCGGATCAATGATGCCGGAGATGGTCTTGAGGATGGAGCTCTTGCCGGCGCCATTGGAGCCCAGCACGGTGGCGATCTGCCCGCGCTTGACCTGCAGGCTGACGCCGCGGATGGCCTTGATGGGCCCGTAGGCGCTTTCCACGTTGGCCAGGGCCAGCAGCACGCTGTCGCTCACGTCAGCGCTCATGCCGGCCTCCGCAGGGAAGAGACGTCCTCCACCGAGCCGAGGTAGGCCTCGATGACGCCGGGGTGCGTCTGCACCTCGCGCGGCGTGCCTGCGGCCAGCACCTGACCTTGGTTGAGGGCCACTACACGGTCGGACACGCGCGACACCAGCGTCATGTCGTGTTCGACCATCAGCACCGTGATGCCCAGCTGGTCGCGGATGTCCTCGATCCAGAAAGCCATGTCCCCGGTTTCCTCGACGTTCAGCCCGGAAGACGGCTCGTCAAGCAACAGCAAACGCGGCTCGGTCGACAAGGCACGCGCCAGTTCCACCACCTTGCGAACGCCGTAGGGCAGACCGGCGATCATGGTGTCGCGGTAGGCCTGCAGGTCCAGAAAGTCGATCACCTCCTCCACCTTGCGCCGGGAGGCCAGTTCCGCCTCTCTCACCGAGCGGCCGAACAGCAGGTCACTCCACACTCCGGTCTTGCGGTGGCGGTGGCGGCCGATCAGCAGGTTGTGCAGCACCGTGGCGTGCTCGAACAGTTCGATGTTCTGGAACGTACGCGCGATACCCAGCGAGGCGATCTCGTGCGGCGCCACGCCCGTGATGTCGCGCCCCATGAACTCGATGGTGCCCGCCGTGGGCTCGTAGATGCGGCTGATGAGGTTGAAGACCGTGGTCTTGCCAGCGCCATTCGGGCCGATCAGGGTGAAGACCTCGCCTTCCTGAACATCGAAGCTCACGTCATTGACCGCCAGCACGCCACCGAAGCGCACGCTCAGGCTGCGGGCGGAAAGCAAGGGCGCGCTCATTTCAGACGGTCCGATTTCTGGAACGACTTCTGCCGCTTGAACATGCCCTTGCGGTAGAACGGAAATAGGCTGAAATAGGTGCGGATCTTGAGCCAGCGACCATACATGCCCATGGGCTCGAACAAGACGAAAAGCACCAGTACCGCACCGTACACGGCCGACTTCAGGCCCGGGGCTTCGGCCACGATGGTCGGCAGAAGGCCCTTGGACGCCGAGATCAGTTGCGGCATGGTGATCAGGAACACAGCGCCGAAGAACACCCCGTGGATCGAGCCCAGTCCGCCAATGACCACCATGAGCAGGAGGTCGATGGACTGGATGATGTTGAACTGGTCCGGCGACAGGAAGCGCAGGTTGTGCGCGTACAGGGCGCCGCCGATACCGGCCAACGCGGCTGAAATGGCGAAGGACAAGGTCTTGTAGTAGGCCAGATGGATGCCCATGCTTTGGGCGGAGATCTCGGAGTCCCGAATGGCCACGAAGGCCCGCCCAGTGGGCGAGCGCAGCAGGTTCAGCACGCCCAGCGTGGCCACCACGGTGATCACCAGGCACAAGTAATAGAACTCGCTGCCCGAGCCCACCACCCAGCCAAAGACGTCAGGCGGCTTGACGTTCAGGCCCGAATTGCCGCCTGTGACGCTTTCCCAGCGGGCAAAGACCTCTTCCAGAATGAAGCCGAAGGCCAGTGTGGCCATGCCCAGGTAGATGCCCTTGACCCGCAGCGCGGGCAAGCCCACCACCACGCCCGCCAGCGCTGACAGGCCCGCTGACATCGCCAGAGCCAAGGGGAAGGGAACCCCGTGGTTGGTCAACACCGCCTGCGTGTAGGCCCCCACACCCAAGAATGCCGCATGGCCGAGCGAGAACAACCCCGTGAAGCCTGCCAGCAGCATCAGGCCCAGGCCCACGACGCTGTAGATGAGCACATAGGTCAGTTGCGCGAGCCAGTACTCCTCCATCAGCACAGGAGCCGCAGCCAGGGTCAGCATCAGGGCGCTGTACCAGAAGATGTGCCCCGGGTGCTTGGCCAGGCGAAGGTCCTGGGCGTAATCGGTCTTGAAGATGAAGCGCATGGCGGGTTCTTTGCCTCAGACCTTCTTGCGAAGCTTCTCGCCAAACAGTCCGTTGGGCCTCAGCATCAGCATCATCAACACGACCACATAGGCCGCCACATCCTTGAAACCTGCCGGCAGATAGAAGCCCGCCAGCGACTCCACCACGCCGATGATGAGCCCACCCACGATCGCGCCCGGAAGGCTGCCGAACCCCCCCACCACCGCGGCAGGAAAGGCCTTCAACCCGATGAAGCCCATGTTCGCGTGCACGAACGTGATGGGGGCCAGCAGGATGCCCGCGACCGCCGCCACCGCCGCGGCCAGCGCCCACACCAGGCCGTTGATCTGCCTCACCGGAATGCCCATGTAGTAGGCCGCCAACTGGTTCTGGGAAGAAGCCTGCATGGCGATCCCCAGCTTGCTGTAGCGAAACAGCGCGAACAGAGCGCCGCAAAGCAGAGCTGTCACGGCAATGACCACCACCTGTTCGACGTTGATGACCAAAGCCCCCAGCTTCCAGATCTGGTCCTTGTAAGGAACCGGCAGGACGTGGGTCTCTGTGCCGATTCCCGGCACCATCGTGATCAGCCCGCGCAGGACATAGCCGATACCGATCGTCAACATCACGATGGAGAACGCAGGCTGGCCCAGGATGGGTCGGATCACGGCGCGCTCGGCCAGCAAACCGAAGGCTGCCATGGCGCCGATGGAGGCGATCACAGCCAGCCAGAAGGGAAAACCCAGGAAGGTCATGCAGGCCAAGCCGGCAAAGGCGCCCAGCATCATCAGGTCACCCTGAGCGAAACTGACGGTCTCGGTCGCCTTGTAGATCAGCACGAACCCGAGCGCAATCAGCCCGTAGATGCAGCCTTGGGCGATGCCGGCGATGAGCAGTTGCAGCAGTTGCAAGCGCAGTTCCTTGAAGGCGGTAGGCCCTGACGACAGATCACTTCAGGGCGCCGGATTCCACCACGCGCGCCAGGCAACGTCATGGGGGGTGACCCTGATTCCCCCAGACGACAAGAGGTTGAGCCTGCAGGTCTTGAACCCACCCAACCCACCCCTATAATCCATTTTGCTAGCACTCATTCGATGCGAGTGCTAACGGCTCCGGCAAGGTCACACGGCGTGACCCGATCCGGTGCTCAGCCGATGTCAGCCAGCATTCTGGCCCCTTCACCTCAGTCAACACGTCCTCTTTAAGGAGATTTCATGAAACTGCGTCCGTTGCACGATCGCGTGATCGTCAAGCGTCTCGAGAACGAAACCAAGACCGCCTCCGGCATCGTCATCCCCGACAACGCCGCCGAGAAGCCCGACCAGGGCGAAGTGCTGGCAGTAGGTCCGGGCAAGCGCAACGACAAGGGTGACTTGATCGCCGTGGGCGTGGCCGTCGGTGACCGCGTGCTCTTCGGCAAGTACAGCGGCCAGACCGTCAAGGTCGATGGCGACGAACTGCTCGTGATGCGCGAAGAAGACCTCTTCGCCGTCGTCCAGAAGTAATTTCTAGCGTATTGAATTTCGGAGATAAAAGAAAATGGCAGCAAAAGACGTAGTCTTCGGTGCAGATGCCCGTCACCGCATGGTTGAGGGCGTGAACATCCTGGCCAACGCCGTCAAGGTCACGCTGGGCCCCAAGGGCCGCAACGTGGTGCTTGAGCGCTCCTTCGGCGCCCCCACCGTCACCAAGGACGGTGTATCGGTGGCCAAGGAGATCGAGCTCAAGGACAAGCTCCAGAACATGGGCGCGCAGATGGTCAAGGAAGTTGCTTCCAAGACCTCTGACAACGCCGGCGACGGCACCACGACCGCCACCGTGCTGGCCCAGTCCATCGTGCGCGAGGGCATGAAGTACGTGGCCGCCGGCATGAATCCGATGGATCTGAAGCGCGGAATCGACAAGGCCGTGACCGCCCTCACCGCCGCGCTCAAGAGCGCTTCCAAGCCCACCACCACCAGCAAAGAGATCAGCCAGGTCGGCTCCATCTCTGCCAACAGCGACGAGTCGATTGGCGAGATCATCGCCAAGGCGATGGACAAGGTCGGCAAGGAAGGCGTCATCACCGTCGAAGACGGCAAGAGCCTGGACAACGAGCTCGACATCGTCGAGGGCATGCAGTTCGACCGCGGCTACCTGTCGCCCTACTTCATCAACAACCCCGAGAAGCAGAGCGCCATTCTCGAGAACCCGTTTGTCCTGCTCTTCGACAAGAAGATCAGCAACATCCGTGACCTGCTGCCCACGCTGGAGCAAGTCGCCAAGGCGGGCCGCCCGCTGCTGATCGTTGCCGAGGAAGTTGAAGGCGAGGCGCTGGCCACGCTGGTGGTCAACACCATCCGCGGCATCCTGAAGGTGTGCGCTGTCAAGGCTCCCGGCTTTGGCGACCGCCGCAAGGCCATGCTGGAAGACATCGCCATCCTGACGGGCGGCAAGGTCATTGCCGAGGAAGTCGGCCTGACGCTGGAAAAGGTCACCCTGGGCGACCTGGGCCAGGCCAAGCGGGTGGAAATCGGCAAGGAAAACACCACGATCATCGACGGCGCAGGCGCTGCTGGCGACATCGAAGCACGCGTCAAGCAGATCCGCGTGCAGATCGAGGAAGCCACCTCCGACTACGACCGCGAGAAGCTGCAAGAGCGTGTGGCCAAGCTGGCCGGCGGCGTGGCGGTCATCAAGGTCGGTGCCGCCACCGAGGTCGAGATGAAGGAGAAGAAGGCCCGCGTGGAAGACGCGCTGCACGCCACCCGCGCTGCTGTGGAAGAAGG
>JBILSM010000026.1:0-31205 GCA_044372085.1 Rubrivivax sp.
CTTGTGGCCGGCCAGCCAGGGCGAGCTGCAGTTCCGAGGCCAGACGCTGCGCGGCCTGGCCACGCCCGACATCGCGCAACAGGGCATCGCCTACGTGCCCGAGAGCATGGGCATCTTCACCGACCTGACCGTGCAGGAGAACATGCTGCTGGCCGCTCGCAGCGCCCGCCACGCGGACGAACTGGACCGCGAGCGGCTGGCGTGGATCTTCAGCCTGTTCCCGGCGCTCAAGACCTTCTGGCTCTACCCTGCCGGCAAGCTCAGTGGCGGGCAAAAGCAGATGCTGGCCGTGGGCCGCGCCATCGTGGAGCCGCGCGCGCTGATCCTGATCGACGAGCCCAGCAAGGGGCTGGCGCCGGCCATCGTGCGCAACCTGATCTCGGCGCTGCGCGAGCTCAAGGCGCAGCGCACCACGATATTGCTGGTGGAGCAGAACTTCATGATGGCGCGCGCCCTGGGCGACACCGTGGCCGTGATGGACGACGGGCGCGTGGTGCACCGCGGTGCGATGGCGGAATTGGCCGAAGACCAGACCCTGCAGAAGCGCTTGCTGGGCCTGAGCCTGGGAGAACACGTATGACGACGCCGGCCCCGCACGAGGCGCCCGCTGCTGCCGCCGAGGGGCTGGCACCCAATGCTTCGTCCCATGAGGCGACGCCCGCTGCGATCCCGAAGGCCGCCTTCGACTGGCGCCCGGTGGCCCTGCTGCTGGCCCTGCCCCTGCTGGCGCTGCCGGCCTTGGGCAACGCCAGCACCTGGGTCACGCTCACCTTCGCCGGCCTGGCCATGGGGCTGATCATCTTCGTCATCGCCTCGGGCCTGACGCTGGTGTTCGGCCTGATGGACGTGTTGAACTTTGGCCACGGCGTGTTCATCGCGCTCGGCGCGTTCATGGCCACCAGCGTGATGGGTTGGACGGCCGGCCCCGACGGGCCCACCGTGGCGGGGGTGTTTGCCGCCATGTTCGTGGCCATGGCGGTGGCCGGCGCGGCGGGCTGGGCCTTCGAGCGTGTGATCGTGCGCCCGGTCTACGGCCTGCACCTGAAGCAGATCCTCATCACCATGGGCGGCATGATCGTGGGCGAGGAACTCATCAAGGTGATCTGGGGGCCGCTGCAGATCGCCCTGCCACTGCCGCAGGCACTGCGCGGCGCTTGGTACGTGGGCGAGGCCGCCATCGAGCGCTACCGGGTGCTGGCCTGCGGGGTCGGCTTGCTGGTCTTCCTGGCGCTGGCCTTTACCTTGAACCGCACCAAGCTTGGTCTGCTCATCCGCGCCGGCGTGCAGGACCGCTCCATGGTCGAGGCGCTGGGTTACCGCATCCAGCGACTGTTCGTCGGCGTGTTCGTGGGCGGCTCGGCCCTGGCCGGCCTGGGCGGCGTGCTGTGGGGCCTGTACCAGCAGAGCGTCACGCCGCAGATTGGGGCGCAGGTCAACGTGCTGATCTTCATCGTCATCATCATCGGTGGGCTGGGCTCCACCTTCGGCTGCTTCGTCGGCGCGCTGCTGGTGGGCCTGATGGCCAACTACACCGGCTACCTGGCGCCCAAGCTGGCGCTGTTCTCCAACATCGCGCTCATGGTGGCGGTGCTGCTGTGGCGGCCGCAGGGTCTGTACCCGGTGAAGTCATGAGCTGCAGCGACCCGCGATGATCAACCGCCTGCTATCTCACGACCTGCCGCGCAGCCGCTGGCTGGCCGCGGCGCTGCTGCTCATCCTGGTGACGCTGGCGCTGGCGCCTTTTCTGTTTCCCGGTGCGCGCGGCATCTCGGTGGCCGCCAAGATCCTGGTCTTCGTGCTGCTGGTGGCCAGTTATGACCTGCTGCTGGGATACACCGGCATCGTCAGCTTCGCCCACACCATGTTCTTCGGCATCGGCGCCTACGGCGTGGCCATCGCGAGTGAGCGCATGGGCCCGGGCTGGGCGGCGGTGGGCCTGGGCCTGGCGGCGGCCGTGGTGCTGTCGGTGCTACTGGCCTTGCTCATCGGCCTCTTCAGCCTGCGCGTGAAGGCCATCTTCTTCGCCATGATCACCTTGGCCGTGGCCACGGCCTTCCAGACCCTGGCCTCGCAGCTCAGCGAGTTCACGGGCGGAGAGGACGGCCTGAACTTCAAGAACCCCACTTGGCTGAGCCCGTCCTTCGAGCCTTTCGAGACCGAGGTGCTGGGCCTGCTGATCGACGGCAAGACGCTGACCTACTGGCTCATCTTCACGGTCGTGCTGGTGCTGTTCCTGGTGTTGCTGCGCATCGTGAACTCACCCTTCGGCCGCGTGCTTCAGGCCATCCGCGAGAACGACTTCCGCGCCGAGGCGATGGGTTTTCGTACAGTCACCTACCGCACCGCCTCCACCGTGCTGGCGGCGCTGTTCGCCACCGTGGCTGGCGCCTTGCTGGCCCTGTGGTTGCGCTACACCGGGCCCGACACCACGCTGAGCTTCGAGATCATGCTGGACATCCTGCTGATCGTGGTGATCGGCGGCATGGGCACGCTGTACGGCGCGGTGATCGGCAGTGTGCTTTTCGTGCTGGCGCAGAACTACCTGCAGGACCTGCTCAAGCTCGCCGCCGGCGCCGCGGAAGGCGTGCCCGTACTCGCCGCGGTGCTCACGCCCGACCGCTGGCTGCTGTGGCTGGGCGTGCTGTTCGTGCTGTCGGTGTACTACTTCCCTACCGGGGTGGTGGGGAGGTTGCGGGCGAGGGCGCACGCGAGGGACTGAGGTAGCGCCTGAGGCGTCGGGCGTGGTGGCGCCCTGCCATCGCATTGCCCGTGAGCGTGACTCATAGGAAGGCACGCTTGGCGACCCGGGCGACGTTGCGTGTTCCAGGTTCGAATTCGACAACTTTCCCTATTTCTGAACGTCGTCAGCTGTGTCCAGCTGAGTCCATTTTGCAAGAGTGACGCTTCTGCCTGGACCAACACGGGGTCAGTTCACGCCAATGGGATAGACTCTGGTATATGTCACCGGAACCACACCTGACCCAAACCGCCAAGCTCTTCACCAACGGCCGCAGCCAGGCTGTGCGATTGCCTGCGGCCTTTCGGTTTGATACGAAGGAAGTCTTTATCCGCCAGGATCCGAAGACTGGCGACGTGATCCTGTCACGCAAGCCAACCACTTGGGATGGGTTCTTCACCGCGCTGCAGGCGGCCGATTTCCCTGAAGACTTCCTGAGCGAAGCGCAGCGTGCCCAGGGCACCCATGACAGGGATCCGCTGGAGGACTGGCGGGGGTGACGACTGTGACGCGCTACATGCTCGACACCAACACCGTCAGCCACCTCCTCAAGAAGCACCCTGAAGTTACACGTCGAGTGGTCGCCGCGCCGATCACTTCGCTGTGCATCTCGGCCATCACCCAGGGTGAACTGCTGTTCGGTCTGGCCAAACGGCCTGACGCCACGGCGCTTCACGTTGCGGTTCGGGAGTTCCTGCGGCGGGTCGACGTCTTACCCTGGGACGCATCGACGTCCGAGGTCTACGGACCGGCCCGTGCCGCAACCCAACGCGAGGGCAGAGGGCTCGCGCCGATGGATCTCCTGATTGGCTCACACGCCCTGAGTATCGACGCCGTGCTGGTGACCAACGACCGCGCTTTCGCGCAGTTTCCAGGCCTTTCGGTCGAGGACTGGACCGAGGAGTCACAGTAGGGAAGGGTGGCGCCAGGCTGGCTTCACCTTGAACCGCACCAAGCTCGGCCTGCTGATCCGCGCCCTGGGTCAGAGCCGGGGCAAGGCAGTGAAGGGCGCCACAATTCGCCCGCGCTTTCGCGGCCCCAAAACCCCATGCTCCCCAACCCGCTGGCCACCCGACACGGCCGCCTCGCGGCTTTTTTCGGGCTCTACATCACCGAGGGTATACCGCTGGGCTTCGTCGCCACGGCGGTGGCTTTTCAGCTGCGCAAGATGGGGGTGGGGCCAGCCGAGATTGGCGCTTTCGTCGGCTCGTTCTACTTGCCCTGGGCCTTCAAATGGGCCTTCGGTCCGCTGGTGGATGTGTTCCGCTCCAAGCGCTTCGGCCATCGGCGCGCCTGGATCATGGGCTGCCAGTTTGTGATGGTGGCCACGCTGCTGACGCTCATCGCCCTGCCTTTGCCGGGATCGTTGGCCTTGTTCACCGGCATCCTCTTCGTGCACAACCTGTTTGCCGCCATGCAGGACGTGGCGATTGACGGCCTGGCCTGCAACACTTTGCGCGATGACGAGCGCGGCCTGGCCAATGGATTGATGTTTGCCGGAGCGTCCTTCGGAGCGGCCATCGGAGGCGCCGGCGTGCTGATGCTCATGCCCTACACGGGCTTTCAGGCCAGCTTTTTCATGGTGGCGGGCGCCATCCTGCTCGTCACCGCGCTCGTGGTCTTGCCGATGAAGGAAGCCGAAGAGGAGGCACGACCCGACCATCGTCGTATCGGCCTGGCGCGCGCAGCGCATGAGATGAAGACTTTCTCGGTCGACGCTTTTCGCGCCTTCCTGGCCACGCGCGGTGCGTTGGCGGGTGTGGCGTTCAACCTGCTGCCGGCCGGCGCCATGGCCATCGGCCTGTCCTTGCGCTCCACACTGGCGGCTGAGTTTGGTCTCGGCGAGAGCGAGTCGGGCCAGCTGGAGCTCTGGTCCAACATCATCTCGGCCATTGGCATGGTGCTGGGTGGATGGTTGTCAGACCGCTATGGGCGCCGTCTGACCTTGTTCATCTATATCGCGCTGATGAGCTTGCCCATCGCATGGCTGGGCTGGCGCCTGCAGCAACTCGGCTATGTGATGCCGCGCCCGCCGGGCAGCGCCGGCGCCATCGACCCCTTGTTGGTCTCGGCGCTCTGGATCGCGTCAATGGCCTACACCTTCTTCATGGGTCTGATGTATGGCACGCGCTCGGCCATCATGATGGATGTGACCACGCCCAAGGTGGCCGGCACGCAGTTCACTGCCTACATGGCCATGGCCAATCTGGCCATCGCCTACAGCGCCACCTGGCTGGGTCTGTCCGCCGAAACCTTGGGCTATCCGCGCACCATGTTCATCGACGCCTGCGTGGGCCTGCTGTCGCTGGCGCTGATCCCTTTGCTGGTGCCCATCCGAAATGCCGAGCCCGCTGACGGTCCGGCCCGGCGTGCGCGCCTGGTGGCCTGTGTACTGGCGCTGGGCTGTGCGGCTTGGCTGCCCTTCACGTATTGGGGGCATCAGCTGGGCAAGGCGCAGGGCATTGCCGGCTTGTTCTTCACGCTGGTCTTCGTGGCCTCGGCGTTGGTGCTGCTGGCAGCTGCCGCCATGTGGGTGCGCGGCGCTTTCACGCGTCTGGCGCCCTGGGGCGCGGTGGCGCTGCTGGCCATCTATGCCCGCCGCTGGGTCGACCCGGCACCCTGGGTGCAGGCCTTGACCTGCTCGGCGGCGTTGGCGGGGGTGTTGCTGCTGGGCTGGCTTGCCCGTCAGCCCTGGTCGGCATTGACGTGGGCCGCGGCGGACGACGATGCGGCACACGGCCCGGCCAGCGCCTGAGCAAGCGTTGGCTCACACTCCCGCCGGTACCGAGGGCAATCCAGCCAGGGCCATGGCCAGCTCTTCCTCGCTGTAGGACTCGTCCTTGAGCTCGCCAGCGAAGTACTTCTGGTAGGCCGTCATGTCGAAATGGGCGTGACCACAGAGGTTGAAGAGGATGGTCTCGCTCTTGCCTTCGCGCTTGCAGCGCATGGCTTCCTCGAGCAGGTACTTGGTGGCAGCGCTCATGCCGGGTAATCCTTTATGGCAATGTTTACGAGGCTGTGTCGTGTGACCCGGCCGGGATGGCGCTGCCCGCATCAAGTGTCACCACGCCGTCGGGTGTCCTCAGGACCCGTGTGAACCCGGGCGCGCGACCGTGCGAGCAGCACGCGACGTGTCGGGTTTACCCAGGGCCTGTCGTCTTGAAGAGGGCGTTTGAATTTCCTATGCTCGGGTCGACTGAACGTCGCCGGCGCACCCTGCGCTCCTACCTCACTCGTTCGGGAGACTTCCATGGCTGAGCCCCGCATCATTCGCGGTCCCTACCCCGAGATCTCCATTCCGGAGCAGACGCTCGTCCCGTTCGTGTTCGAACGGGCCTCGCAGTTCGCCGACCGTCCCGCCATCATCTGCGGGGCCACGGGCCGCAGCTACAGCTACGGTGCGCTCGAGGCGGCGGTCCGTCGCGTGGCGGCCGGGCTGGTGGCGCATGGGGTCAGGCCCGGGGACGTCGTGGGGCTGGTGAGCCCCAACCTCCCGGAGTTCCCGATCGTTTTCTATGCCGCCGTATCGATCGGGGCCATCTGTTCCACCGTGAATCCGATCGCTACGGCCGAGGAGATCGGGGCCCAGTTTGCCGACAGCGGGGCGGTCCTTCTGGTGACCATCCCCGATCTGCTGCCGAAGTGCCAGGCGGCATCGCAGCACGCACGCACCGTGCATGAGATCGTGGTGTTCGGTGCAGCGGAGGGTGCGACTCCCTTCGCGGCTCTGATGACGCATGGTGAGGCGCCACCCGCCCATCAGATCCGCATGGACGATGTGGCCGCACTCCCCTACAGCAGCGGCACCTCGGGGATTCCCAAGGGGGTCATGCTCACGCATCGCAACCTGGTCGCCAATCTCCTGCAGATGGAGCCGATCACGGCGGTGCTCAAGCCGGGGGACCATGTGCTCGGGGTGCTGCCGTTCTTCCACATCTACGGCATGATGGTGGTCATGAGCGGTGCCCTGCGGGAAGGCGCCTGCATCGTGTCACTCCCGCGCTTTGATCTCGAACAGGCGCTCGGGGTACTGCAGCAGTACCGCGTGCACATGGCCTATCTGGTGCCGCCCATCGTGCTGGCGCTGGCCAAGCATCCGGTGGTGGCAAAGTACGATCTCTCGGCGCTCCGCTACGTCTTCAGCGGGGCCGCGCCGCTCGGGCGGGAGTTGGCTGAAGCCTGCCAGCAGCGGCTCGGCGTCCGCGTGCGTCAGGGCTATGGGCTGACCGAGACCAGTCCGGTCACGCACGTGCACCCCATGGGCGACGGCCCCGAGCAGCTCGATTCCATCGGCACCTGCATGGCCAGCACCGAGTGCCGCGTGGTGGATCCGGAAACCGGTGCGGACACGCTGGCAGGCAAGCCGGGCGAGCTGTGGATCCGCGGCCCGCAGGTCATGAAGGGGTACTTCAACAAGCCGGACGCCACGGCGGCCTGCATGACGCCGGATGGCTGGTTCAAGACGGGCGATGTGGCCGTGGTCGACGGCAACAACTGGTTCCGCATCGTGGATCGCGTGAAGGAGCTCATCAAGTACAAGGGGCTGCAGGTGCCGCCCGCCGAACTTGAGGCGGTTCTGCTCGGTCATCCAGCCATTGCGGATGCGGCGGTCATTCCGGTGCCGGACGAGGAAGCGGGCGAAATCCCCAAGGCCTTCGTGGTGATCCGCTCCCCCATCGACGCCGAGGCCGTCATGGCCTACGTGGCGGAGCATGTGGCGCCGTACAAGAAGGTGCGTCGCGTCGAGTTCGTGGCTTCCATCCCCAAGTCCCCGTCCGGGAAGATTCTCCGCCGGCTGCTCGTGGATCAGGAGCGGGCCAAGGCACGCGGCGCATGAACGATCGCGCGCGTCTCGCCGAGGAATCCAGGCGGACTTAAGCCTCACCTCGACACATGCTGTGCGACTGGGGTGACCAAGGTTGGGTCATGGCGGGCTGTGGCGCCACACTACCGCGCGATCTGAGCTTCCAGGCCCCAGGCGCCAACCCGCTGAGCGAGCGCTGAGGCGCCATTGCCCGGCAGCTCGCAGGCAGGCCCGAGAGCGTAGGATGGTTCCACAACACGACAACCCTTCAGGGAAGGCCCTGGCTTGATACACGGCCTGCTGCAACTGCTGCTCTTCCAGGCCCTGGGCGAGGTGATCAGCGCGTTCATCATCCCTTTCATTCCCGGCCCGGTGGTGGGCTTGGTGCTCTTGCTGGCGTTCCTGGGTTGGCGAGGTCGCGTGCCGCCTTCCATGGAACTGGTGGGCGGCGGCATCCTGCAGCACCTGGGGCTGCTGTTCGTGCCGGCCTCTGTCGGCGTGGTGATGTTCTGGCCCTTGCTGAAAGAGAACGCGCTGGCGGTCTCGGCCGCCCTGCTGCTGAGCGTGGTGGCCACCATCTTCGTCACGGCCCTGGTGCTCAAGCGGTTGGCCCCGCCAGCGGCGCAGGACGAGCATGCGCCCTGAGCTGCCGCCCATCCACGAGATCTGGGTCTACCTGGCGGCCTCTCCGCTGTTCGCGCTCGTCCTGACGCTGGGGGCCTACGCCTTGGGCCTGGCGGTCTACGAGCGCACGCAGCGCAACCCGCTGGCCAATCCGGTGCTGATCGCCGTGGTGCTGGTGGCGGCTGGGCTGGTGCTGGCCGGCATGCCCTATCAGCGCTACTTCGAAGGCGCGCAGTTCGTGCATTTCCTGCTGGGCACCGCCACCGTGTCACTGGCGATTCCCATCTACAAGGGGTGGGCCTCCGTCAAGGGCCGTCTGGGTGCGCTGACGCTGGCCATGGCTGCCGGGGGGGTCACGTCCATCGTCGTGGCGGTGGGTGTCCTGAAGGCGCTGGGGGCCGACGAGGCGCTGGTGCGCGGGATGTGGGCGAAGTCGGTCACGGCGCCCATTGCCATGGGCATTGCCGAGCGCGTCCAGGCCTCTCCGACGCTCACGGCCATCTTCGCGGTGTCTACTGGCGTGCTCGGTGCGGTGCTTGGGCGTTTCGTGCTGAACGCCGCCGGCGTCACGGCCTGGTGGCAGCGTGGCTTCGCGCTGGGGGTGGCCGCGCACGGCATCGGCACGTCGCGCGCCTTCAGCGTGCACCCGGTGGCCGGCGCCTACGCCAGCCTCGGGATGGGCCTGCACGGTGTCGTCAGCGCGGTGCTCCTGCCGGTGGTGCTGATGCAACTGGGCTGAGATGCCTGAGATGAGGGAGACGAGCGAGACAAGGGACCAGTGACTCGATGACGCGCTCGCGTACCACGGGCAGCTGAGCCAGCGGGGTCATCGCCCGCGCGCGGGTGTCGGCCTGCCGCTCCCGCACCGCCCCGTACCGTCGGGGCTGAAGACCAAGCTGCTCGAACACGCCCGCGCGCATCACGTGGAAGGCCGACAGCGCCTCGGGTGCAGCGTGATCCGCCACCTTCTCTTGGGGGGCCCTTTCGGGGCGGCGCGACAGGGCCAGGACTTCATGGCACGAGTGGCTCCCCCACACGGACCACGATCTTTCCGTTGGCTGCGTTGGCGTCCATCCAGGCATGGGCCTGCACGATCTGCTCGAGCGTGAAGACACGGTCGATGACCGGCTCGAAGACGCCGGCCTCCAGTTGATCGAGGATCCAGCGCTCGGCGCGCGCGCGCCGGACCGGGTCCAGCACGATCTCCCACAGCGTGTAGCCGGTGATCGACAGCGCCTTCTTCATGCAGGCGATCAGCGGATAGGTCACCGGTCGCTCGTCCAGGCGGCCGTACAGAAAGATGCGCCCGCGCTGCGCGGCGCATTCGGCCAGGTCGACCACCCCGGCGCCGGCGATGGAGTCGACGATCACATCAGCGCCGCGGCCGCCCGTGAGTTCAAGCACCCGCGCCACCAGCGGCTCCTCGGTCGTGACCACCACGTCGTCGGCGCCGGTGCGCCGCAGCCGCTCGGTCTTGTCGGCGCGCCGGGTGGTGGCGATCACGCGGGCCCCTCGCGTCCTGGCCACCTGGATGCACGCGTGCCCGACGCTGGCGGTGGCGGCGGTCACGAGCACGGTGTGACCGGGGCCGAGCTCCGTGTACTCGACCAGCGGGCCATAGGCCGTGAGGTACTGCTGCCAGATGGCAGTGGCCTGCACCGCGTCCAGCCCGCGCGGCACGGGCGCCAGCGCCGTGGCCGGCACGACGGCGAACTCGCCGTACACGCCGTGCCGGTTCATGTCGAAGCAGGGCACGGTGGTCACCCGCGCGCCCACCTCCACGCCCTGCACGCCCGGTCCCACCGCCGTGACCCGGCCCACCGCCTCCTTGCCCACGCGCGAGGGAAAGGTGGCGTTGATCATCGGGTAGGTGCCTTGGCGCATCTGCGACTCGGAGCGGTTCAAGCCAAAGGCCTCGACCGCCAGCCGAACCTCGCCCGGACCGGGCTCGGCCAGCGGCACGTCCCGGATTTGCAGTACCTCGGGCGGGCCGATGCGGTCGAAGAACACAACGCGGGGCAAGGCGCGGCTCCGGGGTTCAGGGCATCGCGTAGCCGCCGTTGACCGACAGCACCTGCCCGGTGATGTACTCAGCCGCATCGCTGACGAGGAAGGCCACCGCATGGGCCGCGTCCGCCGGCCGCGTGAGCCGCCCGAGTCCCTTGCCGATGGGGTAGGCGCCGAGCATCTTCCGGAGCGTCTCATTGGATTCGGGCGTCGCGTCCTCGCGCAGGAAGTCGGCCATCGGGGCCTCGTGGGCTACCGCGGACAGCGACACTGCGTTGACGTTGATGCGCTGCGGCCCCACCTCCTTGGCCAGCGAGCGCGTCATGCCCGCCTGCGCGGCCTTCGCCGCGCCGTAGACCACATAGCGCGCCTCGCCGATGCGACCGGCGTCGGACATGATGGTCACGATCTTGCCGTTGCGCCGCTGCACCATCCCCTGCAGGCAGGCGTGCGTGACGTTCAGGGTGCCCATCAGGTTCAGGTTGACGATCTTGGCCCAGTGCTCGGGGGGCTGCTCGGCAAAGGGCGGCAGCCCGACTTCGCCGCTGCGCCGCTCGGGAATGATGCCGGCGTTGTTGACCAGGATGTCCACCGTATCCCATCGGGCGCAGGCCTGCTCCACCGCAGCCTGCACGGCCCCCCGGTCGGTCACGTCGAAGGGCAGGCCGAGCGCGGTGCCGCCGGCCGCCGCGATCTCGTCGGCCACCTTCTGTGCCCGCGCGGGCAGGAGGTCGTTGACCGCGATGCGCGCGCCCTCGGCAGCCAGCGTCAGCGCGATGCGGCGGCCCACGCCCTGGCCGGCGCCAGTCACCAGGGCCACGCGGCCCCGCAGGTTCAAGTCCATCGTCTCTCCTTGCGGCGCGCAGGCGCGCTCAGCGTCCCTTGAAGTGCGGCGCGCGCTTCTCGACGAAGGCGCGCATGCCCTCGCGGCGGTCCTCGGTGTCGAAGAGGATGGACGCCGCATACAGCTCGAAATCGAGCGCGGTCTGCAGGTCCGCCTGCAGCCCCTTGTCGACCGCCTGCTTGGCAAAGCGCAGCGCCAGCGGCGGCATGTCCGCGATGGCGCGCGCCAGTCCGCGCACCTCGGCGCCGAGCTGCCCGGCCGGCACGACCCGGTTGACCAGGCCCAACGACCAGGCCTCGGCCGCCGTCAGCCGGGCGGCAGTGAACAACAGCTCCTTGGCCTTGGCCGGCCCGACCAGGCGGGCCAGGCGCTGCGTGCCGCCCCCGGCCGGGATGACGCCCAGCGCCACCTCGGTCAGCCCGATGCGCGCATGCTCCGCCGCCACGCGCAGGTCGGCGCACAGCGCGATCTCGGCGCCGCCACCGAAGGCCACGCCGTTGAGTGCCGCGATCACTGGCAGCGGAAACTGCTCCAGGCGCGTGAACAGCCGGTGCGTGGCTTGCTGACGAAAGAAGAACTCCGCCGGTGTCGGGTCGGTGCCAGCGCGCTCCTTGATGTCGGCGCCAGCGCAGAAGGCCTTGTCGCCCGCTCCGGTGATGACGAGCACCCGCACCGCCGCGTTGGCGGCCAGGGCCGCCAGGGACTCCAGCGCCGCGCCCAGCTCGTCCTTCATGCGCTGGGTGATCGCGTTCATCGCCTCGGGTCGGTGCAGGGTGAGCGTTGCCACCCCGTCGTCGACCGCCAGCCTGAGGGTCTCGTGCTCCATCGTTGCGTTCCTTCGGCCCGGTGAGTTCAGGCGGCCTGGAAGATCATCACCGCGCAGGCGCCGGCTTCGAGCTTGGTGACCCCGCCGCCCACGGTGTGGGTCAGCGCGGTGCGCGCGTTCGGGACCTGGCGGGCGCCGGCTTCTCCCCGCAACTGCCAGAACACTTCGGCCACCTGCGCCACGCCCGTGGCGCCCAGCGGATGGCCCCGTGCCATCAGACCCCCGGACGGCGACACCGCCACGCCGCCCCCGCCAATCGCCGACCGGCCGCTCTCCACATAGGCCCCGGCCTCCCCGGGCGCGCAGAAGCCGAGGTCCTCGTAGTGCATCAGCTCGGCGATGGTGAAGGGGTCGTGCAGCTCGCACAGGTCGATGTCGGCAGGGCCGACCCCGGCGCGCGCAAAGGCCTGGCGCGCGGCGCGGATCGACATCTCGGAGTGGTCGTCGACGATGCCGAAGGGCGTGCGCTCGCCGCTGACGAGCGCGTGCCCCACGAGCTCCACGCGCGGCTGCAGGCCGAGGGAGCGTACTGCGGCCTCGCCGGCCAGCAGGACCGCCGCCGCGCCGTCCGACACCGGGCAGCACGACAGCCGGGTCAGCGGCTCGGCGACGCTCGGGCTGGCGAGTACCTGCTCGAGCGTCACTGTCTCCCGGAAGTGGCACCGCGCGTTCAGGGCCCCGTGGCGGCGGTTCTTGACCGCCACCATCGCCAGCTGTTCGCGGGTCGTGCCGTGGCGCTGCATGTGCAGCTGCGCCTGCATCGCGAACGCGGCCGGCATCACGCGGCCCATGGCGCTCTCCAGGTCGTCGGCGACGATGGGCAGGAACCCGCCGCCGGGTCGCGTGAGCTTCTCGGCGCCGAGCGCCAGCGCCATCTCGGCCTCGCCGCTGCGGATCATCGCCGCCGCGCCGATCACCGCCGTGCTGCCCGAGGCGCAGGCGTTCTCGACGTTCACCATGGGCATGCCCTGCAGGCCGATCCTCATGAGTGTCTTCTGCGCGAAGCAGGGGCCCTGGTAGGCGTGGCCGGCAAAGGCCACCATCGGGCGTTGGCGCAGTACCTGGGGGTCCAGGCCGCTGGAGGCAACAGCCTCCCAGACCGCGCGGCGCCCCAGCTCGTGCACCTCGACCTCAGGCTGCGGCCCGAAGGTGGTCATCCCGGCGCCCACGATGAAGATGCGCTCCACCTAGTCCTCCACCGGCACAAACTTCGGGCCGACCACCTCGGTGCCGTCCTTCTCGTTCTTGATGCGGCCGATCGCGAGCCGCACGCGCATGCCCGCTCGCAGTGCCTTGCCCTGCCAGTCGTGCAGCTGCCCGATGAAGCTGGGCCCGGCGTCCAGCGCGATCGTGCCGAGCGCGTAGGGTGAGTCAAACCCAGGCAGGCCGCGCGCGACCACCGTCCAGGCCACCAGCCGGCCGGTGCCGGCGAACTCATGGCGCTCGAGCGTGCCCTCGCGCATCGTCTGGGGATTCAGGGTCTCGGCCGGGAAGAACACCTGCCCGGTCTCCCGGTCGCGCGAACCGACCAGCGAGGGCGCTGCATCGCAGCGGTCGACGAACAGGTTGGCGCGCACCGGCACGGCCGGCAGCCGCGGCGCGGCGGCCTCTGCATCGCCGGGCCGGGCGCCCGTCACGGCCGGCCTCCGTCGATCTCGTGGATTTGGCCAGTCACGTACTCGCTGGTCATCAGGTACACCGCAGCGTGCGCGATGTCCTGCGGCTCGCCCACCCTGCCCACCAGGGCCTGGGCCGCGTAGCGGGCGTACAGGCCCTCGCGCGCGGCCTCGGACAGCCCGTCGTAGGTCGGCGTGCGCACGAGGCCGGCAGCGATGACGTTGACGCGCTGCGGGGCGATCTCGCGGGACAGTTGGCGCGCGAAGGCCTCCACCGCCCCGTTGGTGGCCCCGATGGCCGTGTGGTCGGGCAGCAGCTTTCGCGCGCCCGCGGCGCCCGAGAAGAACACGATGGAGCCCCGCGGCGCCAGCCGGGCACGCCCCAGCTTCACCGCCATGAAGGGGCCCCAGAACTTGGTCTCCATGAAGGCGCGGGCGGCCTCCAGTGTCATGTCGGCCAGGGGCGCAATAGCCCCCGTCACCACGGAAGACGCGTGCGCGGTCATGACCAGGTGGTCGAAGACCTCGATCGAGCCGAAAAATGCCGTGAGCTGCGCCGGGTCGAGGATGTCGAGCGTGCGGCCCTGACCCTGTGCACCAAGGCTCTGGAGCGCGCGCTGCAGCCGGGAGGGGTCGCGGCCGGCGATGGTGACGCGGGCGCCGGCCGCTGCGGCCGCCTGCGCTGTCGCAAGGCCCATGCCCGAGGTGCCTCCGATCACGACGACGTGCTGCTGGTCGAGTCTTCCTGCCATCTGAGTGTCTCCGGTCCTGAAGGATGTCGTGGGTTCTGGAGGGGGCGTGTCGGTCGCGGGGCCTGCGGGCGGCGGTGCGGTCTTCATCCGAAGCGGATGGCCACGTCCTTGACTTGCAGGTAGTTGGCGAAGGCCGCGAACCCCTGTTCACGCCCGATTCCCGAGCGCTTGACCCCGCCATGGGGCACCTGCACGGGGCTCTGGAACCACTCGTTGACCCACACCATGCCCGCCTCCACATCACGCGCAAAGCGCATTGCGCGGCCCAGGTCGCGGGTGAAGATGCCCGCGGACAGTCCGAACTCCACGTCGTTGGCGATGGCCAGCGCCTGCTCGTCAGTGTCGAACGGGATCACCACCAGCAGCGGTCCGAAGACCTCCTCGCGGGCGATGCGCATGTCGGGCCTCACGCCGTCGAAGACGGTGGGCCGGTAGAACCAGCCGCGCTCCCGCTCCGGCGGCACATGGCCGCCGCACACGAGCCGGGCACCTTCCTCGCGGGCCAGGCCCACATAGTCCGCCACCGTCTGCCGGTGCGCAGCGCTGACCAGCGGCCCGAGGTCGGCGTTGTCCAGACCGGGGCCGACCGTGAGGGCTTGCACGCGTTCACGCAGGGCCTGGACGAAACGGTCATGAATCGGACGCTCGACCAGCACGCGGGAGATGCCCGTGCACACCTGGCCGGCATTGGTGAACGCGCCTCTCACCGTCTCCTTTAGCGCCGCGTCGAGATCGGCATCGGCGCACACGATCTGCGGGTTCTTGCCCCCGAGCTCCAGCACCACGGGCCGCACATGGTCTGCCGCCGCATGCGCCACCTGCTGCCCCGTGCCCACCGAACCGGTGAACGTGATCGACCGCACGAGCGGGTGCCGGGCCAGCGCCGCCCCGGCCTCGGAGCCGCTGCCCGTGACGACGTTGACCACCCCAGGCGGGAAGCCCGCCTCTCGCAGCACGTCACCCAGCAGCAGGGTGCTCAAGCAGGTCTCGGAAGCAGGCTTGACCACCGCGGTGCAACCAGCGGCCAGTGCCACCGGAAGCGAGCGGCAGGCGTTGGCGAAGGGGTAATTCCAGGGGGTGATGTGCGCGCTGACGCCCACCGGCTCCAGGTGCGTGAAGTTGAAGCTTCGCGCGTTCACGGGAATGGACTGGCCCTCGAGCTTGTCGGTGGCGCCGGCAGCGTACTCGAAGGTGCGCACCGACCGGGCGACGTTGGCCAGGCTTTCGCGCAGCGGTTTGCCCATGTCCAGCGTCTCCAGGCGGGCGATCTCGTCGGACCTGCTGGCGATCACGGCTGCGGCCCTGAGCAGCAGCCGTGTTCTTTCGGCGGGCGTCGTCCGGCGCCAGTGGGCGAACGCGCGGTGCGCCGAGCGCACAGCGCGGTCCACGTCGGCGGCGTCGGCCAGCGCCAGCGTGGTCAGGCGCTGCTCGGTGGCGGGGTCGACGGCGTCAAAGCGCCGCCCTGCGGCCGGCGGCACGAAGTCGTTGTCGATGAAGAGCTGATCGAACATGGCACAGTCAGGATGGCTTGCAGAATACCCGTCTATTTGTTATCGTGTCAATAACCATTGAGATCGACGAGGCCTTGAGGCTGCGCTGATCCCCCAGACCGAAGACGAAGGATCGGCCGCGCTGCCGAACCGACCCCGCCGACACCTGCCGTTCACCGAGGAGACCGACACGATGCCCCGCATGACCGCCGCGCAGGCCGTGGCCCACTTCCTCCAGCGCGTGGGCACGAAGCGCTACTACCTGTACAACGGTCACGCCAACTGGGGACTGCTCGACGCCCTGGAGTACGAGGCCAAGATCCCGGGCATCCGGATGCGCCATGAGATCCACGCCATCCATGCGGCCGACATCGAGTGGCGCATGCGGCGCGAGCTGCCCCTGCCCGTGACCTGCACCACGGTGGGGCCTGGCAACTTCAACACGATCCCCGGGATTGCCGAGGCCTTCTACGACAGCACCCCGATGCTGTGCCTGATGGCCGGTGGCCCGACCAAGTGGTATGGGCGGGGCGGCATCCAGGAGGTCTACCGCTACGGCGACGACGAGTTCACGCAGCTGTTCAAGAACATCACCAAGGGGGCTTTCACGACCTACCGTCCGGACACGGTGCTGCGCACCGTGATGCGTGCCTACAAGACGGCCATCACCGGCCGGCCCGGGCCGGTGGTGGTCTACATGCCGCTGGACGTGCAGAACACGGAGATCGAGGTCGAGCTGCCATCGAGAAGGGAGCTGGCCGACTGGCTGTTTCCCCACCCTCCGGGGCCCGACCCCGACGCCGTGGCCGCGGCGGTGGGGTTACTGGCCAAGGCGCGCAGGCCGCTGCTGTACACCTCCAGCGGCGTACTCAACGCCCATGCCTGGGACGAGCTGCGTGCCTTCGCCGAGGCAACGCAGGTGCCGGTGGCCACCACCTTCGGCGGCAAGGGCGGCATCCCGGAGGACCACCCGCTGTCGCTGGGCGTGTGCGACCGCAGCGGCACCGGCCATGCCGTGAAGGCGGCCCAGGAGGCCGATCTCGTGATCGGCGTCGGCGTGCGCTTCAACGACCTCAACACCGCGGGCTGGACCATCTTCGACATCCCGGGCAAGACCACGCTGGTGCACGTGGATATTGACCCGGGCGAAATCAACCGCGTCTACCCGGCGCGCGTGGGCATGGTGTCCGATGCGCGCAGCGCGCTGCGAGCGTTGCAGGCGGCCTGGCAGCAGGCCGGTCACACGCCGCGCCGCACGGGGTGGCTCCGGCGCATCGCCGGCTGGCGCAAGGCCTGGCGGGCCGAGGTGCAGGCCGTGGTCACCTCGGACATCGAGCCGCTGCACTATGCGCGCATCGTCAAGGACACCTCGGATGCCGTGAACGCCTTCGATGCGCAGGCTTCCCTCGTGTGCGACACCGGCTTCATCATGAACTACGTGCCGGCCTTCTACACGCTCAAGAGTCCGTGGTTCGCCACCAACAACCAGCAGTTCGGGCAGATGGGCTTTGCGCCACCGGGGGTGGTGGGTGCCGGCATGGAGCGGCGCCGGCATCCGGTCGTGGTGTTCGTCGGGGACCAGAGCTTCATCCACACCGGCTTGGCGCTGGCCACGGCCACCGAGTACGGCATTCCCGGCGTGGTCATCGTGCTCAACAACAAGACCATCCAGGCCGAGGTGGAAGGGGCGCAGGCCAAGTTCGGCCGCGGCGTCGGAGACCATTACCGCATCGAGAAGACGGGCGAGCCGTGGAACCCCGACATCTCCCAGATTGCGGCGGCCATGCGTGCCCGGGTCTTCCGCGTCGAGCGCGCGGCCGACTTCAAGCCCGCCGTCGAGGCGGCGCTGGCCAGCGGCGAGCTGTGCGTGATCGACGTGGAGTGCAGCAGCACGGTCAAGCGCTACGCGGTGCCGGTCGTCGTGCAGCACGGCACCATGCCTTTCCCCTACTCCTGGAACCAGGACACCTGAGCCGCCTCGCCGAGCCTTCGCGATGAAGCCCCTGGACGCCCTGTTCAAGCCGCGCAGCGTCGCTGTCGTCGGTGCCTCGCGCGGCGAGACGTCCACGGGTGTGCCCAAGCTCGGCACGGCTGCAATGCGCAACCTGCTCGAGCATGGTTTCAGGGGTGCGGTGCATCCGGTTAATCCCAAGGAGAGCGAGCTCTTCGGACGACGTTGCGTGGCGCGGGTGAGCGATATCGAGGGCCATGTCGACGTCGCGCTGCTAGTAGTGCCGGCCGAGGCCTGCATGGAGGCGCTGCGGGACTGCGCGGCCAAGGGCGTGCGGGCGGCGATCGTCATGTCCTCGGGTTTCGCCGAGGCAGGCCGGGTTCAGCTCCAGGACGAGTTGCTGGCCCTCGCGCGCGGCTCGGGCATGCGCATCGCCGGTCCCAACACCGCCGGCTTCGTCGACTTCCACCACCCCTTTGCCGCCACCATCTCGATGGTCGGCCAGATGCAGCCCTTCGTCGCCGGTGGGGTCGCCTTCATTACCCAAAGCGGCGCCCTCGGCGGCTCGATGATCGGGCGCGGCATGGAGCAGGGAGTGGGCTTCTCGCACTGGGTGACCACGGGCAACCAGGCTGACCTGACGGCTGCCGACTACCTCGACCACCTGGTAGACGACCCGCACGCCCGCGTCTTCGCCCTCTTCCTGGAGAGCGTCTCCGACCCTCCACGCTTCCTGGCCGCCTGTCAACGCGCGGCGTTGGCCGGCAAGCCGGTCCTGGTCTACAAGAGCGGCGCCTCGGCTGTGGGGGCGGCCACCAGCGCGTCGCACACGGGAGCGCTGGCGGGCTCGCACGCCGTGTTCGGCGCGCTGTGCCGGCAATACGGCCTGATCCAGGTCGACGACCTGGCCGAGCTGCTCCCCCTGGCGCGCACCTTCGCCTGGCTGGGCTCGCGCCTGGACCTGCGCCAGCAGCGCGCACGCCGCGTCGGCGTGGTTTCCGCGTCGGGCGGCATCTGCGGCGTGGCGGCCGACGAGTGCGACCTCGCCGGGCTGCAGGTGCCTGAACTGCCGCCTGCCCGCCAGGCGACGATCCGCCGGCTCGTGCCCGAATTCGCCGCCGTCCGCAACCCGGTGGATGTCACCGGCCAGATCCGCTCGTCGGCCACCGGCTACCAGGACACGGTGCGCGAGGTCCTGGCCGACCCGGCCATCGATGCTGGGATGCTGCTCGTCACCATGGCGGCCGAGCCGCGTGCGAGCTTCTACGGCCGCGAGATCAGCGCCTTGGCCGACGCGGTCGAGAAACCGCTCGTGGTGACTTGGGCCGGTCCGCTGAGCCTGGCCGCGCAGGGCCACCCGATGCTCGGCGCCGCCCGGGTGCCCGTGTTCGAGTCGGTGCGCAGCGCCGCGCGGGCGCTGCGCGCGGTGGACGACTTTGGCGCCTGGCAGCGCCGGCTGGGCGACAGCCCGGCCACGGCAGGGGCGCGCAAGTGAGCCGTCGGCCCCCCCACCTGCTGCGCGCCCTCGATGAGTTCGAGGCCAAGCAGCTGTTGGCCACCTACGGTGTGCCGGTGGTGGCCGAGGCCCGGGTCGTGGGGGTCGACGCCGCGGTGGATGCGGCCCGAGAGATCGGCTATCCGGTCGTGCTCAAGGGCTGCGGCGAGGCCTTCGCCCACAAGACCGAGCTTGGCCTGGTGGAGCTGGACCTGCGCAACGAGACGGCTCTTCGGGAGGCGGCTGCGCGACTTGAAGCACGGATGCAGATGCGCACGGGTGATGCCCACCCGTGCGGGCGGCTCCTGGTGCAACGCATGGCCCGCGGCCAGCGGGAGTTCCTGGCTGGCTTCAGCCGCGATCCGGTCTACGGGCCCGTCGTTACCTTTGGCCTGGGTGGCATGCTGGCCGAGGTGCTTGCCGAGGTGGCCCTGCGCCTGGCCCCGCTGTCGCAGGCTGACGCCTACGAGATGCTGGGCCAGACCCGGGCCGCCGCCCTCCTCGGGCCGGTGCGTGGATTGCCTGCCATCGACACCGGTGTCCTGGTGCGTGTGCTGCTTGCACTGTCGCGCTTGGCGCTGGAGCGGCAGGACATCGCCGCTGTGGACATCAACCCGCTGGTCGTCGAAGGTGCGCAGCCCCTGGCCGTCGATGCACTGGTGCTGATCGACGACAGATGAGCATCTTCGAGCTCGACGAGGAACTGCGCCTGCTGCAGGCCAGCAGCCTGCGGCTCGCCCGCGAGCGCTTTGCTGCGCGCGCCGCGCACTGGGACCGCGCAGCCGAACCACCGGTGGAGAACCTGCAGCCGCTGGCCGAAGCCGGGCTGGCGGGCATCACCATCGATCCTGCCTACGGCGGCAGCGGCGCGAGCATCCTTCATGCCGTGGTGGCGATGGAGCAGATCGCCCGCGTATGTCCCGTGACCTCGGCTTTCATCTTGGCCAATTGCAGCGCAGCCGAGCTCATCCAGCAGTTCGGCACCGACGCCCACAAAGCCCGCTACCTGCCCCCCTTGGCGGCCGGCCAGACCTTGGGCTGCTGGGCCATGACGGAGGCCGAGGCCGGATCGGACGCCGGCGAACTGCGCACGCGCGCCGTGCCTGACGGCGATCACTACCTCATCACCGGGAGCAAGTGCTTCATCACACGCGCGGCCATCGCAGGGTTCTTCGTCACCTTCGCACGCGTGGGCGAGGAGACCGGTTCACGCGGTGTGGCGGCCTTTATCGTCGAGAAGGACGACCCCGGGGTCCGGTTGGGCCGGCCAGACCTGCACATGGGCCTGCGCGGCGGCGCATCGGCGGAAGTGATCTACGAGGGATGCAAAGTCCACCGGGATCGCATGGTGGTCGCGCCCGGTTCCTTCGGTCGCATCATGAAGGGGCTGAACCAGGCCCGGGTGCTCAATCCGACGATGTGCCTGGGCATCGCCGCGGAGGCACTGGACATGGCCGTTGCCCACGCCGGCCAGCGAAAGGCCTTCGGGCGGGAGATCGCACGCTTCCAGGGCATCCAGTGGATGCTGGCCGAGATGGCGGTGAAGGTCGAGGCGATGCGCGCCCTCGTATACCGCGCTGCGGCCCTGCTGGCCGACGGCCACCCCGATGCCGCACACCAGGCCGCAATGGCCAAGCTCTACACCGGCCGCGCGGCCTTCGAGGTCGTCAACGATGCGATGCAGATCCACGGCGGCTACGGCTACTCCAGCGAGTTTCCGCTCGAGCGCATGCTGCGCGATGTGCGCGCGCTGCAACTCGGTGGGGGTACCAACGAGATCCTGAAGAACCGCATCGCAGCCGGTCTGCTGCGCACGGGCGGAGGTCGCGGGAATGGCTGACAAACGCGAGGCCACGGCCCAGGGCTCGGCAGGCGGGCCGGCGCCCGGCCGCCGCGCTGCGCTCAGCCGGCTGGCTACCTGGGCGACGCTGCCCGCCCTGGCGGGTGCGCCGGGCACGGCCGGTGCCCAATCGCGCACGCTGCGGCTGGTGGCTCCCTTCCCGGCCGGCGGATCCACGGACATACTGGCCCGCGGCCTGGGCGAGCGGCTGGGAGCGATGCGCAGCCAGACGGATGTCGTGGAGAACCAGCCCGGCGCCAACGGTGCGCTGGGCACCCAAGCCGTGGCCCGTGCCGCCCCCGACGGCCAGACACTGCTCGTACACACCAACGCCGGCATCGTGATCAACCCGCTGCTCTACAAGACCCTGGCCAACCCGATGGAGGCGCTGGCGCCGGTGGCGCAGCTCGTCGAACTCGAGCTGGTGCTGGCCGTGCGTGCCGACACGCCGGTGCGCTCGCTGGCGGAGTTCGTCGAGCAGGCGCGCGCCCGCCCGGGCGGCATGACGTACGCCTCAGTCGGCGCAGGCTCGCTCTCGCACCTCGCTGGCGAGGCCTTCAGGCTCGCTTCCGGCGTGCCGATGCTGCATGTGCCCTACAAGGGAGCTGCTCCGGCGCTCAACGACCTGCTCGGCGGCCAGGTGGACTGCTACTTCGGCACGCCGCCCACCTTCCTTGCGCACGTGCGCGCCGGCAAGCTGCGCGTGCTCGCGAACACCGCAGCCGACCCCTCACCCTGGTTCGCGGGCGTACCACGCGTGGCCGACCTCTATGCCGGATTCGAGGCGGTGGGTTGGCAGGGTGTGTTCGCACCCGTTACCACGCCCGCTGCGGCCCTCGAAACGCTCGAGCGCCAGGTGCTGGCCGCCCTCACCGACGAGGGCTGGCGGCGGCAACTGGCCGACCAGGGCATGCGAGTCACCGGACGCCCGGGGCGCGAACTCTCGGCGCTGATGCGCAGGGAACAGTCTGTCTGGGCTCGCCTGATCGAGCGCGCGAAGATCACCGTGCACTAACCGGGACCCGGCCGTTGGAGCGGCTGCCTGCTGCGGCGCCCGCCGCATTGCCGCCTGGCATGGCGAGCTTCCCTCAACCTCCGCCAGCGGCTTCTCCCGCCAGTTCCTGCAGCAATGGACGCAGCCCTGTCAGGGTGATCAGTTCCCGCCACCGCGCCACCTCGGCCGAGATCCGCGCATGGAGCTGCTCCGGGGTGGAGGTGGCAATCCGAAAACCCTGGCGTGTCAGGCGGCGCCGCACCTCGGGCAGCGCCATCACCTCGACCACTCGGTCATGCAGCCGCTGCACCTCGCCGGCCCCCGTGCCGGCGGGCGCGAACACCCCGTGCCAGCCTTCCACGACGAAACCCGGGTACAGGTCAGCCATCCGCGGCAGTTCCGGAAAGACGTCGGCGCGGTGCGCCGACGTCGTGGCCAGCGCTCGCAGAGCACCCGATCGCACGTGCGGCAGGAATGTCGGCGGGGTGCCGAAGTACAGGTCCACCTCACCCGCCATGAGGGCGCGGACCGCGGGCTGGGCCCCTTCGAAAGCCACATGCGTCAGCTCGATACCGGCAGCCCGCTCGAACAGTGCGCCTGACAAGTGCGAGACTGATCCGCGGCCCACCGACGCCACCTTCAGCCGCCCGGGGCGGCTGCGCGCCGCCTTCACCAGGGACTTCAACCCCACCCAGCGCGAGCGGGCGTTGATCGCGAGGATCATCTCCGACTCCGCCAGCAGCGTCACCGGCACGAAGGCCTTGGTCGGGTCGATGTCCGGGTCAGCCAGCGCGGCCGACAGCACGCCCGAGTTCGTCATGATGGCCAGCGTGCGCCCGTCGAGCTGGGCCTGCGTCATGTGCGGCCGCACCGGGGCCGGGGCGGCCCGGCGACGCCGCGGCACGTGCTCCACCAGCACTGGCGTGCCGAGCCCGCTGCCCAGGTGCTCCCCCAGGGCCCGGGCCAGCATGTCGGTGGTGCCGCCGGGCGAGAAGGGCACGATGATGGGCGCGTAGGTCTGGTCCAGCGTGTGCTCGGCGAGGTAGGCGTGGATGCGCGCCTCGAGTTCTGCGCGCAGGTTCTCGAAGACCAGGTGCACGCGGCTCTTGCCGGCCCATTCCGAGTTCGGCTCGAAGAGGTGGAAGGCGAGCAGCGAGCTGTCCTGCACGGCCTCCTGCACATCGCGCAGGGAGATCTCGCTGGCCGCTCGCCGCAGCGACACCCCGCCTGCGGCGCCGCGCGACGCGCTCAGCAGGCCTGCCTTCACCAGCGCCGCGACGATCTGCCGTACCCGCGTCGGGTGCTCGTCCACCTGTTCGGCAATTCGTTCGGTGGTGACCACCTCGGGGGCGTTGGCCGCGACGTAGGACAGGATGTAGGTGGCGGTCAGTAGCCGGGTGGACTTGGACATGAGGGCAAGTCTAGGGCTTGACGTTCAGCCCACGGGACGGCCGTCGGACGCGACGCCGAAGTGCTGCCGCACCGCCTCGCGCGTGCGCTCCAGGCAATGCTCAATGCCCTCGGCGGTGGAGCGGCTGCCCACTGGGCCGAAGTGCAGGTGCTCCAGCAGCGTCATGCCGCAGAACTCCACCGTGCCGACGCCCCACATGACGCGGATCGCCTCGAGCTTGCGGCTGTCGACGAACTCCCGCTCGGTGGACCCTGAACTGGTGAAAACGAGGCTGCGCTTTCCCGTGAGGCTGCCGCGGGGGCCTTGCGGACCGTACCCGTAGGCGAAGCCGCCGCGCAGCACGCGGTCGAGCCATCCCTTGAGGATGGCGGGTGGCGCGATCCACCACACCGGCGACACGAAGGTGACCACGTCGGCGGCGACCAGATGGTCCATCTCCAGGCGCACGTCGGCGGCCGGTTCAACCACGGGCCGCGTGCGTCCTTCGTCGGCATCAGCCACCGGGTTGAAGCCGATGCGATAGAGGTCTCGCAGTTCGACTGCGTGGCCCAGGGCTTGCGCGGTGTCGATGTAGGCCGACGCGACGCGCCGGGTGAAGCTCTCTTGCCGCGGATGGGCGAGTACGACGAGGTGCTTCATCGGGGCTCGTACCCTTCAGGTGTCGGATAGGCGGCTGTGCGACCCCCCGGGAAGAGCGGGTGCTCGGTCAGCGGGTGCAGTTCTACCTTGCCAAGATAGGAAGCCATGGGCATGCTGGCGATGGTACGCCGCAGCGCCTCGTGCGAGGGGCAATCCCACACCGCGAACACGCCCCTACCGCTCGCCTTGAGCCATTCGACGAGCACCACGCCCTCGCGAACCAGTTCGCCCACGCGGGCATGCTCGGCCTCGCGCAACTCAGCGATCCGCTCGCCCATGCGGGAATAGTCGATCTCGACATCCAAGAGGTACAGCACGGAGCCTCCTTACTTGGGGGTTTCCCCACCCTTGACATGACGGTCGGGGAAATGTTGAATTGTGATGGTTACCATAACAAAACTACCTGTTCCCCGCAACCACCGACCGGCGCCGCCGGCGAACCGCAGGAGACTCCCCTCATGAACAAGCGCTCTTGGCTGCGCGTCGCCGCAGCGATCGCCGTCGCCTCACTGGCCTCTCATACCAGCGCCCAGGAGGCCTGGAAAATAGGCACGGTTGTGGCGCCTCCGTCCATGCTGGGCGTGATCGTCGACGAGGCCGCCTCCGGTGTCGGCCGGGCCACCGGCGGCCGCATCACCGCCGAGCGGTTCCAGAACCCCAATGAACAGGAGCTGACGCAGAACATCCTGCGCGGCCGGCTGGAGATGGGCTACATCTCGGCCACCGGCATGGCCGTGGCCGTGCCGGAGATGGGCGTGCTCAACATGCCCTACTTGTGGCGCAGCGAGGGCGAACGTGACTATGTGCTCGACAAGGTGATCCCCCCGCTGCTCGAGCAGATCATGACCGCGCGCGGTCTCACCCTGTTGAAGATCGGCGAGGCCGGCTGGACCAACCTGTTCTGCAAGATTGCCTGCACCACGCCGGACCGGATGAAGGGCATGAAGATGCGCGTGTCGCCGACCGCCGGTGCCAAGCTCTTTGCCGACCGCCTGGGCGTCAACGGCGCGGGCATGTCGCTGGCCGACTTCTACCCCGCCCTGCAGCAGGGCGTGGTTGACGCGGGCGACCTGACCTTCAGCTTCTACCTCATAGGCCCTGCCGCGCAGGCGGCGCCGCACTACGTGTTCACCCGCCACAACCACCAGCCGGCCTTCTTCATCGCCCACAAGCCGACCTGGGACAAGCTCACCGCCGAGCAGCGCTCCGCCATCACCGCCGCGCTCCCCAGCGCGGCCGACAGTCGCCGCCGCGTGGCGGCCGACGAGGAGCCGAAGAAGGCGATGCACCGTACGCGCGGCGGCTTTGTCCACGAGCTCACCGACGAGCAGCGGGCCGAGTGGGCCAAGGTGATCGAGCCGGGGCTGCCTGCCCTGGCCGAGAGCTACGGCGGACGCGCCAAGGAGCTCTTCAACGCCATCCAGCGGGGCAAGGCGGATTTCGCGGCCGGCAGGCGCTGAGGCGCGGCAGACAGCTTGCACGAGATGGCGCAACCGCCCGAAGCTGACGAGGCCCCGCCGCCGCTCTGGGCCCGGCGCACGCTGGACAGCCTGCATCGGGTGGAGTCCTGGGTCGCGATCGCGGCCTTCGTCGGCATCACGGGGGCGCTTTTTCTCGACCTGCTGGGCCGCGAGCTGCTGGGACGTGGCATCTTTACGGCCCAGCGCTTCGCCGTCTACTGCATGGTGGTCGTGGCCTTCCTGGGCTTTGCCCTGACGGTGAGCTGGCGGGCCCACCTGGGCATCGATGTCGCGGCGCGGCTGACCCCGGCGCGGTGGGATCGCACCATGGAGCGGGTGTCCGATATCGTCGCCGCCGGCGGGTGCCTGTTCATGGCCTACTGGTCATGGCGCTTCGTCTCGGGCTCCTTTGCCGACCAGGCCCGGGGGCAGGGTCTCGAGATCCTGCTCTGGCCCATCCAGTCCGTGCTGGTGTGGTGCTTCGTCAGCAGCGCGCTGCGCTTTTCCTCCTTCGCCTGCTGGCCGGCCTTGCGGCGGCACGCCCAGCGGGACTGAGAACCCCACGCAGACCATGGTCACGCTTGGCTTGATCGCGCTCATTGCGGTGCTGGTGGTGCTGCGCCAGAGCATCGTGATGATCGTCGCGTTGTCGGTGGCCTACGTCCACGCGTTCATGACGTCCAAGAAGAACGTGGAGTTCCTGATCCAGGACGTCTGGTACGCGATCGACCGCGAGGTGCTGCTGTCGATCCCGCTGTTCGTCTTCGCCGGGCTGATCATGGCGCGCGGCTCCATCGCCGGGCGCTTGGTCGACATCATGCGGGCGCTGACCGTGCGCATCCCCGGCGGTCTGGGAGTGGCCACCGTGCTCGCGCTCACGGTCTTTTCGGCAGTGTGCGGCGCCTCGTCGGTGACCATGCTTGCCATCGGCACCATCATGTACCCGGCGCTGCTGCAGGCGGGCTACTCCAAGCGCTACGCGCTGGGGGTGCTGTGCGCCGGCGGGACCCTGGGCGTCATCATCCCGCCGTCGCTGCTGCTCATCCTGTACGGCATCAGCACCGAGGTCTCGATCACCGATCTGTTCAAGGCGGGCTGGGGCCCCGGGCTGCTGCTGGCGGGGAGCCTGTGCATCTACACAATGATCGTCAACCGGCAGCAGCCGACCTCGGTCTTCGCGGCGGCCGTGCTGCTGGGCGCGCTGCGCCGAGGCGTCTGGGCCCTGGCCATGCCGGTCATCCTGCTCGGCGGGATCTACACCGGCTGGTTCACCGTCACCGAGTCGGCCGCGGTAGCGGTGGTCTACGCCATCCTGGTGGAGTTGCTGGTGCACCGCGAGCTGAAGTTCCGCGACCTCGGGCGCATCACGCTGGAGACGGTGAAGATGCTCGGCATGCTCATGCCGCTGCTGGCCATCGCCTCGAGCCTGAATGCCATCCTGGACCTGCAGGGTGCGCCGCAGGCACTGGTGCGGGAGATGAAGGAGTGGGTCGACTCGCCCGCCATGCTGCTCGTCCTCGTCAACCTGGTGCTGCTGATTGCCGGGGCGCTGATGGACGAGAGCTCGGCCATCCTCATCCTGTCGCCGCTGCTCGCCCCGATGGGTCAGGCCTACGGTTTCGACCCCCGTCACTTCGGCATCATCGTGACGGTCAATCTGCAGATCGGCTATGTCGCCCCGCCAGTGGCCCTGAACCTGATCGTGGCGATGGCAGCCTTCAAGGAACCGTTCGGCCTCATCGTGCGCTCGGTTCTGCCTTTCATCGCGATCATGCTGGCGGTGCTGGTGGTCGTGTGCGCCTACCCGCCGCTCACCCTGTTCCTGCTGCGGTAGCCAGTTTCGTTCCTGCCCGTCCCCTGACTCTTCCCGGACCCTTCTCGGAGGTGCTCATGCCCACCCTGTTCGTCGTCGGCGCCGGTCCCGGCGTTTCCGCGGCCGTTGCGCGCCGCTTCGGCCGCGAAGGCTTCCGCGTTGTCGCCTTCGCGCGCCGGCCCGCCGCGCTAGAGGAGTTCATCCAGTCGCTGCGGACGGCCGGAGTCGAGGCCCACGCCCAGGTGGGCGACGCTGCCGACGGCGCGGGCCTGGCCCTCGCGATCCACACCGCCGTCGCGCAGCAGGGACACCCCGACGTGCTGGTCTACAACGCCGCGGGGGCGCGCTACAAGCCGCTGGCGGCACTGGCGCCCCAGGACCTGATGGCCGACCTGCAGGTGAGCGTGGGCGGGGCCCTGGCTGCGGCGCAAGCGGTGCTGCCGGGCATGCGCGAGCGGGGCCGCGGCACACTGCTGTTCACCGGTGGCGGCTTTGCCCTCGAGCCCATCCCCGCGATGGCCAGCCTGGGCGCGGGGAAGGCGGCGCTGCGCAACCTGGCCTTCAGCCTGCATGCCGATCTCGCACCCTTGGGCATCCACGCCGCCACCGTGACGATCTGCGGCATGGTCAAGCCCGGTACCACCTTCGACCCCGACCAGATCGCCGAGCGCTTCTGGGCCCTGCACGCGCAGGCGCCTGGGGCCTTCGAGCGCGAGGTGCTGTTCACATGAGCGCCGATCCGATCGGCCTGTTCGTGGCGGGGGAGTGGCGCCGCGGGGGCGGGCGCGACACGCTGGCGCGCGTCAACCCCAGCACCGACGAGGTGCTGGGCTCGCTCACGGTGGCCTCGCACCAGGACGTGCTGGACGCGGTGGCTGCTGCTGGGGAGGCCTTCCCGCGCTGGCGTGCCACCCCGGCAGTGGAACGCGCGACGATGCTGCACAAGGCGGGCGCCGCGATCCGCGCCCGGGCGCCGGAGTTCGGTCGCCTGATCGCCACCGAACTCGGCAACGTGATCGGTGCGGCCACCTTCGAGGCAATGGTCGCCGCCGACGTGATGGACTGGTCGGCGGGCGAGGCGCGGCGCGTGTACGGTCGCGTCATCCCCTCGCGCTTTCCTCACACGCGCCAGTTCACGCTGCGCCAACCCATCGGCCCGGTGTTCGCGGCCTGCCCCTGGAACATGCCGCTGATCTTTCCAGCGCGCAAGATCGCCGAAGCGCTGGCTGCCGGCTGCACGGTGGTCATCAAGCCGGCCGAGGAGACGCCCGCCACGGCGGCGCTGCTGGTGCAGGTGCTGCAGGAGGTGGGCTTGCCAGCAGGCGTCGTGAACCTGCTGTTTGGGGCACCCGATCGGGTGTCGCGCACGGCGCTTGGCTCGGGCGTCATCCGCAAGCTCAGCTTCACCGGCTCTGTCGCGGTGGGCAAGCAACTGGCGGCGCTGGCCGCGCCGCATCTGGTCAAGTGCACCCTCGAGCTGGGCGGCCATGCGCCGACGATCATCTTCGATGACGCCGAACTCGACTCGACCGTGGCGCTGCTGGCTGAGCGCAAGGCCCGCGTCTCGGGGCAGGTCTGCAACTCGCCCACGCGCTTCTACGTCCAGGAAGGCCTCTACCCTCGGCTGCGCGACGCGCTGGCCCAGGCGATGCAGGCCGTGCGCATCGGGGACCCGCTGTCGGCCGACACCCAGATGGGGCCGCTCATCAACGAGCGCCGCCGCTTGGCAGTGGAGGCCTTCGTGGCCGACGCGACGGCGCGCGGCGCGCGCATTGCCGCTGGTGGCGGACGGGTCGGATCGCGCGGCCAGTTCCATGCGCTGACGCTGCTCGACGAGGTGCCCGACGATGCGCGCATCATGCGCGAGGAGCCGTTCGGCGCCGTGGCCGCGCTGCAGCCCTTCCGCACCCTCGAGGAGGTCGTCGCCAAGGCGAACGGCTTGCCCTACGGTCTGGCGGCTTATGTGTTCTCCCGCTCGGCGCGCACCCTGCAGACCATGACCCAGGAGCTGGAGGTCGGCCTGCTTGGCCTGAACAGCTGCAACATCGCGGCTGCCGAGACGCCCTTCGGTGGGGTCAAGGACAGCGGCTACGGCAGCGAGGGAGGCACCGAGGGCATCGAGGGCTACCTCGTGACCAAGCACGTGGCGGAAGGCTTCTGAGCGCGCCGCCGCCCCCGTCCCGCACGGCCCTCATGGCGGCGGCCATCGCTTACCGCATCGCTTTCGGGTCCCGCGCCGGGTTGAAGGTGATGACCGTGCGGGTGCGATACCGCGCGAAGGCGCAGCGCGCCAGCCCCTTTGCGCCGACATCGACGGGTTCGGCCTGCATGCCACAGGGACGAGCGGGTGCCGCTCATCCAGCGGAGCTGTCGGGTTTGCCCGGGGCCTGTCGGGCTTGAAGCGGGCGTCTTTGTTTTCTATGCTCTGACAAGGGCGTTTGATTGTTCCAAGCCCCTCATCTCCGCCAGCAATCCAGACGAACCTGCCGACCGTGGAGTGCCCTTGACGACCGGTACATGAAGAAGGCAGTTCTGAGGCTCTATGGCGCCGCCAAGAGCCCGTGGGAGCAGGCCAAGGATTCCTCGAGCGTCTCCTCCAAGGGGCTGGTGCTGTGGGAAGGCGACGAACCGTTTGTCCCGCAGAAAGTGACGGATCTCAAGGCTCATTGCAGCAGGTAACGTCCTCCGGGCACCGCCCGGACATCCCAGTTCTTGCAGGGGAAGATGATGCTTGACCAATCGATTCGCGGGGCCGTTCCAGAAGGCGACGCAGAGACGGCCTGCTACGACCTTGTGGTTGTCGGCGCGGGGATCGCAGGGCTCAACGCTCTCTATGCGGCCGTTCAGTACCTCCCGAAGAACGCACTTGTCTTGCTGATTGACCAGAAGGCCGGGGCTGGCGGCATGTGGAACACGGCGTATGACTACGTCCGCCTGCACCAGCCCCACCCCATGTTCACCGTGGGTGACATGAAGTGGGCCTGGAATAAGCCAAGGGACTACCTCGCCAAACGTGACGAAGTGCGCGATCACCTCGCCAGTTCGGTGCAGGCCGTCGCCAAGCGGGTCGACCTGTCCACCCGTTTCGGTCATACGGTTGTCTCCTGCGAAGAGGTCGAGACCAGTCGGGGAATTCGTGCCCGAGTGGTCTTCCATCCCAACGGCCAGCCTGAGCAGACGTTCACAGTCGAGGCTCCGCGCGCGATCTATGCGTCTGCGCTGAACTATCGGCTCGCAAAGCCCCTCTCTTTGTCCAGCCAGAACGTGGTCTCCATCATTCCTCAGGACCTGCTGGCAACCCTTGCCGCGTATCCGAAAGCACCGGTCTGTGTGGTGGGCGGAGGCAAGGCCGGGATGGACTCGGTGCTGGCCGTTCTGGGAGCAGACCCCGGGCGAAAGGTTTCCCTTATCAACGGACGAGGGACGAACTTTCTGAATCGAACCAAGTACATTCCGACAGGGATGAAGCGCTGGCCGTCGGGGGAACTGATCTCTCGCCTCTTTCGAGACATCGCACTCGTGTTTGATGGCGACAACGAGGATCACACGATCCAGCACTTTCGCACTCAGCATTCGACCGACCCGAAGAGCACAAATTGCGTCTTCCTCTACGGACTGCAATCCGAGGAGGAAAACACCCGCGTGACGAAGGGCCTGGCCAAGACCCATTCCGACTATCACGTTGAGGTCACCGACACAGAGTCGGGTGTGACCATGACCTTCCGAAGTGGAGCCACAGAGACTGACCTTGCCCCCGAAAAACGTAGTTCTTGGCTGATGATGGAATCAGAGACAGGAGCTACGAGATGAACGACAAGCAAGTGCGTGGGCAGTACACCCAGGAATTCAAGCTGGAGGCCGTCAGGCTGGTCAAGACGGGCCAGTCGGTGGGTATGACGGCC
>JBILSM010000232.1:0-3167 GCA_044372085.1 Rubrivivax sp.
CGGCGTGCTCGGAGCAGGCCACCACTTCGCCCGTGCTCTCTGCCAGGGGCTTGCCTTGGTCCAGGGTGATGCCGCGGCCGATGTCCTTGGCGCGCTCGCGCGACAGCTCGGCCACCTTGCGCAGGATCTTGCTGCGCTCCATGGGTGAGCTCTTCTTCCAGGTCTCGAAGGCGCGGGCTGCGGCGGCCAGGGCGCGGTCCAGATCTTCCTTCGTGGCGTGCGGCAGCTTGCCGATCACCTCGTTGGTGGCCGGGTTCAGGATGTCCTGTTCGCGGCGGCCGCCGCCCTGGATGAATTCACCGTCGATGTAGAGGCTGAGGGTGGGGTAGGTCACGAATGGCGTCCTTCAAGTTGGGGCGTGCAGCGCTGCGTCGCCAGGTTTTCTGTGTTCCATTTTGTCTGCATCGGCCTCAGACCCCCAGGTACGAGGACAGCTGCGGGCTGTCGCGCAGTTCGGCAGAGTGGCCAGCCAGCACCACCTGCCCCTTCTGCAGCACCAGCGCGCGGTCAGACTGGGCCAGCACCTTGCGGTAGTCGCGGTCCACGATCAGGGTGGCGATGCCGTCCTCGCGGATGGTGCCGATCACGCGCCAGATCTCGGCGACGATCAGCGGGGCCAGGCCCTCGGTGGCCTCGTCCAGGATGATGAGCTCGGGCTGCGTCATGAGCGCGCGGCCGATGGACAGCATCTGCTGCTCGCCGCCGGAAAGCTGCGCGCCCAGGTTGCCGATGCGCTCGGCCAGCCGCGGGAAGGTCTGCAGCACGCGCTCCAGGCTCCAGCCGCGCCCCGAGGCCGGCGCCGGGCGCGCCGCCATCACCAGGTTCTCGCGCACGCTGAGGTTGGGGAAGATGCCGCGGCCCTCGGGCACGTAGGCCACCCCGCGGCGCGCCACCTCGTGCGGGCGGGCCTTGGACACGTCCTGCCCGAAGAGCTGGATGCGGCCGTCGCGCTGGGTCACGTGGCCCAGCAGGGTGCGGATGAGCGTGCTCTTGCCCATGCCGTTGCGGCCCAGCAGGCCCAGGGTCTCACCGCGTGTGATCTGCAGATCGACGCCGTGCAGCACGTGGCTGGAGCCGTACCAGGCGTGGATGCCGCGCGCTTCGAGGATGGGGTCTTGCATGGAGGTTGGGGTCATGATCGGCCTTCCGCCGGGCCGTTCCCAAGGAAGGCCGCGGCCCCCTCGGGGGGTAGCGAACGTAGTGAGCTTGGGGGCACGTTCAATGCCCTCCCAGGTAAGCAGCTTGGACCTCGGCGCTGTTGCGCACTTCATCGGGCGAGCCCGAAGCGATGACGGCGCCGTTGACCATCACCGTGATGCGGTCGGCCACGCGGAACACGGCGTCCATGTCGTGCTCCACCAGCAGGATGGCGTGGTCGGCCTTGAGGCTTTGCAGCAGGGCCAGCATGCGCTCGGTTTCCTCGGCACCCATGCCGGCCAGGGGTTCGTCCAGCAGCAACACCTGCGGCGCGGTGGCCAGACACATCGCAATCTCCAACTGGCGCTTCTGGCCGTGGCTGAGCAGGCCGGCGGGGCGGTCCAGCCTGTCGGTCAGGCCGGCGCTGGCGGCCGCAGCGCGCGCCGCGCCCAGGCTGGCCTCGCAGCGGCCGGCGTCCTGCCACCAGTGCCAGGGCTTGGGCGTGCGCGCCTGCGCCGCCAGGCGGCAGTTCTCTAGCACGGTGAAGCTCGGGTAGAGGGTGGTGCGTTGATAGCTGCGCCCCAGGCCCGCCTGCGAGCGTCGGGGCTGAGACCAGGCCGTCACGTCCTGGCCCAGCAGTTCCACCGTCCCGGCCGAGGGCGGGATTTCGCCCGACAGGATGTTGATGAGCGTGGACTTGCCCGCGCCGTTGGTGCCGATGACGGCGTGCAGCTCGCCGCGCTGCAGGTCCAGCGATACCTCGTTGACGGCCACCAGGCCGCCCCAGCGCCGGGTGATGCCCCGCCCGCGCAGCAGCACGTCGCCCCCCGGAATCGATGCTTCAGGCCTTGTCATCTTGACCCTCCGTGGTCTCGGCGCGGCGCGAGGGGCGCCCGATCAGGCGCTCGCGCAGTTGCTGCGGCACGCCCACCAGCCCGCGCGGCAGCAGGGCCACGCTCGCGATGATGGTCAGCCCCAGGCCCAGGTGCCAGTGCTTGGCGAAGGCGCCAAAGATCGCCTCCGACTTGAAGAACTCCTGCAGCAGCGCGAAGGCGAAGGCGCCGATGAGCGCGCCGCGCAGGTGCCCGATGCCGCCCAGGATGATCATGATCAGCACCGAGCCCGACAAGTGCCAGCTCATCATCTCCGGGTTCACATAGCCGTCCTTCACCGCAAACAGGAAGCCCGCCAGCCCCGCCAGCGCGCCCGAGAGGGTGAACGCCGCCAGCTTGTAGGGATAGGTGGCAAAGCCCGTGGCGCGCATGCGCTGCTCGTTCACGCGGATGCCGGCCAGGGCCCGCCCGAAGCGTGAGCGCGAGATGAGCGCCAGGAAGCCGAACACCGCCACCAGCAAGGCCAGGGTGAAGAAGTACAGCGTCAGCGGGCCGTCCAGATCGAGCGGGCCGAGCACCGGCTTGACGTTGAGGTAGATGCCGTCGGTGCCGCCGCCCAGGGGGGTGTCGTGCACCACGTAGTAGGCCATCTGCGCGAAGGCCAGCGTCACCATGATGAAGTACACCCCCTTGGTGCGCAGCGACAGCGCGCCCACGGCCAAGGCATACAGGCCCGCCCCCAGCACGGCTGCTGCCAGCAGCACCAGCGCCGAGCCGGGGTCGCTCTCGGGTGAGAGCAGCACCGTGGCGTAGGCGCCGATGCCGAAGAAGGCGGCATGTCCGAAGCACACCAGACCGGTACCGCCCACCAGCAGCTCCAGGCTGAGGGCGAAGATGGCGTAGATCATGATCTTGGTGACCAGGTCCACACCGAAGTTGCCGGCCACCAGCGGGTACAGGGCCAGCGCCAGGAACGCCAAGGCCACGAAGAGGGCCTTGGATCGGATGTCGGCTTGCATGTTGCGGTTCCCTCGCCTCAACCGGCCTTGAACAGGCCGTCCGGCTTCCACAGCAGGATCAGCGCCATCAACACATACACCAGCACGCCTGCGGCCTGCGGCAGCAGCACCTTGCCGAAGGTGTCCACGAAGCCGATCAGCAGGGCGGCCAGCAGCGCGCCCCGGATGGAGCCGATGC
>JBILSM010000104.1:0-10283 GCA_044372085.1 Rubrivivax sp.
GGTGGAGTACTTCCGCAAGCTCGGCGGCAACGTGGGCGTGGCCGGCATGGTGATCAACAAGGACGACGGCACGGGCGAGGCGCAGGCTTTCGCCGCCAACGCCGGCATCCCGGTGCTGGCGGCCATCCCGGCGCACGAGGACATCCGCCGCAAGAGCGCTTCCTACGAAATCATCGGCAAGCCGGATGGGGAATGGGGTCCGCTGTTTGCCCACCTGGCCAGCAACGTGGCCGAGGCCCCGCCGGTGCGCCCCAAGCCCCAGACGCAGGACCAGTTGCTGGGCCTGTTCTCGGCCGATGTGACGGGCCGCGACGTGAAGCTGGAGCCCGCCACGGTGTTCGACATGGTGGGTCGTACCGAATCGGTGAAGCCTTCGCTGGAAGTGGTCTACGACGCCGCCTGAGCGCGCGCCGAACCTTCACACCCGCCCTCCCATGAGCAGCGCCACTCCCAACGTCCAGAACCCCGCCGCCCTCCAAGGCGACGGCCTGGGCTGCCACAGCGGCCGCGAGCAGATGCTGGCCGCGGCGCAAGCTGCTGGCAAGAGCGAGACCCTGGCGCAGTACGCCAAGGACTACCCGCTGCCCGAAGGCGCGGGCCCGCACGACCAGCCCCAGAGCATGTGCCCGGCCTTCGGCTCGCTGCGCGTGGGCTTGCGCATGCGCCGCACGGCCACTATCTTGTCGGGTTCGGCCTGCTGCGTGTACGGCCTGACCTTCACCTCGCACTTCTATGGCGCCCGCCGCACGGTGGGCTACGTCCCCTTCAACAGCGAAAGCCTGGTCACGGGCAAGCTGTTCGAGGACATCCGCGAAGCCGTCTTCCAGCAGGCCGATCCGGCGCTGTACGACGCCGTGGTCATCATCAACCTGTGCGTGCCTACCGCCAGCGGCGTGCCGCTGCAGTTGCTGCCCAAAGAGATCAACGGCGTACGCATCATCGGCATTGACGTGCCCGGCTTTGGCGTGCCCACGCACGCCGAGGCCAAGGATGTGCTGGCCGGCGCCATGCTGAAGTTTGCGCGTGGCGAGGCCGAAACCGGCCCCGTGGCGGCGCCGCGCGGTGGCGTCTGCGACAAACCCACCGTCACCCTGCTGGGCGAGATGTTCCCGGCCGATCCCGTGGGCATCGGCATGCTGCTGGCCCCCATGGGTCTGGCGGCAGGGCCGGTGGTGCCTACCCGCGAATGGCGCGAGCTCTATTCGGCGCTGGACTGCGCGGCCGTGGCCGCCATCCACCCGTTCTACACCGCCAGCGTGCGCGAGTTCGAGGCCGCGGGCCGGCCCATCGTGGCCTCCGCCCCTGTGGGCTACGACGGCACCGAAGCCTGGCTGCAGAGCATAGGCGCGGCCTGCAACGTAGGTCAGGCGCAGATCGATGCGGCCAAGAACCAGTGGCTGCCCGCCATCAAGGGTGCGCTGTCACGCATGCCGATCAAGGGGCGCGTCACGGTCAGCGGCTACGAAGGCTCGGAACTGTTGGTGGCTCGTCTGCTGATCGAGAGCGGTGCCGAAGTGCCCTATGTAGGCAGCGCCTGCCCGAAGACGCCGTGGTCGGCGCCTGATCTGGCGTGGCTGCAAGCCCGCGGCGTGCATGTGCAGTACCGCGCGAGCCTGGAGCAGGACATCGCCGCCGTGCGCGAGTTCAAGCCCGATCTGGCCATCGGCACCACGCCCGTGGTGCAGGCGGCCAAGCAGGCGGCCATTCCCGCGCTGTACTTCACCAACCTCATCTCGGCCCGCCCCCTCATGGGCCCGGCCGGTGCGGGCTCGCTGGCGCAGGTGGTCAATGCGGCCATCGCCAACAAGGCCCGCTTCGACACCATGCGCGAGTTCTTCGGTGACACCGGCGAAGGCGACCGTGCCGGCGTGTGGGAAAGCAAGCCCGTGCTGCGCCCGGAGTTCCGGGCCGAAACCAAGCGCCAGGTCATCAAGCTGATGAAGAAGCGCAAGGCCGAGGAGATGATCTGATGGTTGCCGCACGGCCGCTCCAAAGGCCATCGCTCCCCCCGGGGGTGACGGCGCGCAGCGCGAAGGGGGCTGCATGCTAGTCCTCGACCACGATCGCGCCGGCGGCTACTGGGGTGCGGTGTATGTGTTCACCGCCATCAAGGGGCTGCAGGTCGTCATCGACGGCCCGGTGGGTTGCGAGAACCTGCCGGTGACCAGCGTGCTGCACTACACCGACGCGCTTCCGCCGCACGAACTGCCCATCGTGGTGACCGGTCTGGCGGAAGAGCAACTGGGGCGCGAAGGCACCGAAGGCGCGATGAAGCGCGCCCATGCGGTGCTGGACCCCGACCTGCCCAGCGTCGTGGTCACGGGCTCGATCGCCGAGATGATCGGCGGCGGTGTCACGCCCGAGGGCACCACGATCCAGCGCTTCTTGCCACGCACGATTGACGAAGACCAGTGGCAGTGCGCCGACCGCGCCATGTTCTGGTTGTGGAGCACCTACGGCCTGCGCAAGGTGCCCGAGCGCACCCCGTTTGAGCAGCGCCCGGCCGGCGAGCGCCCGCGCGTGAACATCATCGGCCCGAGCTACGGCACCTTCAACTCGCCCAGTGATCTGGCCGAGATCCGTCGACTGGTGCAAGGCATTGGCGCCGAAGTGAACATGGTGTTCCCGCTGGGCAGCCACCTGGCGGATGTGTCGCGTCTGGTGGAGGCCGACGTCAACATCTGCATGTACCGCGAGTTCGGCCGCATGCTGTGCGAGGCGCTGGAGCGCCCCTACCTGCAGGCGCCCATCGGGCTGCACAGCACCACGGCCTTCCTGCGGCAATTGGGTCAGCTGCTGCACCTGGACCCGGAGCCCTTCATCGAGCGCGAGAAGCACACCACCATCAAGCCGGTGTGGGACTTGTGGCGCTCGGTCACGCAAGACTTCTTCGGCACAGCCAACTTCGGCGTGGTGGCCGGCGAGACCTACGCGCGCGGCCTGCGCCACTTCCTGGAAGACGAGCTGGGCCTGCCCTGCAACTTCGCCATCTCGCGCAAGGCGGGGGCCAAGACCGACAACGCCGAGGTCCGGCGCCTGGTGCACGAGAAGACGCCGCTGGTGCTGTTCGGCTCTTACAACGAGCGCATGTACCTGGCTGAGAAGGCTGCGGGCTTTGGCCCGAAGCCGGCCTATATCCCGGCTTCGTTCCCGGGCGCCATCATCCGCCGCGCCACCGGCACCCCGTTCATGGGTTACGCCGGCGCCACCTATGTGGTGCAGGAGTTCTGCAACGCGCTGTTCGATGCGTTGTTCCACATCCTGCCGCTGGGCACCGAGCTGGACCGTGTGGACCCCACGCCCGCGCGTCAACGCGCAGAGATGCCCTGGGACGACGACGCCAAGCTGCTCATGGACGAATTGTTGGAGGCCGAGCCGGTGCTCGTGCGCATCTCCGCAGCCAAGAGGATGCGCGATCAGGCCGAGGCCGACGCGCGAGAGAACAGCCTGCCCGCAGTGAACGCTGCGCGGCTGGCCGTGTTGTTCGGACGACCGAGACAGGAGGTGGCGGCATGACCTGCCTTCACACCTGGCGCGTGCGCCCGAACATCAACCCGGGCAACCGGGTGACAGGTGCCGGGGTGGCTTGCCGCCGCGGCTTTTCAGGGCCGAGCCATTTGGCAAGGCTGCACTTCACGAAAGGCTATCCAAATGGCTGAAAAAGTGAATCCGTCGGGGCTGACGGACGAAGAGTGCCAAGAGTTCCACAAGTACTACATCCAAGGGTACACGCTGTGGGCAGTTGGCGCTTTCTTCGCCCACAGCCTGGTTTGGATCTGGCGTCCCTGGTTCTGACAACCACGTTCTGACAACCACGTCGAGTGAGGCTGACATGAGACAAGAAATCGTTGCCGGACATCTGGCGCAGCGCCGCGAGGGCCCCCTCAAGGATTCCTTGAGCGGCTTTCATGGCATCTATGCCGTGACCTTCATCGTCTTCTTGCTGCTTGCGCTGGCGTCCTTGCTGTGTTTGCAGAACTGGCGCAGCTTGCTGCCGGGAGCGGAGGGCGCACGCTCGATGCTCGAAGGTGTCAAGACTGCTGTCTACACCGTCATATCCCAACTGAGTTAAGCGGAAAGGAAATCAACATGTGGCGTTACTGGCGAGTTGTCGACCCACGCAAGGCGATCATCCTCACGGGTCTTCTGATCGCGTTCGTGTCGACGAGCATCCATCTGATCCAGATCAGTGGAGACCGTTACAACATCAACACCTGGCATCCCGACACGGCCAAGGCCGCGAAGGCGGCGCAAAACGCGCCGTTGCCACCGTCGAAGTAACGGACGCGCGGCGCATTGCTGCCGCGCGAGCGGGTGGTGTCGGGTTCACACCCTTCACCCCCGCTCCCCTGGTGAGCCTTGCGACGGTGTGCGGCTGATGCTTCGCGCACAGCAATCGGAGAGATTCATATGGCCATGCTGAGCTTTGAGAGAAAGTACCGTGTCCGTGGGGGCACGCTGATCGGTGGTGACTTGTTCGACTTCTGGGTCGGACCGTTCTACGTCGGGTTCTTCGGCGTCACGACAGCGTTCTTCTCCCTGTTGGGCACCACCATGATTGTCTGGGGTGCGGCCATGGGCCCCACCTGGAACCTCTGGCAGATCAGCATCGCGCCGCCGGACCTGAAATACGGTCTGAACATGGCGCCCCTGATGGAGGGGGGCCTGTGGCAGATCATCACTGTCTGCGCCATTGGAGCCTTCGGCTCGTGGGCGCTTCGAGAGGTGGAGATCTGCCGAAAACTGGGCATGGGCTTCCACGTGCCCTTCGCCTTCAGCTTCGCGATCCTGGCCTATGTGACGCTGCAGGTGATCCGCCCCGTCCTGCTGGGTGCTTGGGGACATGCCTTCCCCTACGGCATCTACAGCCACCTGGATTGGGTGAGCAACGTGGCCTACCAATACCTGCACTTTCACTACAACCCCTGGCACATGATCGCCGCGAGTCTGTTCTTCGCGACCACGCTGGCCTTGTCCATGCACGGGGGCCTGGTGCTGTCGTCCACCAACCCGAAGAAGGGTGAGCCGGTGAAGACGCCAGAGCACGAGGACACCTTCTTCCGCGACTTCATCGGCTACTCGGTGGGCACGCTGGGCATTCACCGGCTTGGCTTGTTCCTGGCCCTGGCCTCCGTATGGTTTGCCGCCCTGTGCATCGTGGTCAGCGGGCCCTTCTGGACGCGCGGCTGGCCGGAGTGGTGGGGCTGGTGGCTGAACCTGCCGATCTGGGGCCATTGAGTCCGGACCGCCGACAAGGAGAACGACATGGCTGAGTATCAAAACCTCTTCACCGCCGTGCAGGCCACCGGACCGCTGGGCGACGGCGTGCCGCTGCCTCGCGGCGACTGGCGCCGCAGCGGCAAGCCCTTTCTGTGGCACCTGATCGGCCGCATCGGCAACGCCCAGATCGGGCCGGTCTACCTCGGCGGCCTGGGGGTGGCGTCGCTGGTGTTCGGCACGCTGGCTTTCAACCTCATCGGGTTCAACATGCTGGCGTCCGTGGACTGGAGTCCGCTGCGCCTGATCCAGCAGCTGTTCTGGTTGGCCCTGGAGCCGCCAGCGCCGCAATACGGCCTGAGCATTCCGCCGCTGGCCCAAGGCGGCTGGTGGCTCATCGTGGGCTTCCTGCTCACGGTCTCGATGATGCTGTGGTGGGCGCGCACTTACCGCCGGGCCCGCCAGCTGGGCATGGGCACGCACGTGGCCTGGGCCTTTGCGGCTGCGATCTGGCTGTACCTGGTGTGCGGCTTCTTTCGCCCGCTCATGATGGGCAGCTGGTCCGAGGCGGTGCCCTTCGGGATCTTCCCGCACCTGGACTGGGTGTCAGCGCTGTCACTGCGCCACGGCAACCTGTTCTACAACCCCTTCCACGCGCTGTCCATCGTCTTCCTGTACGGCTCGGTGCTGCTGTTTGCCATGCACGGTGCCACCATCCTGGCGGTGGGCCGTTACGGCGGCGAGCGTGAGATCGAGCAGATCGTGGACCGCGGCACGGCTTCCGAGCGCGCTGCCCTGTTCTGGCGCTGGACCATGGGCTTCAACGCGACGATGGAATCCATCCACCGTTGGGCCTGGTGGTTTGCCGTGCTGTGCCCGCTGACGGGCGGCATCGGCATCCTGTTGACCGGCACCGTGGTGGACAACTGGTATCTCTGGTCGATGAAGCACGGGGTGGTGCCGTCCTACCCGCAGGTCTTCCCGGTCAGCATCGACCCTGCCCTGATGGGAGGCAAGTGATGAGCAACTTCTCTGAACGCATCGCCACTCCCCTGCGCTGGGTGGGTGCCCTGCTGGCGGCAGCGCTGCTGGCCGGTTGTGAGCGGCCTCCTGTGGAGACCATTCAGAACGGGTACCGCGGCACAGGCATGGAGCACGTGTTCAACCAGCGCGTGGTCAACCAGGACCTCGCCAAGAACACGGCCCCTGCTTCCCTGCCGGCAGCCTCGGCCGAAGGTCCCAAGGCCAAGGACATCTACCAGAACGTCAAGGTACTGGGCGACCTGAGCGTGGGCGAGTTCACGCGCCACATGGCCTCCATCACGGCCTGGGTGGCCCCTGACCAGGGCTGCGCCTACTGTCACAACCTGGGCAACCTGGCGGATGACAGCAAGTACACCAAGGTGGTGGCACGGCGCATGATCGAGATGACGCAGCACGTCAACGCCGACTGGAAGAAGCACGTGGGCGACACAGGTGTGACCTGTTACACCTGCCACCGGGGCAAGCCGGTGCCTGCGGAAGTGTGGTTCGCGCCACCGGACCGCAAGTACGCTGCCAACTCGGTGATGGGTGATCTGGCCGGGCAGAACATCGCCAACAAGGCGGCCGTGCTGAGTTCGCTTCCGTACGACCCCTTCACGCCCTACCTGAAGGACGCACAGCCTATCCGTGTCAATGGCAACGAAGCGCTGAAGCTGACGGGCGAAGGTGCCAACCGCACCTCCACCAAGCAGGCCGAGTTCACGTACTCGCTGATGATGCACATGTCCGATTCGCTCGGCGTGAACTGCACCTTCTGCCACAACACGCGCAACTTCGCTTCCTGGACGGAAGCGCCGCCCCAGCGCGTGACGGCCTGGCACGGCATCCGCATGGCACGGGACCTGAACAACGCCTACCTGGAGCCCCTGACCGCGGCCTTCCCGGCGCAGCGTCTGGGGCCCAAGGGCGATGTGGCCAAGGTCAACTGCGCCACCTGCCACAACGGCGCGTGGAAGCCGCTGTATGGTGCGGCCATGGCCAAGGATCACCCGGAACTGTTGAAGGTGGCTGCGGCAGCAGCCCCGGCCGACGCGGCCACCGGCAATGCGGCACCTTCGGCAGCGGCACCGGCCGCCAGTGCCCCGAAGTAAGCTGATCTCCGGCCCTGGTCCAAAGGCCGGTTCATCACGAACCCACGCGTGATGAACCGGCCTGATCACGTGGTGGTGGTTCTCCTGGCCGACCTCAAGGCCGCGTCCATCGCCTGGGGCTGGTGGCGGGTGGCCCGGGGCCAGCGCAGCCTACGGGGACAACCGGGTCTGGTATTCGCCAAGGCCCTGGGCAGTGGGCATGACGGCGGCTTCGGTCTGCGGCCCAGTGCCACGCGCCAGGGGCTGCTCGCGGTGTTCGAGGGTGAAGATCTGGCCGATGAATTCATCGAGCGTTCGCCACATGTCCAGAACTACCGGCAGCGCTCGCGCGAGACCTGCATCCTGAAGCTGCGGGCCACCTCGAGCCGCGGCAGCTGGGGCGGCCACAGCATCGCCGTGACGGCACAGGCGGCAGCGCAAGAGCCGGTGGTGGCGCTCACACGCGCCTCCATCCGGCCGCGGCGAGCCGGCGCCTTCTGGCGCCAGTCGCCACCTTCAGAGACCTCGCTGGCCCGCGCGACCGGCTGTCGCCTCGCGGTCGGCCTGGGCGAGGCACCCGTGCTCCGGCAGGCAACCCTCAGCCTGTGGCAAAGCCAGGAGCACATGGACGCCTATGCGCGCAGCGGCGCCCATCTCGCCGCCATCCACGCGGCTTACGACGGGCGCTACTTCTCTGAATCGATGTTCGTGCGCTTTGCTCCAGTGCAGATGCAGGGCACCTGGAAGGGGGTGACGCTTGGCTGAGCGCGCGGTGGTGATCGGTGCGGGAGTGGGCGGCCTGGTGAGCGCGCTGCTGCTGGCCTGCCGAGGGTTGGACGTCACCCTGGTGGAGGCTGCGCCCGGCCCGGGCGGCAAGATGCGGCAGATCGCGCTGGGCGATGTGCGCGTGGACGCAGGGCCCACGGTCTTCACCATGCGCTGGGTGTTCGAGCAGATTCTGGCCGATGCCGGTACCTCGGTGGACGAACTGCTGAGGCTCAAACCCCTGAGTGTGCTGGCCCGCCACGTCTGGCGCAGCGGCGACCAGCGGCTGGACCTGCTGGCCGATGTGCAGCACAGCGCCGAGGAGATCGGCCGCTTTGCCGGCCCGGAAGACGCGCGGCGCTACCTGGCCTTCTGTGCCGAGGCGCGGGCGGTGTACGAGCTGCTCGAGGCGCCGGCCCTGCGCAGCCCCCGGCCCACGCTGGCCGGCATGATTCGGGACCTGGGCCCGGGCGGGCTCAAGACCCTGGCGGCGCTTGGGCCCTTTGCCACGCTGTGGGCCCGTCTGGGCAAGCATTTCCGCGATCCGCGCCTGCGCCAGCTCTTCGGACGCTATGCCACCTATTGCGGCGGCTCGCCCTGGCAGGCACCTGCCACGCTGATGCTGATCGCCCATGTGGAACAGAGCGGGGTGTGGGCGGTGGAAGGCGGCATGCACGCCCTGGCCCAGGCCCTCAGTGGCCTGGCGGCCCAGCGCGGTGCACGGCAGCTCTACAGCCGGCGCTGCGAGCGCATCATGGTGGAGCACGGCCGTGTCACCGGTGTCAGGCTGGAAGGCGGCGAGGTGCTGGACGCTGAAGTGGTGGTGTACAACGGTGACACCAACGCGCTGGCTCAAGGGCTGCTGGGGCTGGAGCCCGAGCGATCGGTGCACTCCACGCCGCACCACCAGCGCTCGTTGTCGGCCGTGACCTGGGCGGTGCACGGCCGCACCAGCGGCTTTCCTCTGGTGCGTCACAACGTCTTCTTTGACGACGACTACGCCAGTGAGTTCGACGACATCTTCCGCGCCCGCCATCTGCCGCAGCGGGGCACCGTGTACGTGTGTGCCCAGGACCGCGATGACCGCGCCACCGCGCCGTCCGGCCCCGAGCGCCTGCTGTGCCTTGTCAATGCGCCGGCCGACGGCGACCGCCGACCTTTCGACGCCCCGGAGACCGACCCATGCCTGAACCGCAGCCTGGCCCTGATGCAGCACTGCGGCCTGAAGATCGAGGAACCGGCCCGCAGGGTGGCCACGACGCCGGCGGACTTCGAGCGCCTGTTCCCGGCCACGGGGGGCGCGCTGTACGGCCCGGCCACGCACGGCTGGATGACGCTGTTCCGCCGCCCGGGATCAATGAGCGCGCTGCCGGGCCTGTTCCTGGCGGGGGGCAGCGTGCATCCGGGACCGGGCGTTCCGATGGCGGCCCTGTCGGGCCAGCTGGCGGCCGGGGCCGTGATGGCGCACCTCGATTCGACCAGCCGGTCCCGCCGGGGGGCTATCTCTGGTGGTACTTCGACGCGCTCAGTGACGACGGCCGATACGGCCTGACCGTCATTGCGTTTGTCGGTAGCGTCTTCTCGCCGTACTACGCCTGGGCCCGCGCCCAGGGCCGGCCTGACCCCGAGAACTTCTGCGCCCTGAACGTGGCGCTTTACGGCGAGGGGGGCAAGCGCTGGGCGATGACGGAGCGGGGCCGTCGCCATGTGCACCGCAATGAGCGGGAGTTCGTCATCGGGCCCAGCCGCGTGCATTGGGATGGCCGCTCGCTGGTGGTGGACATTGACGAGCGCTGTGCACCGATTCCGCTGCGCGTGCAGGGCCAGGTCAGGGTGACGCCGCCGGCCCTGTGCGGTTTCGTGGCACCGCTGGACGCCGCGGGCCGGCACCGCTGGGGGCCGATCGCACCCTGCGCGCGCATCGAGGTGGCGCTGTCGCACCCCGCGCTGCGATGGCAGGGGAACGCCTACATGGACTCCAACGAAGGCGATGAGCCCGTGGACCGTGCCTTCAACGATTGGGACTGGTCGCGCGCCACCATGGCCAATGGCGACACCTCGGTCATCTATGACGTGCGCCCGCTGCACGGGCCGGAGAGGGTCATCGCCCGGCGCTTCCGCCCGGATGGCAGCCACGAGCCTTTTACGGTGCCGCCACGGCATCCCTTGCCCACCTCGGCCTGGCGC
>JBILSM010000233.1:0-3147 GCA_044372085.1 Rubrivivax sp.
GTCGGGCAGGAAGTGCATCTCCACCTTCAGAACGCCATCGCCCTCGCAGGCCTCGCAGCGCCCGCCGCCGGCCGAGGCTGCGACGTTGAAGCTGAAGCGGCCCGCGCCATAGCCGCGTTCGCGCGCGGCCGGCACTTCGGCGAAGAGTTCGCGGATGGGCGTGAACAGCCCCGTGTAGGTGGCGGGGTTGCTGCGCGGGGTGCGGCCGATGGGGCTCTGGTCCACGTTGATGACCTTGTCGAAGGCCTCCAGCCCCTCGATCGTGTCGTGCGGCGCGGGTTCCACGTGGCTGCCATAGAGCTTGCGGGCCACGGCCGCGTACAGCGTGTCGTTCACCAAAGTGCTCTTGCCCGAGCCCGACACCCCGGTCACGCAGGTGAACAGGCCCACGGGGATGTCCACGGTCACGTTCTTCAGGTTGTGGCCGCGCGCGCCCTCGATGCGCAGGGCCTGTTCAGCCACGCCTGCACGGGGCGTGCGCCGCGCTGCGGGCACCTCGATGCGCAGCCGATGCCCCAGGTAGGCGCCGGTGAGCGAGGCCTCATCGGCGGCCACCTCGTCCGGCGTGCCCTGCGCCATGACGCGCCCGCCATGCACGCCGGCGCCCGGGCCCATGTCCACCACGTGGTCGGCGGCGCGGATCATGTCCTCGTCATGCTCCACCACCAGCACCGAGTTGCCCAGGTCGCGTAGCCGCATGAGGGTGCCGATCAGGCGCTCGTTGTCGCGCTGGTGCAGCCCGATGCTGGGCTCGTCCAGCACGTACATCACGCCGGAAAGGCCCGAGCCGATCTGGCTGGCCAGGCGGATGCGCTGGGCCTCGCCACCCGAGAGCGTGTCGGCGCTGCGGTCCAGGCTGAGGTAGGTCAGGCCCACGTCGTTGAGGAACTTCAGGCGCGAGCGGATCTCGCGCACGATCTTGTCGGCGATCTGCGCCTTGGCGCCGGCCAGCTGCAGGCCTTCGAAGTAGGCCAGGCACTCGGCGAGCGTGGCGTGCTCCACCTCGAAGATGGGCTTGCCGGGGACCGGCGGTGCGCCCGTGGACTCGGGCGGCGCGGGCTGCAGGAACACGTGTCGCGCCTCGCGCCGCAGCCGCGTGCCGTGGCAGGCCGTGCAGGGCTTGGCGGCCTGGTAGCGCGCCAGGTCCTCGCGCACGGCGGCGGAATCGGTCTCGCGCAGGCGGCGCTGGAAGTTGGGGATGATGCCTTCGAAGGGGTGCGCGCGCTTGACCGAGCGCGTCTTGCCGCGCGCGCCCTGGGCCTCGTAGGTGAACTCGATGTCCTCCTGTCCGGAGCCGTACAGGAACACCTGGCGCGCGCGCTCGGGCAGGGCTTCGAAGGGCTGCTCCAGGTCCACGCCCAGGTGGCGGCCCACGCTCTCCAGCATGGCGTAGGTGTAGGGATTGCGCCGGTCCCAGCCCTTGACGGCGCCGGAGGCCAGGCTGAGCGTGGGAAAGGCCACCACGCGCTCCGGGTCCATCACCGTCATCTGCCCCAGGCCGTCGCAGCTGGGGCAGGCCCCCACGGGCGAGTTGAAGGAAAACAGGCGCGGCTCCAGCTCGGGCAGCGAGTAGCTGCACACCGGACAGCCGAACTTGCTGCTGAAAAGATGCTCAGGCGGCTGCCGAGGGGCACGGGGCACCGTCCCTTCGTCAGCGGCCGTGTCCATCTCCAGCGCGATGGCGCGGCCGTCAGCGATGCGCAGCGCCGCCTCGAAGCTCTCGGCCAGGCGCTGCGCCACGGCCGGAGAGGTCTTCAGGCGGTCGATGACGACGTCGATGTCGTGCTTGTCGTTCTTCTTCAGCGGGGGCAGGGCTTCAGCTTCGACGATCTGACCGTCAATTCGAAAGCGCACGTAGCCCTGCGCCTGCCAGCGCTCGAGTTCCTGCGCGAACTCGCCCTTGCGGTCGCGCGCCACGGGCGCCAGCACCATCAGGCGCGTGCCCTCGGGCAGGGCCAGGCAGGCATCCACCATCTGGCTCACGCTCTGGGCCTGCAGCGGCAGGCCATGGTCGGGGCAGAAAGGCGTGCCCGCACGGGCGTACAGCAGGCGCAGGTAATCATGAATCTCGGTGACCGTGCCCACGGTGGAGCGCGGGTTGTGGCTGGTGGCCTTCTGCTCGATGCTGATGGCCGGCGACAGGCCCTCGATCACATCCACATCGGGCTTGTCCATCAACTGCAGGAACTGCCGCGCGTAGGCCGACAGGCTCTCCACGTAGCGGCGCTGGCCTTCGGCGTACAGCGTGTCGAAGGCCAGGCTGGACTTGCCCGACCCCGACAGGCCCGTGATCACCACCAGCGCGTGCTTGGGGATGTCCAGGTCCACGTTCTTGAGGTTGTGCGTACGCGCACCGCGCACCCGCAGCATGGGCCGCTCGTCGGTCAGGGCGCGGTCTTCGGAGGTCTGGGGCATGGGCGGGGTCAAGACGGGCGGGAGGGGCTTGGAGGTGGGCGAGCCAACGCGCAAGCGTCAAGCGCACGGCGTGCTCAGGGCAACCGACCATCATAGTCATCCAGCGATAAACGCGCAGGGGCGCCCACGGGCCCGCGCTGCAGCCCCGCGTGAACGCTTCAGATCTGCAGGTCGATCAGGAAGGGCCCCGGCTGGCGAAGGCTGTGGGCCAGGAGGTCGGCGCAGGCCTCCAGGGTATCGGCGTGTGCGACCTCCACGCCCAGGCTGCCGGCCAGGCGCACCCAGTCGATGTCGGGGCGGCCCAGGTCCAGCATGCCCATGGCGGTGGGGCCTGGGGTGGCGCCCACATTGCGGTACTCGGCCATCAGGATGTTGTAGCTGCGGTTGTTCAGCAGGATGGTGGTCACCGGCAGGCGTTCGCGCGCCTGGGTCCACAGCGCCTGCACGGTGTACATCGCCGAGCCATCGGCCTGGAGGTTGATGACGCGGCGTTGGCCGCCGGTGGCCAGCGCCGCGCCCGTGGCCATGGGCATGCCACTGCCGATGGCGCCACCCACCAGATGCAGCCAGTCGTGAGGCGCCGCCGCCACGGTCAGGGGGTAGAAACCGCGGCCGAAGGACACACTCTCGTCGCACACGATGGCCTGCTCGGGCAGCAGCCCTGCCAGCGTGCGGGCCAGGCCCTCGGGCGTGGGGGCGCCGCGGGCGGCGTCCGGCACGGGGCCCCGGTCC
>JBILSM010000105.1:0-10235 GCA_044372085.1 Rubrivivax sp.
TGCTGGATGTCTTCATCTCGGCAGCGCAGCGCCAGCCGGAGCGGACCGCGATCACGATGCTCATGACCGGCGCGCCGGACGAGGTGGTCAGGCGGGTCAGCTGTCTCGAATTGCTGGGTCTGGTGCGGCGTGCCGCCAACCTGTTTTCAGCGCTCGGCGGCGCGCGCCCGGGCGTGGCCTACATGCTGCCCAGCCTGATCGAGACACACGCCACGCTCTGGGGCGCCGAGAGCGCCGGTTATGCGGTGCCGATCAACTTCCTGTTGCAGGTGGAGCACATCGCGGCCTTGCTGGAGGCGTCCGGTGCCCGCATCCTGGTGGCGCTGGGCCCGCACCCGGTGCTGGACATCTGGCAGAAAGCCGTCCAGTTGCGCGAGCGCGTTCCCGGCTTGACGCTGGTGCGCGTGGCACCGCCCGGCACGCCGGCCGAAGACGCCGTGGTCGACTTCCACACAGCGCTGTTGGCCCAGCCGGACGACCACCTGGTCTTCGGCGACCCCGGCCGCGACGATGACGTGGCGGCCTACTTCCACACGGGCGGCACCACCGGCGCCCCCAAGCTCGTCGCGCACACCCACCGTGGCCAGCTGGTGGCGGCGCTGGGCGGTGCGGTGCTGGCCGACATGCGCCCCAGTGACACGCTCACAGCCACGCTGCCGTTGTTCCATGTGGGTGGCACGATCTTCTGCGGGCTGAGCCCCTTCATGGCCGGAACGGGACTGCTGATCATGTCGCCCGGGGGCCTGCGCACGCCCGCCATGGTGCAGGGGTTCTGGCGCCTGGTGGCGCAATACGGCGCCACGCTGGTGGGTGCCGTGCCCACGTCGGTGGGCGCTGTCCTCGACGTGCCACTGGGTGATGCCGACATCAGTGGCGTGCGCGCCGGCTTCTGCGGTGCGGCACTGTTGCCGCCGGCGGTGGGCGAGCGCTTTCGACAGGTGACCGGTCGCGGCCTGTTCGAGGTCTACGGCATGACCGAAGCCTCGGGCCTGATTGCGATCGACCCAGTGGCCGGTGACGGTGGCATCGGCTCCGTGGGCTGGGCCCTGCCCTACACCCAGGTCGACGTGCGTCAACTCGCCGCCGACGGGCGGCTGGGCGCGCCATGCGCCAACGGCGAGGTGGGCGTCATCACCGTGCGTGGCCCGAACGTGTCGCCCGGGTACCGCAACCCGGACCACGATGCCGGCGTGATGGACGCCGGCATGCTCAATTCCGGCGACCTGGGGTTCACCGACGCGGCCGGTCGCATCCACATCGCCGGCCGATCGAAGGACCTGATCATCCGCAGCGGCCACAACATCGACCCGGTGATGATCGAGAACGCCATGGCGGAGCACCCGGCCGTGGCGCTGGCCGCCGCCGTCGGCATGCCGGACGCCTATGCGGGCGAACTGCCGGTGTGCTTCGTCATGCTGCGCACCGGTGCCGGCGTGACCGACTCCGAATTGCACGCGCATGCCCAGCGGACCATCGGCGAACGACCGGCCTGGCCCAAGCAGTTCCACATCGTCGATTCGATCCCGATGACCTCGGTCGGCAAGATCTTCAAGCCGGCGTTGCGCTGCGACGCTGCGGCACGCCTGGTCAGTGCCGTGCTGCGCGAGCAGCATCGCTTGGCGGAGGCGCAGGTTCGGGTCAGCGCTGGCGGCTCCAGGGGCCTGGTCGTCAACGTCACCCTGCCGGTCAGCGCAGCCACCCTGCTGCCGGCAGTCACCCAGACACTGGCTGGCTACCTGTTCGAGGCCCACGTCGACGTCGGTTGATCTGCGGCCGGACGCCTGCGCCACGCGCGCTCCTGCCTGGTGCCGCTGCCCCCCGCCCAGCAGTGGGCCGACGGCTCGGCCTCCTGGACATCGCACTCACTGGCAACTGCGACTTCGGCGGCCCGCTCTTGTACCTCGGGCTCCTGCGGCACCACCAGCGGGCGCAGCCTGGCGTTGGGTGCCAGCACGCCGTGGTACCGGATCCCGTGCCCGCACTCGCCGCAGCGCAGGCGCAGGAAGCCGTGGGCCAGCCGCTTGCGGTCGTGCTCCTCGACACGCACGGCGGCATGCAGGCTGAAGCCGTCGATGTCGGCGCACAGCGGCTGGCGCGTCCGGTCCTCGCGGGGCGTCGCTCCGCGCAGGGTCAGCACCTTCTGGCCGACGCGAGGGCCAAATGCGATGCGGTAAGTGGCGGCCGTGGCCTGCAGCGGCCGCAGTGTGCGCGCCTCGTCGCTGTCGCTATCCGGTTCGGCCAACCAGGTCTGGCCCATGTCCTCGACCAGCACGCCCCGGCGCGTGAGCATCCTCATCAGCCGGGCGATGACGGTGTGCAGCAGCGCACGCAGCCGTCGTCGGTGGGCGCACCCGCCTCGACGAAGCTGGGCGCGCCGTCGCCGTCGCAGCGGTACACGCCGTCCAGCACCAGGCAATGCAGATGGATGTTCAGGTTGGCTGCCGAGCCGAAGCGCTGGATCAGGGTGACGGCGCCGCCCTGACCTTCGTCGCTCTTGAGCCCCGTGTGGCCCAGCAGATGCCGCTCGACCACCCGCTGCACCACCTGCAGCACCGGCGTGACCAGCTCGGGCTGCGCGGCCAGCAGCACGCGCAGCGGGATCGGCAGCGACAGGACCCACTGGCGCACCGGCACGTGCGGGACGACGTGGTCCACCAGGTGCGCTGCCGTCTGTGACATGCGCCGGGCGCCGCACGACGGGCAGAAACCGCGCCGCTTGCAGCTGAACGCCAGCAGCTTGTTGTGCCCGCACTCGCCGCAGCGCAGGCGCAGGAAGCCGTGGGCCAGGATGCCGCATTCGAGGAAGGCGTCGAACTCGTCCTTGACGAACCGCGGCAGCGCAGCCCCGGTGCTGGCCTCGGTGTGGGCGATGAAGCTGGCCACGTGCTGCTGCACCAGGCGGTACAGCGTGGTCTGCTCAGGGCGGTGGCGCTCATGGTGGAGCGGGTGGAGGTGGGCGGGCCGCGCCGCGTCAGACCCCGCGCGCGCAGGCCGCCGGCGGGCGATCGGCACGGTGGGGGTGCGGCGCAGTCCGGGACCGTACAGCGTCGCTCGGATCGCCGGGCCTGCCCACCGCCGCGTGGATCACTCCGATGGGGGATGCCGATGGAGGGTGCCCCCAGCCCGAGGATGGGCGCCTTCGTTCAACGGCTCTGAGGGCTCCACCGATCCCAAGCCCTCGCCCCCACCGCCTCGCCCCACAGGTCCACCGTGACCGGCGTGCCCGCGTGGGGCGCGGCCGCGGCAGGGCCGCGCAGGTAGCCAAGCGCGACGCAGCGGCAGGCGGCCCAGCCCCAGCCAGCAGAGCTGAGCTCGCCCACGGGCTCACCGCCGATGGAGACCGTCTCACCGCCCCAGGCATAGGCCGCGGGGTCGTCGAGGACGATGGTGACGAGCTTCTTGCGCAGCGTCTGGCCGCGCGCGGCGAGCAAGGCCTCGCGGCCGATGAAGCCCGGCTTGTCGAGCTGCACGGCGAACTCCAGCCCGGCCTCGAACGGCGTCTCGTCCGGCCCCAGCTCCGCGCCCCAGGCGCGGCGGCCGGCCTCGATGCGCAGGGCGTCCAGCGCGTAGTAGCCAGCGTCACGCAGGCCCAGGTCGGCCCCGGCGTGCATCAGCGTCAGGTAGACGTGACGCGTCATCTCCACCGGCACATGCAGTTCGAAGCCAGGGCCACCCACATAGGCCATGCGGGCGGCGCGGACGCGGGCGTGGCCCAGGTCGATCTCCTTGGTGTGAGAGAACTTCAGGGCGGCCGGCGAGAGATCGTCGGGCGACACCCGCGCGAGCAGCTCGCGCGCGTTCGGGCCCATCACGCTGAGCACGCTCCACAGCGGTGTCACATCGGTCAGCACCGCCTGCTCGTCGGCATTGACGTGGCGGCGGATCCAGTCGGCATCGCGCACCGGCTGGGCCGAGCCGGTGACGAGCAGGAAGCGCTCGCCCGAGGCATCTCTCGGCAGGCGCATGACGGTCAGGTCGCTCTCGAAGCCGCCGCGGGCGTTGAGCAGGCCGGTGTAGACCATGCGGCCCACCGGCATGTCCACATCATTGGCGCAAAGGCGCTGCAGCACCGCCAGCGTGTCGCGGCCCTGCAGCAGCAGTTTGCCGAAGGAGGTCTGGTCGTAGACGGCCACGGCCTCGCGCGTGGCGCGCTGCTCCTCGATCACCCAGTCCAGCCAGCCCGGCCGGCCCAGGGTGTCTGCAGGTCTCGCCACGCCAGGCGGGCGAAAGTAGTTGGCCCGCTCCCAGCCGTTCTTGCTGCCGAACTCGGCGTTGCGCGCGCCCTGCGGGCCGGGGCGAGAGGAACCCACCAGCAGGTCATACAGCGGGCTGGTGCGCAGCGGCCGCGTGGTCTGCAGCTCCTGGCGCGGCCACCGCATGGCGTAGTGCAGGCCCAGCGTTTCGCCCGTGCGCTCGGCCAGACCCTTGCGGTTGGCGTTGTGCGGGCCGAAGCGGCGGATGTCCACGTCCCACAGGTCGCCCGGCGGCTCGCCATCGGCAATCCACTGCGCCATGAGCTGGCCCGCACCGCCGGAGTTGGCAATGCCGGCCGAATTGAAGCCGGCGCAGACGAAATAGTTGCGCAGCTCCGGCGCCTCGCCCAGGATGAAGTTGCCATCGGGCGTGAAACTCTCCGGCCCGTTGAGCAGCATCTTGACCTTGGCCGTCTCCAGGCAGGGCGTGCGATGGATGGCGTTGGTCATCAGTATCTCGAACTGGTCCCAGTCCTCGTCCAGCAACTGGAACTGGAAGGTGCTGGGGATGGGGTCCACCGTCCAGGGCTTGGCCTGGGGTTCGAAGCCGCCCATGAGCAGGCCACCCACCTCCTCCTTGTAGTAGATGAAGCCGTCGGGGTCGCGCATCACGGGCAGCATGGGGTGCACGCCCTCGATCTTGTCGGTGACGATGTAGAAGTGCTCTGCCGGGTACAGCGGCACCGTCACCCCGGCCAGCGCACCGAACTGCCGCGCCCACTGGCCGGCGCAGTTCACCAGGGTTTCGCAATGCACATCGCCCTGGGTGGTGCGCACGCCCACGGCGCGCGGCCCGCCGGGGCCGTCAGCGGTGATGACACCCATGACCTCCACGCCTTCCACCAGCCGAGCACCACGGTTGCGCGCGCCCTTGGCCAGGGACATGCACAGGTCCGCCGGATTGGCCTTGCCGTCGCCCGGGATCCAGATCGCGCCCTGCAGGTCGTCGGTGCGCATCACGGGGTAGAGCTCGCCGGCCTGCTTGGGCGAGATGAGTTCCACCTCCACGCCGAAACTGCGCGCCAGGGCGGCCTGCTTGCGCAGCACCTGCATGCGCTCGGGCGTGCGCGCCACGTTCACGCTGCCGCAGCGCTTCCACCCGGTGGCCAGGCCCGTCTCCTTCTCCAGCGTCGAATACAGCTCGATGCCGTACTTGCTCATGCGCGTCATGTTGCGGTTGGGCCGCATCTGCCCGATCAGCCCCGCCGCGTGCCAGGTGGTGCCGCTGGTGAGCTGGCCCTGTTCCAGCAACAGCACATCGGTGATGCCCAGCTTGGCGAGGTGGTAGGCCGTGGAGCAGCCGGCGATGCCGCCGCCGACGATGACGATCTGGGCGTGGATGGGGAGGGTCATGCCTCAAGCCTAGCGCATGGCAAGGGGCTGCTCACTCCATCGCCATAAACTGAACCGTCGACAACTTTACGAGTTGCCCTGATGGCGCTTGACGCCTCGCCCACGGATCCCTTCGGTCCCTTCACACTGCCCACCTGACACACAAGCCCTCCCACTCAGATGGCAGCGCCGCCCACCTTCCCCCGCCTCCTCGCCGACATCGGCGGCACCCACGCTCGCTTCGCCTGGCAGGCGGGCGCGGGGGCGCCATTGAGTGACGAGGCGGTGTTGAGGTGTGACGACCATGCGGGCCTGGAAGCGGCGATAGGGCACTACCTGGGCCAGCGTGGTGGCCACAGACCAGCGGAGGCGGCGCTGGCGATAGCCACTCCGGTGCAGGGTGACCGGGTGCAGATGACCAACCGTGAGTGGTCGTTCTCCATCGAGGCGCTGAAGCTGTCCATGGGGCTGCAACGGCTCCTCGTGCTCAACGACTTCAAGGCCCTGGCCCTGGCGCTGCCAGCGCTGCAGGCCGATGAGTTACAGCCGCTGCTTCCGGGCACTGCAGATATGCAGGCCCCGCGGGCCGTGCTGGGTCCCGGAACCGGGCTGGGCGTGGCCACCCTGGTCTCCACGCCCCGGGGCGAGCTGGCGCTTGATGGAGAGGGCGGCCACGTGACGCTCGCAGCGGCGGACGACGAAGAGGCTGCGGTGATTGCGTGGTTGCGCCAGCGCTTCGGCCACGCATCGGCCGAGCGGGCGTTGTCGGGTCCGGGGCTCGTGAACCTGTACGAGGCGGCCTGTGGGCTCTACGGCAGCGCCGCGACCAGCATGTCCCCAGCGGACGTGGTGGACGCCGCACGCCGCGGGACAGACGCCGCCTGCGTGAAAGCGCTGGGATGGTTCATGGCCTTCCTGGGCAACGTGGCCGGCAATCTGGCGCTGACCGTTGGCGCGCGCGGAGGGGTCTACGTTGGCGGCGGCATCCCACCGCGCATCGCCGATCTGCTGCCGGCCTCACGCTTTGCCGAGCGCTTCCTGGGCAAAGGACGATTTCGCAGCTACTTGTCAGCGATACCGGTTCATCTCATCGATGCGCGATCGTCTGCCGCGCTGCGGGGCGCGGCGCGGGCTCTGGACGCAGGCGCCTGATCCGCGGCACCGCACGCGGTCGACGGGACGTTTGGACGTTTGGACCTCAGCCCAGCCGCAGCGCGATCACGCCCGCCACGATGACAGCCGCCCCGAAGGCGCGCTGCACCCCGAAGGCCTCCTTCAGCATCACCGTGCCCAGCACCGTGGCAAACAGCACCGAGGTCTCGCGCAGCGCCGCCACGCTGGCCACGGGGGCGCGGGTCATGGCCCAGAGGGCAATGGCGTAGGAGCCGATGGACGCCGCTCCGCCCAGGGCGGCAAGCGGCCAGCGGCTGCGGGCGTAGTCCACCAGCATCTGCCGGCCCTGCGGGCCGCGACGCCACCACAGCAGCAAGGGGTAGGGGAAGCCGTCCAGCACGAAGAGCCACATCACGTAACTCAGCACCTCGGTCACGGCCGGTCCGGCCTGGCGCACGCCCAGACCGTCCACGAAGGTATAGCTGGCGATGATGGCGGCGTTGGCGAAAGCAAACGCCAGCGCCTTACCATGGTGCAGGGCCTGCCCCGGATGCGACAAGCCCACCAGGGCCACGCCCACCGTGATGCCGATGATGCCCAGCCAGGCCCCGGCCGTGGGAGCTTCGCCAATGAGGGCCGCACTGCCCAGGGCCACGAGGAGCGGGGCCACGCCACGCATGATGGGATAGGTAAGCCCCAGTTCGCCATGCTGGTAGGCCCCGGCCAGGGCCACGTAGTAGCCCACGTGGATGGCCAGCGAGGCCGCCATGAACGGCCAGCACTCGGGGCGCGGCAGGCCCACCCACAACGCCACGGGCAGCGCCACCAGGGCACCCAGGAAGTGGACCAGGGCCGTGTCGGCCTGCTTGTCGTCCGATGACTTGACCAGCGCATTCCAGCCCGCGTGCAGCATCGCGCCGCACAGCACGGCCAGCATGACCGGCCAGGTGAGCGTCACGCGGCGCTGACGCTCAGCGCACAGCGCCGTGCGCGGCTCATGAAGTGCGACAGCGACGGCGTGGGCGCACCAGCCGTCTTGGCCAGATCGTCCCAGATGCGCAGCCGCACGGCATCAGCCGCCCCCGGGCGGGCGATGAAGGCCTGCGCCTGCTCGGCCGTGAAGGTGCCTCCCTGCAGCTTCAGGCTGCGCTTGGAGTCCTCTGACAGCGCGTCGTGATAGCCCGTCCGTGTGGCGCACAGGTAGCGCTTGGCGTCCACGTGCAGCTGGATGCCGCCCAGCACGCGCTCGCCGAACAGCCCGCGCAGAAAGGGCAGCGCGGCGTACTGGTGCACGTCGTCCACGCCGCGCAACGTGGGCGTCTCGCCCAGGTCTTGCAGCAGGTGGCCCAGGTCGTGCAGAAAGGCCGCCGTCACCAGCTCGTCGTCCGCCCCTTCGGCCTCGGCCAAGGCGCCGCACTGCAGCGCGTGCTCCAGCTGCGTCACGGGCTCGCCGCTGTACTGCTCGCCGCCACGGTGGTTGAAGAGGGACTCGATGTCGTCGAGGGTCAGCATGCTGGGCTCTCCGCTCTTTGGGGTTCAGTCTTCGCCATCAATGCACACAACCGCACTCACACCCAGGGCAGCGAGTAGGTCTTGACGTTGGTGAAGCTCTTCATGGCCTCCTGCACGCCTTCCTTGTAGCCCAGGCCCGAGTCCTTGATGCCGCCGAAGGGGGTGAGCTCCAGCCGGTAGCCGGGCACCTCGCGCACATTGACCGTGCCCACGTTCAGCTCGCTGACGAAGCGCGTGATGTAGTCCATGCGGTTGGTGCACACCGACGACGACAACCCGTAGGCCGTGCCATTGCTGATGCGGATGGCCTCGTCGATGTGGGCAAAGGTGACGATGGGCGAGACCGGCCCGAAGGTCTCTTCCTTCACCACCATCATCTCGGGCCGCACGCGGTCGATCACCGTGGGGGCGAACAAGGCGCCCTCGCGCTTGTGGCCCGCCAGCAACCGCGCGCCTTGGGCGAGCGCCTCGTCCACCCGCTGCTCGAACAAGCGGGCCGCAGCCTCGTCGATCACCGTGCCCATCTCCACCTTGGGGTTGGAAGGGTCGCCGTAGCTCCAGGCGCGTGTCTTGTCGACCACCAGGTCGGTGAAACGCTGGGCCACCGATTCATGCACCAGCATGCGCTTGACGGCCGTGCAGCGCTGGCCAGAGTTCTTGTACGAGCCCTGCACCGCCAGGCTGGAGGCCTCGTCCAGATCAGCGTCTTCCATCACGATGATGGGGTCGTTGCCGCCGAGCTCCAGCACGATGCGGCGGTAGCCGGCCTTGGCCGCGATGTACTTGCCAATGGGAACCCCACCGGTGAAGGTGACCAGGTCCACCGCAGGGTTCGTGATCAGTTCGTCGGCAATCTCCGCCGGGTCGCCCGTCACCACGCTCAGCATCTCGCCCGGCAGGCCGGCCTCGTACAGGATGTCGGCGAACAGGTAGGCGGACAGCGGCACCTTCTCGGAAGGCTTGAGCACCATGCGGTTGTTGGTGGCCACCGAGGGCACGACCTTGTGCGCCACCTGGTTCATGGGGTGGTTGAAGGGCGTGATGGCCGTGATCACGCCCAGCAGCGGGTCGCGCTGCGTGTAGACCCGGCGTTTGCGGCCGTGGGGAGTGATGTCGCAGGAGAAGATCTGCCCATCGTCGCGCAGGCACTCGTTGGCACCGAACATGAGCACGTCGGCCACGCGGCCCGCCTCATAGGTGCTGTCCTTCATGGACAGCCCGCACTCGGCGGTGATGAGCGCGGCAATCTTCGGCACACGCTCGCGCACGATAGCCGCAGCCTTGTTCAGGATGTTGGCCCGGTCAAAGCGGCTCAGGCGGGGCTTGTAGGCCTGAGCGATGCGAAAAGCCTCGCGCACCTGCTCCAGGCTGGCCTTGGGCACCGTGCCCACCACAGCGTTGGTGAAGGGGTTGAAGACCTCGATGTGGCGGTCGCAGGCCACCTTCTGGCCGGCGATGCGCAGTTGTTCCTGGATCATGGGTACGGGTCTCGGGTGCGTTGAAGAGTGTGTTCGGCGGAGCGGCGGAGCGCCGGGCAGCGGCAGGCTCAGCGCCTCAATGCGCGTGGTTCAGTGCCAGGTCGAAGGCATCGAAGTTGCGCCAGCGGCGCTGCGGGTCCAGGCCTTCGATGCGGCGGTTCAGGATCAGGGGAACGCGCTGCTCGGAGATGCCACCGTGCGAGCGCAGCGGAACCTCCAGCGCGCTCAGGTCGTGGCGGGCGGCGGCTGTACCGATGACCACCGAGCGCTCGGACACCACCACCAGATCGCCGATGCGGTCGGCCGGCAGCTCGAAGCGCTCGGCCGCCTGTTCACGCGTGAGCACCACCTCGATGCCGCGCAAGGCGGCCAGACGCGCCGCCAGGGCGGCAGCATCGCTGCCCGCAGGCAGGTAGACCGTGGCAAACGAGCCCAGCGCACCGTGGTGCACCACGTAGGGGTCGGTGATGGGCAGGATGACACGGGCGGCGGCTACGCCCAGCCAGCCGTCCAGCACGTCTTGCAGGTAGATCACGTCCGGCTTCGC
>JBILSM010000234.1:0-3128 GCA_044372085.1 Rubrivivax sp.
CCCAGTTGCAGGCCTTCCTGCAGGTGTTGTCGGTCCACCGTACCCTGCTGGAACAGCAGCGCGAAGACATCGAGATCACCTTGACCGAGATCTCGCAGCATGAAGCACGTTGCCAGCAACTTCTCGCCGCGCCAGCCCGGCGCAAGCCGGCGCGTGCAGCATCCTGACGGCGACCGAACCACTGAGGAGATCCTTTCATGAACCTGCCCGGCCTGAACTTCCAGCTTGGCGACGATATCGATGCCCTGCGCGACGCGGTGCGCGACTTCGCCCAGGTCGAGATCGCGCCGCGCGCGGCCGACATCGACCGCAGCGACCAGTTCCCCATGGACCTGTGGCGCAAGATGGGCCATCTGGGCGTGCTGGGCATCACCGTGGGCGAGGAGTACGGCGGCGCCGGCATGGGCTACCTGGCCCACATGATCGCGATGGAAGAGATCAGCCGGGCCAGCGCCAGCGTCGGCCTGAGCTACGGCGCGCACAGCAACCTGTGCGTGAACCAGATCAAGCGCAACGGCACCGACGCGCAGCGCGCCCGGTACCTGCCCAAGCTCATCAGCGGCGAGCACGTGGGAGCGCTGGCCATGAGCGAGCCGGGTGCCGGGTCTGACGTCATCAGCATGAAGCTGCGCGCAGAAGACAAGGGCGGCTTCTACCTGCTCAACGGCAACAAGATGTGGATCACCAACGGCCCGGACGCCGACACCCTGGTGGTGTACGCCAAGAGCGAACCCGAGCTGGGCGCCCGGGGCGTGACCGCCTTCCTGATCGAGAAGGGCATGAAAGGCTTTTCCATCGCGCAGAAGCTGGACAAGCTGGGCATGCGCGGCTCGCACACAGGCGAGCTGGTGTTCCAGGACGTGGAGGTGCCAGCGGAGAACGTGCTGGGCGCCGTCAACGGCGGGGCCAAGGTCTTGATGAGCGGCCTGGACTACGAGCGCGCCGTGCTTGCGGCCGGGCCCATCGGCATCATGCAGGCGGTGATGGACAACGTGGTGCCCTACATCCACGACCGCAAGCAGTTCGGCCAGAGCATTGGCGAGTTCCAGCTCATCCAGGGCAAGGTGGCCGACATGTACACCGTGCTGCAGGCCGCGCGCGCCTTCTGCTACACCGTGGGCAAGAACCTGGACGCACTCGGTGCCGAGCACGTGCGCCAGGTGCGCAAGGACTGCGCCAGCGTCATCCTGTGGTGCGCCGAGAAGGCCACCTGGATGGCCGGTGAGGGCATCCAGATCTTCGGCGGCAACGGCTACATCAACGAATACCCGCTGGGTCGCCTGTGGCGCGATGCCAAGCTGTACGAGATCGGGGCGGGCACGTCGGAGATCCGACGCATGCTGATCGGGCGCGAGCTGTTTGCGGAGACGATGTGAGGGGCTTGCACTGATGCCGCACCGCCTGCTTTCCAACAACCGCGACTGGGCGGCCGCCACCCAGGCCCGCGACCCTGGCTTCTTCACCCGGCTGGCACAGCAGCAGAACCCGCGCTACATGTGGATCGGCTGTGCCGACAGCCGCGTGCCGGCCAACGAGATCACGGGGCTGGACCCGGGCGAGGTCTTCGTGCACCGCAACGTGGCCAACGTGGTGGTGCATTCGGACCTGAACGCCCTGTCGACCATCCAGTTTGCGGTGGAGCACCTGAAGGTGGAGCACATCTTCGTTGTGGGCCATTACGGCTGCGCGGGCGTACGCGCAGCCATGCGGGGCATCCGGGTGGGGCTGGCCGACAACTGGCTGCGTCACGTGCACGATGTCCGTCTGCGCCACCGCAAGCGCCTGGACCACCTGCAGCCGCAGGAGCAGGAGGACATCCTGTGCGAGATGAACGTCATCGAGCAGGTGGGCAATGTGGCCCTGTCCACCGTGGTGCAGGATGCCTGGGCGCGCGGGCAGACGCTGTGCGTGCACGGCTGGGTGTACGGCCTGCGCGATGGACTTCTCAAGGACCTGCAGGTGACGATGGACCGCCCGGAGATGGTGGTGCAAGTGTTCTCGGATGCCATCAAGCGCTATCCGCGCCAAGGAGGGCCCACGGCCCCTTCGGCGGATGAAGCTGACGACGAAAGCCTGGATTGAGCGCTTGCGCTGCCGACTGCCATGTTTCCTCACGAACTCACTGCGCACAGCGCCTTTGACATCGCCCGCGTCATGCTGGAGGGCTTCGACCGGCATTACCGGCTGTTCCGGCAGGCCAGTGCGCAGGCCCAGACGCGTTTCGAGCAGGCCGACTGGCATGGCCAGCAACGCGCGCAACGCGAGCGTATCGAGTTCTATGACCTGCGCGTCAACGAGGCGGTGAGCCGCCTGCGCTCTGAGTTCAGCGCCGAAGCCCTGCCTCAGGACACCTGGCAGCAGGCCAAGCTGCACTACATCGGCCTGCTGACCAACCACCACCAACCTGAGCTGGCCGAGACCTTCTTCAATTCGGTGACCTCCAAGCTGCTGCACAGAAGCTATTTCCGCAACGAGTTCCTCTTCGTGCGGCCCGCGGTCAGCACCGAGTACATCGAGAACGACGAGCCCGCCTCCAAGCCCACCTACCGCGCCTATTACCCCACGCGTGAGAACCTGCGCGAGACGCTCATCCGTATCGTTGACAACTTCCAGCTTCAGACCGCTTTCGAAGACCTGCCGCGCGACATCGACGCCGTGCTGGCCTCCATGCAGGCGGATCTGAAGCTGCCCCTGTCCGAGTGGCGGCTGCGCGCGAACTTCCAGATCCAGGTTCTGAGTTCGCTGTTCTTCCGCAACAAGGGTGCCTACCTGGTGGGCAAGATCATCAACGGCTTCAACGAGTTGCCGATGTGCCTGCCCATCCTGCACAACGAAGCCGGCAAGCTGGTCATCGACACGGCGCTGTTCCGCGAGGACGAGTTGCTGATCGTCTTCAGCTTTGCGCGCGCCTACTTCATGGTGGACATGGAGGTGCCCAGCGCGTACGTGCAGTTCCTGCGCGGGCTGATGCCGCGCAAGCCCCGTGCCGAGCTTTACAACGCGCTGGGCCTGCAGAAGCACGGCAAGAACCTGTTCTACCGCGACTTCATGGCCCATCAGCGGCACTCCAGCGATCGCTTCCGCATCGCGCCCGGTATCAAGGGCATGGTGATGCTGGTGTTCGACCT
>JBILSM010000235.1:0-3127 GCA_044372085.1 Rubrivivax sp.
GACGGGCAAGTTGCGCCCGTACAAGACTTGGCGCCCTATCGAGCAGGCCACCATGAGCTACGGCTACGGGGTGTCGGCCTCGCTGTTCCAGCTGGCGCGTGCCTACACCGTGTTCGCGCGCGACGGCGAGCTGATCCCCGTGTCCATGCTCAAGCGCCAGGAGCCCGTGGCAGGGCTGAGGGTGATCTCGCCCAAGACGGCGCAGGAAGTGCGCGAGATGCTGCGCATGGCGGCCGGCCCGGGCGGCACGGCGCAGAAGGCGCAGACCATCGGCTATTCGGTGGGCGGCAAGACCGGCACGGCGCGCAAGCAGGAAGGCAAGAACTACGTCTCGAACAAGTACCGCGCCTGGTTCGTGGGCCTGGCCCCGGTGAGCGACCCCCGCATCGTGGTGGCCGTGATGGTGGACGAACCCAGCAAGGGCGTGTTCTACGGCGGCGACGTGGCCGCCCCGGTGTTCAGCGAGGTGGTGCAGCAGACCCTGCGCATGATGGGCGTGCCCACGGACATCGAGGTCAAGCCGCAGATCGTGTTCCAGCCCGGCGCGGCCGAGGTGGAGAGCTTCTGATGCAACACCTGGCATCCAGCACGGCGGCCGCAGCCTGGCTTCAGGCCCGGGGCGTGCGTGCGCTGCGCACCGACCACCGCCAGGTTCGCCCTGGGGATGCCTTCCTGGCCTGGCCCGGACGTCGCCACGACGCCCGGCTGCATGCTGGCGCGGCCCTGGCTGCCGGCGCAGCAGCCTGCTTGGTGGAGTCGCAGGGGTCGGCGCAAGGCCTGGACGCCGTGGCCGTGCTGGCCGACGACGACCGCCTGGCGGGCCTGGACCACCTGAAGCGTCAGGCCGGCGAGGTGGCGTCAGCGTTTTGGGGCCACCCCAGCCGGCTGCTGGACGTGGTGGCGGTGACGGGCACGAATGGCAAGACCTCCTGCACCTGGTGGGTGGCGCAGGCCCTGGGTGCCTTGGGCCAGCGCTGCGGCGTGGTGGGCACCTTGGGGGTGGGCGAGCCCTTCGCAGCTTTCGAACCGACGGGGCTGACCACGCCCGACGCGGTGGCCCTGCAAACCGTGTTCCGGCGCTTTGCCGATGACGGCTTTGCCGCCTGCGCCATCGAGGCCTCGTCCATCGGCATCGTGGAGCACCGCCTGGCCGGCACGGTGGTGGCCGTGGCCGCCTTCACCAACCTGACGCAAGACCATCTGGATTACCACGGCAGCATGGCCGCCTACGGCGCAGCCAAGCGCGCGTTGTTCGACACCGCTGGTCTGAAGGCCGCCGTTCTGAACGTGGACGACGCCCACGGCCACGCCTGGGCGCAGGCCCTGGCGGCCCGTCCCGGCCTGGATCTGTGGACCGTCAGCAGGGCACAGGCGCAAGGTCCGGCGCAGGCCTCGCACCAGGCGTCCGACGGCACGGTGACGGGCGCCCGGCTGCAGGCGCGCGAGGTGTGTCACACCGCGCAGGGGCTGGAACTGGTGCTGCACGAGCGCGGCGCGGCCGGACACCCTGACAGCCGCCACGCGGTGCGTACCGCCTTGATTGGCGACTTCAATGTCGAGAACCTGCTGGTGGTGGCGGGCTGCCTGCGCGCCCGCGCGGTGCCGCTTGCCGATGTGGCGCTTGCGCTGGGGCGGCTGACGCCCGTGCCAGGCCGGCTGCAGCGCGTGCCTGCGGTGGGCGCTGTGGGCGAGGCCGCGCAGCCTGCCGTGGTGGTGGACTACGCGCACACGCCCGATGCGTTGCAGAAGGCCTTGCAGGCCCTGGCCCCTCTGGCGCGTACGCGTGGCGGGCAGTTGTGGTGCGTATTCGGCTGCGGCGGCGACCGCGACGCCACCAAGCGGCCGCTGATGGGCCAATCCGCCGTGCGCGGAGCGGCGCACGTGGTGGTGACCAGCGATAACCCGCGCAGCGAAGATCCGGCGCGCATCCTGGCGCAGGTGATGGCCGGTGCCCAGCAGGCGCCGGTGACCGCGGCAACGCGCACCCTGCAGGCCATCGAGGACCGCCGCGCGGCCATCGTCCACGCGGTGTCCCAGGCCGTGCCCGAAGATGTGGTGCTGATCGCAGGCAAGGGTCACGAGCAGACGCAGGAGATCGCGGGCGTGAAGCACCCGTTCTGCGACGTGACCGAGGCCATGGCTGCCCTGCAGGCGCGGGGCGCTGCGCCTTCAGGGGTGGCGACGGAGGCCCGCCCATGATGACCCTGGCCCAGGCCCACGCGCTGCTGCCCGGTTCGGTGCTGGTGGGCGATGGCGCTGTCTCGTTCCAGCGGGTGCACTCCGACACCCGCACCCTGCAGTCCGGCGACTTGTTCGTGGCCCTGCGCGGTGAGCGCTTTGATGCGCATGACTTCCTGGCTGCGGCGCGTCAGGCGGGCGCCGTGGCGGCCTTGGCCGAGCGGGGTCTTGTTGAGGCGGGTCTGAGCGGCCTGCAGGTGCCCGATGCGCTGGCCGCCTTGCAGGCGCTGGCCGCCGCGTGGCGGCACCGCTTCCACCTGCCGCTCATCGCCGTGACCGGCAGCAACGGCAAGACCACCGTGACGCAGATGATCGCGTCCATCCTGCGGGCCGGGCACGGCGCTGGCGCCTTCGCCACCCAGGGCAACCTGAACAACCACATCGGCCTGCCGCTGACCCTGCTGAGGATGCGTCAGGACGACGCGGTCTGGCACCGGGTGGGTGTGGTGGAACTGGGCATGAACCACCCGGGTGAGATCGCGATGCTCGCCCGCCTGGCTGCGCCGACGGTGGCGCTCGTCAACAACGCGCAGCGCGAACACCAGGAGTTCATGGCCAGCGTGGAGGCGGTGGCGCAGGAGAACGGCGCCGCCCTCGCGGCCCTGCCGGCCTCGGGCATCGCGGTGTTCCCTGCCGACGACCCGATGTCCGCGGTGTGGCGCCAGATGGCCGGCACCCGTGAGGTGCGCACCTTCGCGCTGGAAGGGCAGGCCTGGGCCAGCGCGCAGGCGGAATGGGATGCCTCGGCGCTGGCCTGGGACGTTGAGCTGCGGCTGCAGGCCGACCGGCTGCGCGTGCGCCTGGCGCTGCCAGGGCTGCACAACGTGCGCAACGCGCTGGCCGCTGCCGTGTGCGCGCAGGCTGCTGGTGAAGCCCTGTCTGCCATTCA
>JBILSM010000106.1:0-10185 GCA_044372085.1 Rubrivivax sp.
CGAGTGCCGGGAGCTGTCCTGGCCCGAACTGCAGCAGCAGACCGCGCGCTTTGCCGCGGCCCTGCGCGGCATGGGTGTGCAGCGCGGCGACCGCGTCTGCGCCGTGCTGCCCAACACACCGCAGACGGTGGCGGTGTTCCTGGCCGTGGCCAGTCTGGGCGCGGTGTGGAGCATCTGCTCACCCGACATGGGCCCGGTGGCGGTGCTGGACCGCTTCCGCCAGATCGAGCCCGTGGTGCTGGTGGCTTGTGACGAGGTGCGCTGGGCCGGCGTTCTGCACGACAAGCGCGCGCTGGTGGATGAGCTGCTGCGCGGCCTGCCCAGCGTGCGGCATGCGGTGCGTGGCGCCCGGATCGACGCGCTGCTGGATGGTGCAGCGGGTGCGGACGCTGCCACGGCGGCTGCCATGGCCGCTGCCCAGGCCCCGACCCACTCCCCGACCCACGCCCCGACCCATGCCCCGACCCACTTCCCTGAAGCGCTGCCCTTCGACCATCCCCTGTGGATCGTCTACTCCAGCGGCACCACCGGCCTGCCCAAGCCCATCGTGCACGGGCACGGCGGCGTGATGCTGGAGGCGCTGAAGAGTTCGCTGCTGAACAACCTCGGGCCGACGGCGGAGACCGGCGACCGCTTCCACTGGTTCAGCACCACGGGCTGGATCATGTGGAACAGCCAGGTGGCCGCGCTGCTGGGCGGCACCACCAGCTGCATCTTCGACGGCAGCCCCGGTGGCCCTTCGGCACAACCCGATTGGTCCACGCTCTGGCGCTTTGCCGGCCTGTCGCGCGCCACCTTCTTCGGCGCGGGCGCGGCGTTCTATGCCAGTTGCCTGAAAGCCGATGTGCAGCCCATGGCCGCCGCCGACCTCTCGGCCCTGCGCGCCGTGGGTTCCACCGGCTCGCCCCTGTCGGACGAGTGCCACGACTGGATCTGGGAGCGTCTGCCGCACGTGGGGGGCCAGCCCATCTGGATCGACTGCATCTCCGGCGGCACCGACTTTGCCGGCGCCTTCGTCGGCGGCAACGTCACGCTGCCGCAGGTGCGCGGGCAGATGCAGTGCCGCTGGCTGGGCGCGGCCGTGCAGGCTTGGGACGAGCAGGGCGCCAGCGTGATCGACCAGGTGGGCGAGCTGGTGTGCGCCCGGCCGATCCCGTCCATGCCGCTGCGCTTCTGGAACGACGACGGCGACCGGCGCCTGCGTGACAGCTACTTCGACATGTACCCCGGCGTGTGGCGGCATGGCGACTGGATCCGCATCACGCCGCGGCTGGACACCCCGGCACAGGGCCCGGGCCCGGACGCGCCGCGCGTCATCCCCAGCCCCTTCGGCCCCGCGCCCGTGGCCCACGGCGCCATCATCTACGGCCGCAGCGACGCCACCATCAACCGCCAGGGCGTGCGCATGGGCACGGCCGAGCTGTACCGCGTGGTGGAGGCCCTGCCCGAGGTGCTGGACAGCCTGGTGGTGGACCTGGAGTACCTGGGGCGTGAGAGCTTCATGCCGCTGTTCGTGGTGCTGCGCGAGGGCCTGGTGCTGGATGCGGCGCTCACCGCGCGCGTCCACGGCGCCATCCGCCAGGCCCTGGGGCCGCGCTACGTGCCCAGCCAGACCCTGCAGGTGGCCGCCGTCCCGCGCACCCTGTCGGGCAAGAAGATGGAGCTGCCGGTCAAGAAGCTGCTGCTGGGCGCAGACCCGGCCCGGGTGATGAACCGCGACGCCATGGCCAATGCCGCGGCGGTGGACTGGTTCGTCGAGTACGCCCGCCGACGCGAGGCGGACGGCTGACCTGTACCCCGCCGGCGCCGGGCGCCTTGACGATGGAGGTGAAGCGGGTCAGGGGCATGGGGGACTTCGGCTGAAGACGACGTCCGGGCGCGGCCGGCAGGTCATCCGGACGGGCCTTGGCGGTAGGGCGCAAACACGTCCCGCAGCGGTGCGGCCGGTGCGGGTTGTGGGGTGAGCGAGCGTTCCAGTTCGTCCAGGTGGCGGCGCATCTCGGCGGCGCTGCCGGCGGCGCCGGCCTGCTCCAGGGCAGCCAGCACCTCCTGGTGCCGGTGGGCCACGCAGGCGGGGCGTCCGGGGCGCTTGTACAGCGCCATCAGCAGCGAGGTGGTGGGCAGCAGTTCGTCCAGCATGCGCACGAACACCGGGTTGCCGGCCAGCCGGGCCAGCGCGCGGTGGAACTCGCCGGACAGGCCGATGGCCGCCGCACTGTCGCCGCGTGCCTCTGCCGCCGACTCGGCCTCCACCAGGGCGCGCAGCTCGCTCACCTGGGGCGGCGTCAAGCGCCCGCCCAGGCGTCGCGCGATCTCGCACTCCACCACGCGCCTTGCATCGAACACGGGCGCGGCGTCCTCCAGCCCGGGCTGCGGCACCTGCGCGCCGCGGTTGTGACGCAGCTCGATGATCTGGTCCTGCGCCAGGCGCTGCAGGGCCTGGCGCACCACCGTGCGCGAGACCGCGAAGGACTCGGCCAGCTCCTCTTCGCGCAGCCGCGCACCCGGCGCCAGGCGGTGCTCCACGATGGCGCGGTAGATGCCGTCGTAGACGCGGTCCGTGGCCGTGGCGGCCTGGGCGGCCGGGGCGGGCACGGCAAGGGTGCTGGTGCGCGGGCTCATCGTGGCCACAGGCGGTCGGTGGGGTCCGGTGCCGGGCCGCACAATGGCGCGCATCCTGCGAGGACCGAACGATGAACGAATCTTCTTCCCAAGGCGGTGCTGCCGCCCGCGCCCTGCATGTGGACGGTGCGCGCCTGTGGCAGCGCCTGATGACGCTGGCCGCCATCGGCGCCACGCCGCGGGGCGGCGTGTGCCGCATCGCCCTGACCGACCTGGACCGCCAGGGCCGCGAACTCTTCGCCACCTGGGCGGCTGAGCTGGGCTGCACGCTGCGGCGCGACGCCATCGGCAACCTCTTTGCGCGCCGCGCTGGCACGGACGACCACCTGCCGGCCGTGGCCACGGGCAGCCACATCGACACCCAGCCCACGGGCGGCAAGTTCGACGGCAACTACGGCGTGCTCGCCGGGCTGGAGGTGCTGCACACGCTGAACGACCACGGCGTGCGCACCCGCGCCCCGCTGGAGGTGTGCGTGTGGACGAACGAGGAGGGCTCGCGCTTCGTGCCCGTGATGATGGGCTCGGGCGTGTACGCCGGCGCTTTCAGCCTGGCGCACGCGCTGGCCGCGCGTGACACCCAGGGCGTGAGCGTGGGCCAGGCGCTGCAAGACACCCGCCAGGCCGGCCCGGCGCCCGCGGCCATTGCCGACGGCGCGCCACGCTTCGGCGCCTACTTCGAGGCCCACATCGAGCAGGGCCCGGTGCTGGAGGACGCGGGCATCACCATCGGCGTGGTCAGCGGGGCTTTGGGCCAGCGCTGGTTTGATGTGACGGTGCAGGGCATGGAGGCGCATGCCGGCCCCACGCCCATGGGCCTGCGGCGCGACGCCCTGCTGCCCGCAGCGGCGCTGATGCAGCGCGTCAACGCCATCGCCCTGGCCGAACAGCCGCACGCGCGCGGCACCGTGGGCCAGGTGCTGGTGCACCCGAACTCGCGCAACGTCATCCCCGGGCGCGTGAAGTTCACCGTGGACTTCCGCCATGCCGACGCCCAGGGCCTGGCGCGCATGGAGGCTGCATTGCGCGCCGCGGTGGCTGAAGCGACGGTGCCCGGCATCGAGATCACCGTGGAGCAGGTGGTGGAGTACCTGCCCACGCCCTTCGACGCCGACCTGCGCGAACTGATCCGCGCGGGTGCCGAGCGTGCCGGCCTGTCGCACATGGCCCTGGCCAGCGGCGCCGGCCACGACGCCGTGTACGTGGCACGCACCGCGCCCGCAGCCATGATCTTCGTGCCCTGCAAGGACGGCATCTCGCACAACGAGATCGAAGACGCCCGCCCCGAGCACCTGGAGGCCGGCGCCAACGTGCTGCTTCACGCCATGCTGGCGCGCGCCGGGGTGGCTTGAACGAGGCCCCAGCCCATGGAACTGCAGGTTCAGCCCTTGCGCGCTACGGCCTTCTCGCCTTACGGCGAGGTGATCGGCATTCCGGCCACCGGTGAGCCAGGCGTTGGCCGCGCAGGCGGCTTGCTTGTGCGCGCCATCAACGGCGGCACCAGTCAGCGCTTTGACATGCCGGGCGGCCTGGACCTGTACGCCCACGGCGGTCAGCCTTGCGTGGCCGTGTTCCGCGCCCGCGCGCAGGCCCTGCCCGGGCCCTGGCGGCTGCTGGAGCGCCACCGCCTGGGCACGCAGACCTTCATCCCGCTGGCCGGCGCGCGCTGCGTGGTGCTGGTGGCACGCGGCCAGACCGCGCCCGACCTGGCGACGCTGGCCGCCTTTGCGGTGCACGGGGCTCAGGGCTTCACGCTGCATGCCGACACCTGGCACCACGGCCTGATCGCGCTGGACGAGGGCGATTTCGTGGTCATCGAGCGGCGCGGGGACACGGTGGACTGCGAGTTTGCTGAACTGGAACACCCCGTGACCCTGCGCGCCTGAGGGAGCGTCCCGGAGGCGGCATCCCTGTGGCTGCATCCTTGCGGCTGCGCCGGCCCTACCCGATCTGCTGCGCCAGCCGCACCAGGCTGCGGTCGCTGCCAGCCGGGCCGAGCAGCGAGATACCCAGCGGCGCGCCCAGCCGCGTGGCCAGCGGCAGCGACAGCTGCGGAAAGCCCGCCAGCCCGGAGATGCACAGCATGCGGATGGCGGCATTGCGGTAGTCCTCCAGCGCGGCCTCGCTGTCGCTGCGCAGTGGGGCCACGTCGGGCATGGTGGGCATCACCAGCACGCCGTCATCGCCCAGCAGCGCGGCCAGGTGCGCGCGGAAGCCCGTGCGGAAGGCCGTGGCCTGCGCCACCTTGTCGTCGGTCAGCTGGCTGGACCAGGCAAAGCGCTCGGCCACGCCCGGGCCCAGGGGCGGGACGAAGCGCTGGATGAAGCCGCCGTCGGTGCCCCAGGCCTCGCGCCCCTGCAGGTGGCGGAAGTGCCAGTACATGGCCTCGAAGCTGTCCAGCACCACGTTCACGCCCGTCGCAGCACCCAGGGCGGCGGCCACGCGCTGGCGCGGCGCCGCGAAGGCCTCGGCCGCCGCCGGCGCCAGCAGGCCCCACACATCGTCGGGCGAGAGCAGGCGCACGCGGTGCGGCAGCGGTTTCGCGTCTTCCCCCAACAGCACGTCGGCCACGCGGGCGAAGGTGGACACGTCGCGTGTGAACCAGCCGCAGGTGTCGAAGCTGGGCGAGAGGTCCAGGCAGTCTTCCAGGCTGATGCGACCGTGCGTCGGACGCAGGCCCACCAGGCCGCAGTGGCTGGCCGGTGCGCGCACCGAGCCGCCGGTGTCGGTGCCCAGGGCAAAGTCCACCAGGCGGTTGGACACGGCCGCGGCGGAGCCCGAGGACGAGCCGCCCGTGATGCGGTCCGGTGCGCCGCCGTTGATGGGCGCGCCGAAGTGGGCGTTGTTGCCGTTCATCGAGAAGGCGAGCTCGTCGGTGAGTGTCTTGCCTGCGAACACCGCGCCCGCGTCCAGCAGCTTGCGCACCGTGGGCGCCGTGCGCGTCTTGATGCCGGACTGCGCCAGCAGCAGCGGCTGGCCGCCGCTGGTGGGGTAGCCAGCCACGTGAAAGAGGTCTTTCACGGCGAAGGTCAGCCCGGCCAGGGGCCCAGTGCCGGCGTGCGGCACGGGCGCTTCGGGATAGGGCATGAAGCAGCGGGCGGTGTCGTGGATCAGCGGCAAGGTGGTCTCCTGTGGAGGAACGGTGAAGCAGCGGCCCTCGGGCGCCCTGCTGTTCAATGAGGCGCGGGCGTGCTGACGGTGGGCGCCGTGGCCTCGGTGCGCAAGCACCGCGCCTGGTGGCCCGGGGCCAGCACCACCGGCTCCGGGGCGCTCTGGCGGCAGGCGTCCTGCGCCCAGGCGCAGCGCTCGGCGAAGGCGCAGCCCTGGGGCAGGGCCGAGAGGTCGGGCGGCGCGCCGCCGATGGTCTCCAGGCGCGAGCCCTTGGCCAGGGCGCCGTGGGCGCGGCTTCTCAGCAGGGCCAGGGTGTAGGGGTGGCGCGGTTCGCGGATGAGGGTGCGCGCGGGCCCTTCCTCCACGATGCGCCCGGCATACATGACGGCGATGCGGTCGGCCACCTCCACCGCCGCGCCGATGTCGTGGGTGACGAAGACGACGGCCAGGCCCAGATCACGCTGCAGTTCGCGCAGCAGCAGCAGGATCTGGATCTGCACCGTGGCGTCCAGCGCCGTGGTGGGCTCATCGGCCAGCAGCAGCTGCGGCCGGCAGGCCAGGGCCAGCGCGATCATGGCGCGCTGGCGCATGCCGCCGCTCATCTCGTGCGGATAGGCCTGCAGCCTCCGCTCGGGGCTCGGAATGCGCACCCGCTCGAACAGTTCCAGCGCCCGTTGCTGTGCCTGCGCGGCGGAGACGTTCTCGTGCCGGCGGATGGATTCCACGATCTGCGCGCCCACGGTGTACACCGGGTCCAGCGCCAGCAAGGGCTCCTGGAAGATCATCGAGGCCACGCGGCCGCGGTAGTCGGCCAGCGCGCGGGGTGACAGGGCCAGCACGTCGTGCTCGCCCACCCGCATCTGGCCGCCCATCCTGGTGTGCCGCGGCGTGTGCAGGCGCAGCAACGAACGCAGCGTCACGCTCTTGCCCGAGCCGGACTCGCCGATCAGTGCCACCACCTCGCCGCGCCGCACCTGCAGGTCCACCCCGTCCACCGCGCGCACCGGCTTGCGCCCGGCGGTGAAAGTGACCGTCAGGCCGCGGATGTCGACGAAGGGAACGTCCTCAGGTGTCATGCCAGGGCCTCCGTCTGAGCTGCCGCAGCGTGCCCACTGCCCGCCTCGAACATCAGGCAGGCCACTGGGTGGCTTCCGCCGCTGCTGGTGAGCACCGGCGCACGCTGCGCGCACACCGGTTGCGCCTGCGCGCAGCGCGTGTGGAAGCGGCAGCCCGACGGCGGGTTGATGGGGTTGGGCGGATCGCCCGCCAGGGGCGGCACCTCGGTGCGGCGGTCCGGGTCCATCGAGGGGATGGAGCTCAGCAGGGCGCGGGTGTAGGGGTGGCGCGGCGCCTCGAACAGCGTTTCGGCCTCGCCCACCTCCACCACCTGGCCCAGGTACATCACCATCACGCGGTCGGACATGTAGCGCACCACGTTGAGATCGTGGCTGATGAAGACGTAGGTCAGGCCGAACTCTTCCTTCAGGTCCAGCAACAGGTTCAGCACCTGCGCCTCGACCGACTTGTCCAGTGCCGACACCGCCTCGTCCAGGATCACCAGCCGCGGCTGCAGGGCCAGGGCCCGGGCGATGTTCACGCGCTGGCGCTGGCCGCCGGAGAGCTCGTGCGGGTAGCGCTCGGCAAAGCGCCGCGGCTCCAGGCCCACGCGGGCCAGCAGGTCGCGCGCGCGCTGCACCGCCTGCTGGTGCGGCAGGCCATGCACCTGCGGCGCGAAAGCGATCGAGTCCTCGATGGTCAGGCGCGGGTTCAGCGAGGCATAGCTGTCCTGGAACACCATCTGCGACTGGCGGCGGAAGGCCTTCAGGCTCAGGTCACGCCCGCCCACGGCCGCACCGTCGAAGATGATGTCGCCGCGGTCGGGCTCGATCAGGCGCATGAGCAGCCGCGCCGTGGTGCTCTTGCCGCAGCCGGACTCGCCCACCACGCCCAGCGTCTCGCCCGCGCGCACGCTGAAGTCCACACCGTCCACCGCACGCACCACGCCGCCGCCGCGGCCCAGCATGTCTTTCTTGAGCGGGAAGTGCTTGACCAGGCCGCGCACCTCCAGCAGGGGCGATGCGCCGCTCATGACTTGATCTCCATGGCCGTGCGCAGGCCGTCGCTGAGCAGGTTGAAGGCGATGGAGGTCACGAAGATCATCACGCCGGGCAGGGCGGCAATCGCCGGCTGGGTGTAGATGGCCGTGCGCAGGGTGTTGAGCATCAGGCCCCACTCGGGCTCGGGCGGCTTGACGCCCAGGCCCAGGAAGCTCAGGCCCGAGGCCAGGATCATGGACACCGCGATCAGGCTGGTGGCGTAGACGAAGATGGGCCCCAGCACGTTGCCCAGCACGTGCACCCGCACGATGGTGAAGGCGTTCGCCCCCGAGGCGCGTGCCGCCTCGACGAAGTCGCGCGAGCGGATCTGCGTGGTCACGCTCTCGGCCACGCGGGCAATCGGCGGGATGAACACCACCGTCAGCGAGATCAGCGAGTTCGTGATGCCCGCGCCCAGCGCGCCCGACAGCGCAATGGCCAGCAGCACCGAGGGGAAGGCGTAGAAGACGTCGATGGTGCGCATCAGCGCGGTGTTCAGCGGGCCGCCGGCAAACCCGGCCACGATGCCGATGAACGAGCCCAGGAAGAAGGCGCACACCACGGGCGTGATGCCCATGAACAGCGACAACCGGGCGCCCACCATCAGGCGCGACAGCAGGTCACGCCCCAGCTCATCCGTGCCCAGTGGGAAGCCCGGCGTGCCTATGGGCTTCAGGCGCGACAGCATCGAGGCCTTGTAGGGGTCGGCCGGCGTCAGCATGGGCCCGAAGAGAGCCAGGATCACCAGGACCAGCACCACCAGCGCTGCGCCCATGGCCACCTTGTCGCGCAGCAGGCGCCGGCCCACGGTTTGCCAGTAGCCGGGTGAGCGTTCGAAGGCGACTTCAGGCACCTTGCGGGGGTCGACGGTGATGTTGAGCATGTTCATGGGGGGCTGCTCACGGCGTCAGCTGCGCGCGATGCGCGGGTCCAGCTGGGTCTGCACCACGTCCACCAGCAGGTTCAGCAGCACGAAGAACATGGCCAGCACGAGGATGGTGCCCTGCAGCAGCGGCAGGTCACGCTGGAAGATGGCGGCGTTGAGCAGGAAGCCCGTGCCCGGCCAGGCGAACACGGTCTCGATGAGGATGGAGCCGCCCAGCAGATAGCCCAGTTGCAGGCCCATCACCGCCAGGGCGGTGGGCGCGGCGTTCTTCACCACGTGCAGGAAGATGCCCAGGTCCGTCAGGCCCTTGGCGCGCAGGCCCACCACGAACTCCTGCGCCAGGATCTCGGCCACCAGAGCGCGCACCGTGCGCGCGATGATGCCCATGGGGATGACGCTCATGGTCAGCGCGGGCAGCACCATGTGCTTGATGTGTTCCCAGTTCCACGCCCACTGGTCGGAGCCGCCGGGGCCGGCACCGCTGGCCGGCAGCCACATGAGCTGCGATGAGAAGATGATGACGAGCACCATGCCCAGCCAGTAGTGCGGCACGCTCACGCCCAGCACCGCGGTGAAGGACGCGGCCTTGTCCACCCACGAGTTCTGGAAGTAGCCCGCGACGAAGCCGAACAGGCTGCCCAGCACGAAGCCGATCAGCGTGGCCAGCACCGCCAGACGCAGCGTGTTCACCATGGCCTTGAAGACCTCGGCTGTCACCGGTCGGTTGGTGGCAATGGAGGTGCCGAGGTCGCCCTGCAGGGTGCGCCAGATCCACCCGGCGAACTGCTCGGGCAGCGGCCGGTCGAACCCGTAGATCAGGCGCATCTGCTGTTGCAACTCCGCCGAGGCGTCCGGCGGCAACACCGACACCAAGGGGTCGCCCGGGGCCAGGTGCACAAGAGAGAAGCACACCAGTGCCACCCCCAGCATGATGGGCAGGGTGTAGAGCAGGCGGCGCAGGAGGAAGGCGATCACGACGGTGTCGTTGGGGCTGGGCCGCCCCATCGGCACAGGTCCGATGGGGCGGCTTGGGGTCGGTCGGGGGCTGGCAGGACCCTCAGTCCATGGTCATGGTGGCGATATCGATGAACCAGCTCTTGGGCTGCACCACGTTCTTCACCTTGGCGCTCATGGCCCGCGGTCCCACGTCGTGGGCGATCCACACGAAGGGCGCTTCCTCGACGATGCGGGCGTGCAGCTTGGCCAGCGCCGCGTCACGCGCCTTGTCGTCGAAGGTGTTTCGCGCATCGGCAATCAGCTTGTCGAATTCGGCGTTGCCGAAGTAGCCCCAGTTGTTGGACACCGGCGGGAAGGTCTTGGTGCTGGTGAAGCGCACCATCGCGAAGAACGGGTCCATCGCGGCGAAGCTCACGTTGATGGCGTTGGCGCCATTGGCCGACGGGTCCTTCGCGCCCTTGCGCCAGTTGGTGAACAGGGTGTTCCACTCGATGACGTCAAACTGCACATCGAAGT
>JBILSM010000236.1:0-3119 GCA_044372085.1 Rubrivivax sp.
GCCGTGTCCGTTGTGGCAGGCATGCTGCGTCCTGAGAGGCCTTGCATGGTCTTGTGCACAGTCATCATGGTCAGGACCTGCTCAGCGTGAACTGGATGACGTCGGTGTTGCCGGTGTCGAAGGCGGCTTCGCAGTAAGCGAGGTAGAACTCCCAGATGCGCATGAATCGCGTGTCGAAGCCCAGTTGCCGCACCTGGCCATCGCGACTCAGGAAGTTGGCGCGCCAGCGGCGCAGCGTTTCTGCGTAGTCCGGACCGAAGGCCAGTTCGTTGACCACCTCCAGACCGGCGCGCTGTGCCTCGGCGCGGAAGGCCTGGGGGCTGGGCAGCAGCCCGCCGGGGAAGATGTACTGCTGGATGAAATCGGTGGACTTCACGTAGCGCTCGAACAGGTCGTCGCGGATGGTGATGGTCTGGATGCAGGCCCGACCGCCAGGCTTCAACTGGCGGTGCACGGTCTGGAAGTAGCTGGCCCAGTACTCCCGCCCTACGGCCTCGAACATCTCGATGGAGGCCACGGCGTCGTAGGGGCCGTCGCTGATGTCGCGGTAGTCCTGCAGCCGCAGGTCAGCGAGCTCTGCCACGCCCAGGCGCTGCATGCGTTCCTGTGCAAAGGCCAGTTGCTCGGTGGACAGCGTCACCCCGGTCACCCGGGCGCCCAGGCCGGCGGTGGCTTCCTGCGCCAGTGCGCCCCAGCCGCAACCGATCTCCAGCACCCGGTCTCCCGGGCGCACGCCGCACTCGGTCAGCGCCCGCCGCACCTTGGCGGTCTGCGCCTGGTTGCTGGGCCTGCAGAAGTCGCCCTCGAACAGCGCGCTGGAGTAGTTCATCGTTTCATCCAGCCACAGCTTGTAGAAGCTGTTGCCGATGTCGTAATGGGCGTGGATGTTCTTCTTGCTGCCGTTGCGCGAATTGCGGTTCAGCAGGTGCTTGAGGCGGTAGGCCAGCGAACCCCACCAGGTGCCGTAGATCACGGAGTCCATCGCATCGCGGTTGGCGATGAACAGGCGCAGCAGCGCCGCCAGGTCGGGCGTGGTCCAGTGGCCGTCGATGTAGGCCTCGGCAAACCCGATGTCGCCGCTCTTCAGCGCGGCCGAGCACACGCGCCAGTCCACCAGACGCAGCGCGGCCTTGGGCTCGTGCGCCGCGCCACTGCCAAAGCGGGCTTGCGCGCCGTCGGGCATCTGCACGTCCAGCGTGCCGTGCTGCAGCTTCTTCAGCAGCGCGAAAACCGTGCGCGCCGCCGCCGGTGCGGCGCTGGGCAGGGAGAAAGCCTGTGCAGTGGTGGTGTTCATGGCGGGCTTCCGCGGGTGACAAAGCTCTTGGGAGCCTCGGGCTTGGAGATAAAGGGCACGCGCTTGAGCCAAAGCTTCAGCGCCTGCCAGTGGATTCGCACGATCACGCCCAGCGTCATCAGCGGCATGCGGATGCTGGCGCGGGCCACGGCGGCGGACGTGAGCGGCTCTAGGCGGCCGGACATGCTGGTCAGGATCAAGGGGCCTGCGTCGTCGTCGTGCTCGACACGCGCCACGATGCGTTCGGCCGTGCGCATGAAGCGAAAGCGGTAGCGGCCCTCGGTGCGGCAGAACGGCGACACGTGAAACACCTTCTTGGCCTGCAGTTCCTGCCCGAAGTGCAGGGCGTCGTCTGTCAGCAGGTAGCAATGGCGCTCGCCGAAAGTGTTGTTCACTTCCACCAGGATGGCGCGCAGCGACCCGTCCCGGCGGTGGCAGTACCAGAAACTTACGGGCTTGAAGGCGATGCCCAGCACCCGCGGGTAGGTCTGCAGCCAGATCTCGCCCATGTCCTCGCTGTCCGCGTCGCTCAGCCCTTCCTGGGCCAGCAGTCCTTCCACCCAGGCCAAGGCGTCCGGGCCCCCCAACCCGTGGTCGGCATCATGGAAGGACAGCCAGCCCCTGCGGTTGCGCGGCATCACGGGGTGCGCCTCGGTGCGCAGGGCCCGCATGGGCAGCAGCACGAAGAACGTGGGGTAGTCGAAGGCGTGTCGGGCCGGACGCAGCCGGGTGTGCCGCACCTCGCCTGTGGCGAGCAGCGCCTGGGCGGGGGCGTTCACGCCGCCCTCAGGCTGAGCCGTTGCGGTGCCATCGTCATCTGCGCGCGCAGCGCCTGGGCGACGGCCAGGCCCGACATCAGCCCGTCCTCGTGGAAGCCGTAGCGTGTCCAGGCGCCGCAGAACCAGACATGCGAGTGGCCCTGGAATTCCGGCAGCCGGGCCTGGGCGTCGATGGCTGCATGATCGAACACCGGGTGGTGCACCTCGAAGGAGCGGATCACCTTGGCGGGATCCGGCTCCCGCGAAGGATTGAGCGAGACGATGACCGGCGTTTTCCAGGGCAGGGGCTGCAGCCGGTTGATCCAGTAGTGCAGGCACACGCGGGCCTGCTCTTGCTGCAGTTGTGCCGCCCGCTCGTAGTTCCAGGCCGCCCAGGCCAGGGGTCGGCGCGGCATGAGCGAGGTGTCGGTGTGCAGCACCGTGCGGTTGGGGTGGTATCGCAGGGCGCCCAGCCAGTGCCGCTCTTGAGGGCTGGCGTCGGCCAGCAGGGCCAGCGACTGGTCGCTGTGGCAGGCCAGCACCACCTCGTCGAAGCGCTCCTCACCAGCGTCGGTGGCCACCCACACCCCGGCGGCGCCGCTGCCCGCGCCGGCACCTGGGGGTGCCCGGCGCACCGAGCGCACGGGCGTGTTCAGGCGCGCGTCCGTCAGCCGCGGCAGCATCTTGCGCACGTACTCGCGTGAGCCGCCACGCACCGTGCGCCACTGGGGTCGGTTGGCCACCTGGATCAGGCCGTGGTTGTGGCAGAAGCGGATCATCGTGGCCACGGGAAAGCGCAGCATCTGCTCCGTCGGACACGACCAGATGCAGCCGATCATGGGCAGGAAGTACCAGTTGCGAAACACCTGGCCGAAGCCGTGTCGGTCCAGGAATTCGCCAATGGGCTCGGTCAACTCCTGTTCCTGATGGCGCTCGGCCACGGCAGTGGTCAGGCGGTTGAATCGCAGGATGTCGCGCAGCATCGCCAGAAACGCCGGGCGAACCAGGTTGCGCCGCTGCGCGAACACCGTGTTCAGGTTGGAACCGCTCCACTCCAGCCCGTCGGC
>JBILSM010000107.1:0-10146 GCA_044372085.1 Rubrivivax sp.
ACTGGCGTTCCGATGGCTTTACCTACACAGTGGCCGACGCGGGAGGTCTCGGCCCGTCCACCGCACAGGTCATCTACACGGTGACAGGAGATGCAGCGAGACAATTCGGGCAATCCATCGACCCGGGGCCCGATCCGGATGTGGACGGTATCGAACGCCAGGTTGAATCGATTCTGGCAAACCGCGCGCGTGGCTTGCAGGGCGTCAGCGCCAGAACCTATGCGCTGGACCGCTCCAACCTCATTCCAGCCGGGCAAGGAGAGGCCATCGCACAGATCGGCCTTGCGTATGAAGGCGATCTGAACAGGGATCAGCCCGAATCCATTGGCGATGCCTTCCAGAATGCCGTCACCACGTTTGCGTGGATCAATGAGGGCTATTTCAACGCAGCCAATCTTGACCCGCTGACCAGTGACATCAGGGCTACCGTGGTTCTGGTTGCAGAAGACACAGCGAATTCATCGCTGAAGCCGAATGACCTGGTCCAGATGCGGGACGTCAACGTGCAGGCGCTGACCCCCCTGCAGCGCGAACGCCTGGAGAGCTTCCTTCGATTCACCCCCGACTGGAGCCCGCTGGGCTTCTCGGCCAGCATCCGCAGCGACGCGCCGGGCGGCGTCACCAACATCGACCAGGACCCCTCGCGGCCAGGATTCCAGTGGCGTTTCAGTGTCGACATCTCTCGCACTGGAGAGACGCAGGACACCTTCATGGCCTTCTACAAGTGGGTGGACCAGGCCACGATTGACGCCTACCGCGCCGCCAACCTGCCGCTGCGGGACCTGAACGGTGATGCGATCACCCAGGTGGGCTGGGTGGACTTCACGCGGGTCACCCCTGGGGGTGACGGCGTGGGCATCGGACGAAGTGCCGACGGTTCGGTGCTGCTGCTGGACTACACCATCACCGACAACGCCTTCGGCGACTCGGATCTGCGTACCGGCTACATCACCGACCCGGGCATGCCGGTGTTCATCGTGCGCTCCATCACGGTGAGCGATTCGCCAAGCGTGGCCGAGGGTTCGGCCGCCGTGTTCAGCATCCAGCTGAACGCGCCCAAGTCGGCGGCCACGGAGATTCGCCTCAGTCTGTCGGACGCACCGGGCGGAACAGACTCCCAGGGCGGCTCGCCTCTGGACTACAGCGGAACCATGACCGCGCACTACTTCGATGCCGAAGGGGTCAAGCGCAACCTGACAGTCACCGACGGCAGGGTGGTGCTGCCGGCCAAGGTGACCCAGTTCTTCGTGACGGTACCGACGGCGGAAGACCAGGTCTTCGAGGGGCCGGAAGCCTTCACGCTGACGGCCACGTTGCCCGAGGGCGTCTCGAGCCTGGGAACGGCGACCATCCTGGACGACGGCTCCGGCATAGTGTCTGACGACAGGGGCCGAGTAGTGCCTGGCGCCCAGGTCACCGACGACCGCCCCCTGTCGGTCAACAGCGTGACGGCCAGCGAGTCCTCGCCCTTTGTCGTCTTCACCGTAAACGGCCAACCGGGGCAACGGGTCCTGCTGGCGCTCGAATCGGGCCGCGCCACCGTGGGCACGGACACCGGTGGTGGGTTGCAATTCTTCGACGGCGGCACCTGGCGCGACTACACGCTGGGCAGCCTGGTGACCATCCCCTCTGGCAGCAACACCCTGCTGGTTCGGGTGGCGGTGGTGAACGACGCACTGCTCGAACGTTCCGAGACCTTCAGGCTCGTGGCGTCCAACACGGGGGGCCGTTCGGCCAGCGGCACCGGGACACTCGTGGATGACGGCTCCAGCACCAGCGTCTTCGCCGCAGACAACACCAGCGGACAGCCGACGTCCGGACCGCCCAACGACGACACGCCCCCGCCGCAGCCGCTGACCCCACCGCCGGCAGCTCCTGCAAGCGCGACCGTCAGCGTGCCACCTGTGGTCCGGGGTCCGGCCGGACCCATCGAGCCACCGGCTGCCGTGGTGGTCCCCATCGTCGAGGTGCCACCGCCTCCGGCGCTGCTCGTCACCCGCAGCATCACCGATCAGTTCGCCGAACCTGGCGCCATCACCACCTTCAGCCTGCCTCCCGACGCCTTCGCGCACACCAACACGAGCGTGCAGTTGAGCCTGTCGGCGCGCCAGGCCAACGGAAACCCGCTGCCGCCGTGGCTGACCTTCAACCCGCTGGAAGGTACCTTCCAGGCGATTCCGCCTGCAGGGTTCCAGGGCCAGATAGAGATCGCCGTGACCGCTCGGGACCCGGAGGGGCGAGAAGTCACCGCCATCTTCAAGCTCTACGTCGGACAGGGTGTTGTAGTACCGGCTTCATCGGGCCAGGCACCGGCTGTGGCACCGCAGGATGGCACCACCACACCTCCGGCCCTTGTCCCCCAGGGCCGCAGCAGCTTGACCGACCAGATCCGCCAGGCCGCACGGCGCGAGGGCTTGACGAACCTGCTGCGTTCGACAACGGCCCTGTCGGCAGACATTCGCCTGGCCAAGCCCCTGGAGCCGCAGGTCAGGGACATGGGGTCTGCCTCAGACGCACTGCTCAAGCGCATCCTGTCGTCGCGCGCGGTGCAGGAGAACGTTTCCCGCGCTCAGGCTGAGCCGCAGGCCGGCGCAGCACCTGCCGTGCCGGCAGCCCGACCTGGTGCCTGATGAGCACCGCAACGACAGCGCCTGGGGAAGGCAGCGCCCTCGCCTCTGCCCTTGCGACGCTGCTGGATCTTTCCCGCCGGGCCAGACAGGCCCGCAGCGAGGCGGAACTGGGCTTCCTGCTGGTCAACGACACCCTGTCGCTGGCGCCGTACAGGCAGGCTGCGCTGTGGCGGTCGGACAGGGGGCTGCAGGCGCTTTCAGGCCTGATCCAGCCTGAAGACAACGCGCCTTACGCGCAATGGCTCAAGCGGCTTGCGGCGCATCTGGCCTCGTCGGCCACCGAATCGCCGTCTGCCGCTGCACAGCCCGTGGTGGCGCAAGACTTGCCGTCCGAGCTGGCGCGGGAATGGGCTGAGTGGTGGCCGGCCCACGCCCTTTGGCTGCCGTTGAGCCCAGGGGCCCCGCAGACCGCAGCCGCGCTGCTGCTGGCCCGCAGCGAACCCTGGACTGAGCCCGAGAAGGCCTTGTTGACGGAGTGGGGCGACACCTGGAGCCACGCGCTGTCCGCCTTGCGCCACGCCCGGCCGCATGCCTGGTGGCGACCGTGGGGGCGAAGCACCGCCGGCGCCATCGACGGACGCAAGCCCTGGTGGAAGCGTCCGTTCCTCTTCACCAGCCTGGCCCTGGTGGCGGCATCGTTCGTGCCCGTGCCCTTGTCGGTGCTGGCCCCAGGCGAGCTGGTGCCCGTCAACCCGGTGATCGTGAGGGCGCCGCTGGACGGGGTGGTGGACGTGTTTCACGTCCAGCCCAACCAACTGGTGAAGAAGGGACAGCCGCTGTTCGGCTTCGACGAGGCCCTGATCCAGAGCCGTCTGGAGGTGGCCAACCAGGCGCTGGCCACGGCCAGCACCGAGTACCGGCAGACCCTGCAGCAGGCCTTGGCAGACCCGCGGGTCAGGACACAACTGGCCACGCTGACCGGCCGCATCCAGGAAAAGCGCGCCGAGGTGGGCTACCTGCGCGAGCAGCTCACCCGCGCCCGGGTGCTGGCGCCGCAGGACGGCGTGGCCCTGTTCGACAACCCCACGGAGTGGATCGGCAAGCCGGTGTCGGTGGGCGAGCGCATCCTGCGCATCGCAGCCACCGGCGACGTGGAGGTGGAGGCCTGGCTGCCGATCGCGGACGCCATCGCGCTGGAGCCCGGCGCGCCGCTGAACCTGTATCTCAACGCCCGCCCACTGGAGCCGGTGAGCGCCCGGCTGCGGTACCTGGCGCACGACGCAGTGCAGCGCCCTGACGGCACCTATGCCTACCGCTTGCGCGCCACGCTGGAGGCGCCCACAGAGCACCGCGTGGGCCTGAAGGGCACGGCCAAGCTGCAGGGTGACCAGGTCCCTGCCATCTGGTGGGTGATGCGCCGCCCCGTGGCCACGGTGCGCACCACCCTGGGCCTGTGAACATGCAAGGGGCCGCTCCCACCCTGCCCGTTTTGCGGGAGGAACTGGCCCTGCTGCCCGGCCCGGTGCTGCCCGACGGGCAGCCGAGCTGGACGCTGCACGACCCCGTGCGCAATCTGTTCTTCCGCATCGACTGGCCCACCTTCGAGGTGCTGCAGCGCTGGGGCCATGGCAGCCCCGCACAGTTGGCACAAGACATCTGCGAGGCCACCACGCTGCAGCTCAGCGAGGACGACGTCAAGGGTGTGGCGCAGTTCCTGGTGGGCAACCAGCTCACCCGCCCCACGGCCGACGTGGCCACCTCGAGCAAGCTGGCCGAGCGCCTGGCGCAGATCCAGGGCAGCCCCTGGAAGTGGCTGCTGCATCACTACCTGTTCTTCCGTATCCCCCTGGTCAGGCCAGACGCATGGTTGGGGCGCTGGAAGGGCTGGGTGGGCTGGTGCTACTCGCCAGTGTTCTTCGGCCTCACCCTGGGCGCGCTGATGTTGGGCCTGTTCCAGGTGGCCCGCCAGTGGGAGGGCTTCACCGCGCAGCTGGTGGACACCTTCAGCCTGGAAGGCTTGGCCTCCTACGCCGTGGCCTTGGTGTGTGTGAAGACCCTGCACGAGTTGGGCCACGCCTTCACCGCCAAGCGCCTGGGTTGTCGGGTGCCCACCATGGGCGTGGCCTTCATGGTGCTGTGGCCCATGGCCTACACCGACACCAACGAAACCTGGCGCCTGACCGACCCGCGCCACCGCCTGCAGGTGGCCAGCGCCGGCATCGCCACGGAACTGCTGATCGCCGCCTGGGCCACGCTGGTCTGGGGGCTGCTGCCGGATGGGCCGGCGCGCTCGGCGGCCTTCGTGCTGGCCACCACCAGCTGGATGGCCACGCTGGTCATCAACGCCAGCCCCTTCATGCGCTTTGACGGCTATTTCATCCTGTCGGACGCACTGGACATGCCCAACCTGCACGAACGCTGCTTCGCCCTGGCGCGCTGGCAGCTCAGGGAATGGCTGTTCAACCTGAAAGAGGATCGTCCCGAGCGGGTACCCCCTGCCCAGCAGCGCTGGATGATCGCCTTTGCCTTCGGCACCTGGCTGTACCGCCTGGTGCTGTTCCTCGGCATTGCCCTGCTCGTGTACCACCTTTTTTTCAAGGTGCTGGGAGTCTTTCTTTTCCTCGTGGAAATCGCCTGGTTCATCTGGCGGCCGGTGCGCACGGAACTCAAGGCCTGGGGCGACCGGCGCAAGTCCATCCTGCAGCGTGGGCGCACCGCGGTCAGCGCCCTGGTGCTGATGGCCCTGGTGGGGCTGGCCTTCGTGCCCTGGCCCGGGCGGGTGACGGCCAGTGCCTTGCTGCGGCCGGCCGAGTCCTGGCCGGTGTATGCGCCTTCGGGCGCGCGGCTGGACGAGCTGAGGTTCCGCGAGGGACAACGCGTGCCCGAGGGCGCGCTGATCGCCCGGCTGCACGTGCCCGACCTCAACACCCGCCGCCAGGCCCTGACCGCTCGCGTGGATCAATTGCGCTGGCAGGCTTCCGCGTCAGCCTTCGATGATCAGACCCGGCAGAAACTGCTGGTGGCCGAGGACACCCTGGCCACCGCACAGGCCGAGCTCGCCAGCGTGGACACCGAACTGCGCAACTTCGCGCCCAAGGCGCCCTACGCCGGCACCTTGCGCGATCTGGACCCGGACCTGCGCGAAGGCCAGTGGCTGGCGCGCAAGGAACGCCTGGGCCTGCTGGTCAAGGAGGGCACCGCGTGGCTGGTGGAGACCTGGATGGACGAGGCCGCCGTGACCCGCATCCGTCCAGGGGACCGGGCGATGTTCATCAATGACGGTGCCGACGCTGCGCCGCTGCACTTGCGCGTGCAGGAGGTGGATCGCGACGCCTCGCGGGTGCTGACGCGCCCGGAACTGACCGCCCAGGCCGGCGGCCACCTGATGGCACGGGAAAAGAACGGCCAGCTGGTCCCCGAGCGCGCGGTGTACCGCGTGACGCTGGAGCTGCAACAGGGTGAAGCCCTGCCCGCGGCGTTGAGCCGCCAGACCGTGCGCGGCCACATCACCATCCACGCCCGTGCCGAAGCCCCCGGCCTGCGATACGTCCGCCAGGCCTCGGCCGTGCTGGTGCGGGAATTTGGGTTCTGAAGCGAGGGGCAGGCTTCTACCCGCCCGGCTTCTCCAACGCATCCACCCGGTCGCAGAAGGTCTGGGCAGCGCGCAGCAGCACCGGCACTCTGTGATGCCCAGCCATCAGTCCCTCGGCCAGTTGCCCTGGGTCGTCCACATACTCGTGGATCATGCGATTGCGCAGCCGGCGCATGGCAAGCCAGTCGTCGGCGCTCTCCAGCAGTCCCAGTTTCTCGGCCCGGTCCAGGTTTTCCACGGCGCTGCGCACAGGCTCCGCCAGCTGGCGCAGCAAGGCAGGCAGCAGCTTGTCCGCCAGCGTGTCCTGCAGCCGCCCGAAGCGGGCGACGAAGGCGTCCACCCGCTCGGCAAGTTCTGGGGTCAGCGGCAGGGTTCTCGCCCGTTCAGCGTCGAAGACCTGACCAAACAGGCGTCCATCCGTCTGCGCCAGGTACTCGGCTTCCCGGCGCACCACGCGAGCCAAGGCCCACAGTCGGTCTAGTTCTCCCGGCTCGGCCACCCTCACAGCGGGACTCCCTGTGAAAGCGCGATGCGATGAACCGGCTGCAGAGGGGTAGACGGATCGACCAGCAGCACATCCACCTTGCGGCCGCCGAGAGCGCGCTCCAGGCGGGCACCCAGTCGAAGCTCCAGCTCCAGTCGGCCCGGCAAGAGGTGCGGGCTCTGCACCAGCACATCCACATCACCACCGCGCTGCGTGTCGTCGGTACGAGAACCGAACAGCAGCACGCGCGCCTCATCGCCCACGAGTTCATGGGCAGCCTGGCGGATGACGGACTGGTGCTGCAGCGAAAGACGCATGGTCGGCAAAGTATAGGCAGGCGCCCAGGCAGGGAGAATGCGCTGCCCTGACCAACATCAACATGCAGTCCACCCGTCAGACGCCCATCGTCGATCTCGCCGCCCTGCGCATCCAGTTGTATGCCTTGGGTGCGGGACCGAAGCACGAGGCTCATCTGCTGCGCAGCTGGGCACAGGCGCTGCCGGTGGAACGGCCCCGCCGGCGGATGGAGACCTTTCTGCCCAAGGCGCTGCGCGAGGCCTGGCCCGGCATCGCGTCGGGCTTGGAAGGGCTGGCGCGTCTGAAGTCACGCCATCCCGCACCCGACGGCTCCGAGCGGCTGCTCGTGGCCCTGCATGACGGGCTGACGGTGGAAACCGTGCTGTTGCCGCGGGGCGGGCTGTGCGTGTCCACCCAGGTGGGCTGCGCCGTGGGCTGCCGCTTTTGCATGACCGGAACGGAAGGTTTGATCCGCCAGGTGGGCGGCGCCGAGATCGTCGCGCAGGTGGCGCTGGCACGCTCGCTGCGGGCGGTGAACAAGGTGGTGTTCATGGGCATGGGTGAGCCCTCGCACAACCTGCAGGCTGTGATGGAAGCCATCGAACTGCTGGGCACGGCAGGCGGCATCGGCCACAAGAACCTGGTGTTCTCCACCGTGGGCGACGAACGCGCTTTCGAGGCCCTGCCCCAGGGCCGGGTGAAGCCCGCGCTGGCGCTGTCGCTGCACAGCACCAAGGCTGACCTGCGTGAGCACCTGCTGCCGCGCGCGCCGCGCATTGCGCCTGCGGCGCTGGTGCAGGCCGCGGACGATTACGCCCACGCCAGTGGCTACCCCGTGCAGGTGCAGTGGACGCTGATGGCCGGCGTGAACGACGGCGACGACGAGGTGGCCGGCATCGTGGCGCTGCTGAAGGGCCGACGGATGATGATGAACCTCATCCTCTACAACGCCGTGGACGGCCTGCCGTTCCAGCGGCCGGCCATCGAGCGCGCCGCCGAGATGGCTCGGGCCCTGAACCGCGCCGGCGTGCTGACACGGCTGCGCCATTCCGCGGGACAGGACGTGGAAGGCGGATGCGGCCAGTTGCGGGCGCGGGACTCGGTCAAGCCCGTGCGGCTGGTGCGGCCACCGGTGCCGGCTCAGCCGGCCACCACCAGCTGACGCAGCAGCCAGTCCCGCGTCTCAGCCGGGTCGATCACGTCGTCGATTTCCAGGTGGCTGGCCATGTTCAGCGCCTGGCCGCGGTCCACCGCCTGCGCCAACAGGCGCTGGAACAGGGCCTCGCGCTGCGGCCCTTCGGGCTGGGCCTGCAGCTCCTTGCGAAAACCCAGGCGCACTGCCCCTTCCAACCCCATGGGGCCGAACTCCGCACCCGGCCAGGCGCAGGTGGCGCGCGGGGCATGGAAGTGCCCGCCCGCCAGGGCCATGGCCCCCAGGCCGAAGCCCCGGCGCAGCATCACGCTGAACAGCGGCACCTTCAGGCGCGCCGCCGCGATGAAGAGATCGCCGGCCCGGCGCACCAGGCCGGTTCGTTCGCTGTCCGGGCCCACCATGAAGCCCGGGGTGTCGACAAACGTGATGACGGGCCAGGCCCAGGCATCGGCCAGGCGCAGGAAGCGCTCCAGCTTGTCGCAGGCCGGGCCGTCCAGCGCCCCGCCCAGGTGCCGGCAGTCGCTGGCCATCAGGGACACGGGGCGCCCGCCCAGGCGAGCCACCGCCGTCACAACGCCCGGCCCGAAGCCCTGGCGCAATTCCAGCAGCGAGCCGGCATCACACACCGTCTGCAAGATGGGCCTCGGGTCGAAGGCGGTGTTGCGCTGCGCGGGCAAGGCTTCGCGCAGCGACGCGGGGTCACCGCCTGCAACCGTGGTCGCACGCTCACCCACCCCTGCAGCGCTTGGAGCACCTCCAGCAACTCTAGAAACTCCAGCACCTCCACCACCCGTGGCGCCAGACGCCCCCGCGACGAAGCCCAGCCACTGCCGCGCCACAGCCACGGCGGCCGCCTCGTCGGGCACGCGCACGTCCACCACGCCGTTGGCCCAGTGCACATCCACGGGGCCGACGGCGTCGGGCTCCACGCGGCCCAGGCCGCCGCCTTCGATCATGGCCGGGCCACCCAGACCGATGCTCGCACCTTCGACCGCGATGATCAGGTCACAGCAGCCCAGCAGCGCCGCATTGCCTGCGAAGCACCTACCGGCAACGATGCCCACCAGGGGCACCTGGCCCGACAACGCAGCAAGCGAGGCGAAGGTGGTGCAGTCCAGGCCTGCCACGCCCGGCCAGTCCACATCGCCCGGCCTTCCGCCACCACCTTCGGCAAACAGCACCACCGGCAGACGCGAGCGGCGCGCCACCTCCAGCAGGCGGTCGCTCTTCGCGTGGTTCCACACCCCTTGGGTGCCGGCCAGGACGGTGTAGTCGTAGGCCATGACAGCGCAGGGCCGCCCGTCCACGGTGCCCGTGCCAGTGATGAGGCCGTCGGCCGGGGTGTGGCGCTGCAGGTCGTCTTCTGAGCGGCGGCTGCGCTGGGCCGCCACGGCGAAGGCGCCCATCTCGCTGAAGCTGCCGGCGTCCAGCAGGTCCGCCACGTTCTCGCGGGCGCTGCGCAAGCCGCCGGCATGGCGCCGGGCTATGGCCTCGGGCCGGGCGGCGTCGTCCAGCAGCGCGCGGCGCGCCTGCAACCGAGCCAGGTCGGGGCGCAACTCAGGAGCCTGCTCTCGGGGCTCCTGCGCGGGCGCCGGCGACGCCGCTCCCCCTGCCTGGCCGGCAGGTCGCCAGGTCAGCAGCACAGCGCCCTCCTCCACCACCTCGCCCAGGCTGCACATCAGCTCCAGCACCTCGGCATCGGTTTCGCAGGCCAGGGGCACCTCCATCTTCATGGACTCCAGCACCACGAGCGTCTGACCGGCGCGGCAAGCCTGCCCGGGCACTGCCTCGATGGCGACCACGGTGCCTCGCACGGGCGCACGCACGGTGCCCAACGCAGGCGATGCCCCCGAAGGTGCAAGTTGCGGCCCGGTGACGGTCATCTGCAGATCTCCGGGCGCCAGGGGCACGCCATCAAACGGTCTGTGCATCCGGGATCAAGCCCTTCTTGCGCAGCATGGGCTCCACCTGCGCCGCGCGGCCACGGAAGGCGGCAAACGCGGCACGCGGCTCCAGGCTGTTGCCGCTGCCGTAGATGAAGCGCTGCAAG
>JBILSM010000237.1:0-3100 GCA_044372085.1 Rubrivivax sp.
CGTCTGTCAGCGCCTCTCAACGTCTTTTCCTGCTCTCTGCACCACCAGCTTGGTGATCAGGATGGTGGACGCCAGCGCCAGCGTGACGGCGTTGGCCAGGATGATGGGCCAGGCACCCAGGCTCAGGCCGTAGACGAACCACAGGCCGACGCCCAGCGTGAAACTGGCGTACATGCTGCTGGAGATGCCGCTGACATCCCGGGTGCGCAAGGTGAGCACGGCCTGCGGGACGAAGGAGCAGGTGGTCAGCACGGCCGCGGCGTAGCCGATCCACTCGACGAGCTCAGGTGAACTGGGCATCACGGACCTTTCATGGCCCATTGGACGAGGGCGTCCAGGGCGGGGCGCGCAGCGTTGGCGTTGGGGTGCTGGATGATGGCCACGAGCACCCGGCGGCGCCCACCGTCGTCCAGCACGTAGCCGGCCAGGCCGGCCACGTCGCGCAACGAGCCGGTCTTCAAGTGCGCCCGGCCCGCCGGGGCGCGTGAGCGGCGCATCGTGCCGTCCAGCCCGTTGACGGGCAGCGAGGACATCAGCTCGGGCATCACCGGGCTGGACCAGGCGTGCTGCAGCAGGTGGGCCAGCCACTGCGCCGTCATGCGGGTGTGGCGCGACAGGCCGGAGCCGTTGTCCAGCACCAGTTCGCCCGCAGCACCCTCGCCGATGCGCTCGGCCACCCAGCGGCGCAGCGTCTCGCGCGCGGCCTCGGGCGTGGCGGGCTGGCCCGGCAGACGCTGCGCGGCCAGGGTGAGGAACAGTTGCTGCGCCATCACGTTGTTGCTGAACTTGTTGATGTCACGCACCACCTCGGCCAGGGGCTCGGAGCGCCATTCCTGTTGCGCCCGCAGGCCGGGCGGCCAGCGCCCGTCGCGCACACGGCCCGTCAGCGTCCCGCCCACCTCCTTCCACAGCGTGGCCAGCAAGCGGGCCCCATGGCCGGCAGGGTCGGGGTCGGCCATGGGCCAGGTCTGCTCGCCACAGGCCGCGGGGTAGCTGCCGGTGAAGCGCACCGTGCCCTCCGCCACCAGAGGTTTGAGGGCGCCACGCCAATCCTCACAGGGGCCAGGCGTCAGCGGCACGGTGCGGGAAGGCGCGGTCAGCGGCTCCACCTCGGCCAAGATGCGCGCCACGCCCCGGACCGCGTCGGGCACGACCGTCCAGGTCAGGGCGTGAAAGTTGATCAGCAAGGCGTCGGGCTGCACGTTGTACGCGCGCATCGGATCGCCGTCGAAGTCCGCAGGCGAGCCTTCGGCCGGGGCGAAGGCCGTGCGGTCCAGCACGATGTCGCCGCGGATCTCCCGCAGTCCCGCCTGCTGCAGGCGACGCAGACCCTGCCACACCCTTTCGTGCACCAGCTTCGGGTCGCCACTGCCCCGGATGAAGAGATCCCCCTCCAGAACACCCTCGCGCAAGGGGCCGCTCCAGCCGACGGGGGTCGTCCAGACCCAGGCAGGCCCGAGCAAGTCCAGCGCCGCGTAAGTAGTCACCAACTTCACCAAGGACGCTGGATTGACCGACTGCCGCGCCTGGTGGCTGATCAGGTTGCGGCCGGTACCGGCTTCCTGCACCACCACCGACAGCGCTGCCTCGGGCACCCGCGCGCGCTGCAGCGCACTGCGCACTTCGGGGGGAAGATCGCTGGCCCATGCGACGGGCCAACCGGCGGCGAAGGCCGACGCCAGCGCCACCCCCCGGACCAGGCCGCGCGCCCATTGCCGCAGCGCCTGCGCCCCCGTCACACCCCGTCGTCTGCCGCCCATGCCGGGGATGATCGCATGGCTACACTCGACCGGATGAACCCGGTGCTGCTGGCCTTCGACACCTCCACCGAAGCCCTGGCCGTGGCCCTGCAGTGGGCCGGCGGGCAGCGTGTCTGGAACGGCGAAGGCGGCGCGCAGGCCTCGGCCCGGCTGCTGCCAACGGTGCAGCAGTTGCTGGGCGATGCCGGCCTCGAACTGGCCGGGGTGGACGCCATCGCCTTCGGGCAAGGCCCGGGCGCCTTCACCGGCCTGCGCACGGCCTGCGCCGTGGCCCAGGGCCTGGCCTTCGGCGCCGACAAGCCCGTGCTGGCCGTCGACAGCCTGCTGATCGTGGCCGAGGATGAACGGGCTTGCCAGGGCTTCCCGCCGGTGCTGGAGGTGGCCGTGGCCATGGACGCCCGCATGGGGGAGCTGTACGCGGCGCGCTACCGTTGGACGGCACCGTGCTGGCAGGTGCTGCAAGCACCGGGGTTGTGGGATCCGCAGGCTTGGGCGGCAGCCTGCCGCAGCGGCGCCGTTACGAACCAGGGTCCTGCGGAGCAACTCGTGTGGACGGGCAGCGGCTTGCCGCTGCTGGGGGCTGCTGCAGTGCCCGGAGGCCGCCAGACGTGCGAGGACCGGGCCGCGGCCCTGCTGCGCCTGGCCGGGCAGGCCTGGCATGCCGGCCAGGCCGTCCCGGCAGAGCAAGCCCTGCCTGTGTACCTGCGCGACAAAGTGGCCCTGACGACCGCAGAGCGCCTGGCGCGCACCGCAGCCGCGCCCCTGGCGCAGGACAGGGCCGGCAGCCCTGCACCCGGGGGGAGGCCATGAGCCCTCTGCCTGCGGTGGCCGCAGGCGAGCGTGGCTTTCAGCCGATGCAGTCCGACCACCTGGACCGCGTCATGGAAGTGGAGGTACGGGCTTACAGCTTCCCGTGGTCGCGGGGCAACTTCCTGGATTCGCTGAAGTCCGGCTACGTCCTCGAACTGCTGGCCACCCCGGCCGAGGTGCTGCTGGGCTACTACGTGGCCATGCCGGGGGTGGACGAGTTGCACCTGCTGAACATCACCGTCGTGCCGGACTTCCAGCGCTGCGGGCTCGGCCGTGTGCTGCTGGACCGGCTGGAGTGGCAGGCACGCCAGCGCGGCCTGGCCGCCATCTGGCTGGAGGTGCGCGCCAGCAACACCCGCGCCCGCTACCTCTATGGCGCACGCGGCTTCGCCGAGCAGGGGATCCGACGCGGCTACTACCCGGCAGGTGGTTCGAGGCGCGAGGATGCGGTGGTCATGAGGCTGGACCTGGACCTGGGTCTGGAGGCTGCGCATGCCGCTGGATGACCGGCGCCTGGCCCTGCTCAAAGC
>JBILSM010000238.1:0-3095 GCA_044372085.1 Rubrivivax sp.
CCGCAACACCGAGCGCTTCGCTGCAGAGCGTGGCGTGTCCACCATCACCGTCGAGACCCTCTATGACGCAAAGGCGCACTTCGGTCGTTGATTTCGGGCTGGGCTTCCTGCCCGGCTCGGCCAAGGCGGCGTCCCGGGGTTCGGACGCGGCGGCGGTGCCCCTGCGCCTGGTCATCGTGACCATGGACACGCACCTGGCGAGCTCGGTGGCGCGGGCAAGCACTGTCTTGGCGCGCGAGTGGCCCGGCCTGCAGTTGGTGCTTCACGCCGCATCGGAGTTCGCGGGCGACCCGGCCGCCACGCAACGCTGCCGCGACGACATCGCCCAGGCTGACATCGTGATCGCCGGCATGTTGTTCATGGAAGACCACTTCCTGCCCATCCTGCCCGACCTCCAGGCCCGCCGGGACCACTGCGACGCCATGGTCTGCATCGCCTCAGCCAGCGAGGTGGTCAAGCTCACCCGGGCGGGTGCCTTCGACATGAGCAAGCCCGCCAGCGGGCCGATGGCGCTGCTGAAGAAGTTGCGCGGCAAGAGCACGGGTGGGGGCAGCAGCGAAGGCAAGCCCGCCACCGGCGGTGCCGCCCAGATGAAGATGCTGCGGCGCCTGCCGCAGATGCTGCGCTTCATTCCCGGCACGGCGCAGGACGTGCGCGCCTATTTCCTGACCATGCAGTACTGGCTCGGTGGCTCTGACGAGAACGTGCTGAACATGGTGCGCTTCCTCGTGGACCGGTACGCCGACGGCGCGCGCCGCGTGCTGCGTGGAAGCGTGAAGGTACCGCCTCCGGTGGACTACCCCGAAGTGGGCGTGTACCACCCGCGCATGGCGGGCCGTCTGTCGGAAGATGCGGCCACGCTGCCCGGGCCCGCGGCAGCGGCCGGCCCTGCTGCGCCTGCACACAGCAGGCCCGTGGCGCCTGCGCCGCGCGGAACGGTGGGCCTGCTGCTGCTGCGCTCTTACCTGCTGGGCGGCAATGCCCGGCATTACGACGGTGTCATCACGGCGCTGGAGGCGCGTGGCCTGAAGGTAGTGCCGGCGTTCGCTGCCGGTCTGGACTCACGCCCGGCCATCGAGCGATTCTTCATGAAGGACGGCCGGGTGACAGTGGACGCCGTGGTGTCGCTGACAGGCTTCTCGCTCGTGGGCGGACCGGCCTACAACGATGCCAAGGCGGCCGAGGACACGCTGGCGCAGCTGGATGTGCCGTACCTGGCAGCCCACCCCGTGGAGTTCCAGACCCTGGACCAGTGGGGCGGCTCCGAGCGCGGCCTGCTGCCGGTGGAAAGCACCATCATGGTGGCCATCCCCGAACTGGACGGGGCCACCAGCCCCACCGTCTTTGGCGGTCGCCCGGGTGGTGCGGGCGTCACCTGCACCGGCTGCGACCATCGCTGCACCTTCAGTGGCCAGGAGCACGCGCACGAGCACAGTGGCGCCCCGCGGAACGTGCAGCAGGACATGGCCACCTGCCCGGAGCGCGCCCAGATGCTGGCGGCCCGGGTGGACCGCCTCGTGACCCTGCGGCGCAGCCAGCGCGCAGAGCGCAAGGTGGCGCTGGTGATCTTCAACTTCCCGCCCAACGCCGGCAACATCGGCAGCGCGGCCTACCTGTCGGTCTTCGAGTCGATGTTCCACACCCTGGCGGCCATGAAGGACCAGGGCTACACCGTGGATCTGCCCGACAACGTGGACACCCTGCGCGAGGCCGTGCTGAAGGGCAACGCCGCCCAGCATGGCGCCGACGCCAACGTGCACACCGTGGTCCCGGTGGCCGATCACGTGCGGCGCGAGCGCTGGCTCAAGGAGATCGAAGGCCAATGGGGCCCGGCCCCGGGCAAGCAGTTGAGCAACGGCCGGGGCCTCCTGGTGCTCGGGCGGCAGTTCGGCAACGTGCTGGTGGCCGTGCAGCCCGCCTTCGGCTACGAGGGCGACCCCATGCGGCTGCTGTTCGAGAAGGGCCTGGCACCGACGCACGCCTTCTCCGCCTTTTACCGCTACCTGCGGGAGGACTTCGCCGCGCACGCCGTCCTGCACTTCGGCACCCACGGGGCGCTGGAGTTCATGCCGGGCAAGCAAAGCGGCATGTCGGGCAGCTGCTGGCCCGACCGACTCATTGGCGACCTTCCCAACATCTACCTCTACGCCTCCAACAACCCTTCTGAGGGCGCCATCGCCAAGCGGCGCACGGGCGCCACGCTGGTGAGCTATCTCACGCCCCCGGTGGCGCAGGCCGGGTTGTACCGGGGCCTGCTGGAGTTGAAGGCTTCTCTGGACCGCTTCCGCAGCCTGCCGCCAGGCGCTGCAGAGCGTACCGAACTGGCCGGGCTGGTGCAGTCCCAGGCCGCCGAGCTGCAATTGGCCGAGCCCGAACCGCTGTGGACGGCCGGGCCCGAGGGGGGCCTGAACACGCGGATCACGCGTCTGTCCGAGCAAGTGTTGGAGCTGGAATACACCTTGATTCCCCACGGCCTGCACGTCACCGGGCGTGCCCCTTCTGCGGCCGAGCGCGTGGACCTGCTGATGGCCATGGCCGAGGCTCACCAGGGCGTGGCAGGCGTGCAGGGTGGCGCGTTGCCCCGTGAAGCCGTGCAGGCCCTGGTCGACGGGGCCACGCCCGAGAAGGCCCTGGCTTCGTGCGGCCTGGGGCGGGATGAACATCTGTTGACCGTGATGCGGGATTTGGCTGAGTCCGACCAGCACCTGGCCCAGGACACCGAGGTGGCGGGCCTGCTGCGCGCCCTGGACGGCCGCTACACCCGCCCGGCTCCCGGGGGGGACATCCTGCGGACCCCCGCCGTGCTGCCCACGGGACGCAACCTGCACGGGTTCGACCCCTTCCGCATCCCCAGCGCCTTCGCCGTGCAGGACGGCGCCCAGCAGGCTCAGCGCCTGATCGATCGGTACGTGGCTGACGGCCACACGCTGCCCGAGTCCATCGCCCTGGTGCTGTGGGGCAGCGACAACCTCAAGAACGAAGGCGCGCCCATCGGCCAGGCTCTGGCCCTGATGGGCACCCTGCCGCGCTTCGACAGCTACGGCCGGGTGGCCGGCGCCACCCTGATTCCGCTGGAGCAACTGGGGCGCCCGCGC
>JBILSM010000027.1:0-30266 GCA_044372085.1 Rubrivivax sp.
GCCGGTGAGCTTCGCCCACCACCTGCTGGCCTATGTGGAGATGTTCGCGCGCGACACCGAGCGCCTGGCCGACGTGCGAAAGCGCGTGAACCGCCTGCCCCTGGGCGCGGCGGCCCTGGCCGGCACCAGCTACCCGCTGGACCGCGAAGCCGTGGCGCGCACGCTCGGCTTTGACGGCGTGTGCGAGAACAGCCTGGACGCCGTGAGCGACCGCGACTTCGCGCTCGAGTTCTCGTCCTTCGCCGCCATCTGCATGGTCCACGTCTCGCGCCTGTCTGAAGAGATCGTGCTGTGGATGAGCCAGAACTTCGGCTTCATCGACCTGGCCGACCGCTACTGCACCGGCAGTTCCATCATGCCGCAGAAGCGCAACCCCGACGTGGCCGAACTGGCACGTGGCAAGAGTGGGCGTGTGGTGGGCCACCTGATGGGCCTGATCACGCTGATGAAGGGCCAGCCGCTGACCTACAACAAGGACAACCAGGAAGACAAGGAGCCCTTGTTCGACACCGTGGACACGCTGCGCGACACCCTGCGCATCATGGCCGAGATGTGCGCCGGTATCGTCGTCAAGCCCGAGGCCATGGAGCGCGCCGCACTGCGCGGCTACGCCACCGCCACCGACCTGGCCGACTACCTGGTCAAGAAAGGCCTGCCCTTCCGCGACGCGCACGAGGCCGTGGCGCACGCGGTGAAGGTGGCCATCGGTCAGGGCGTGGACCTGTCACAGCTGCCCCTGGCCACGCTGCAAGGCTTCCACCCCGCCATCGGCGCGGACGTGTTCGACGCCCTCACCCTGCGCGGCTCGATGAACGCCCGCAACGTGCGCGGCGGCACCGCCCCGGCCCAGGTGCAGGCGCAGGTGACGCGGCACCGCCAAAGACTCGGATAGCCGCATGTCTCGCGGGCGCCGCTGGATCGCCCATCTGGACATGGACGCGTTCTACGCCTCCGTGGAACTGCTGCGCTATCCCGAACTCAAGGGCTTGCCCGTGGTGATTGGCGGAGGCCGACGCCACCAGCCTGAGTTGCTGGCCGAAGGCACCAGGCGCTTCGCCACCTTGCGCGATTACGCCGGCCGCGGGGTCATCACCACCGCCACGTATGCGGCGCGGGACCTGGGCGTGCACTCCGGCATGGGCCTGATGAAGGCATCCAAGCTGGCACCAGACGCGGTGCTGCTGCCCGTGGACTTCGACGAGTACCGCCGGCTGTCGCGTGCCTTCAAAGCCGCCGTGGCCGAGATCGCACCGGTTATCGAGGACCGCGGCATCGACGAGATCTACATCGACCTCACCGAGGTGCCAGGCGCGCAGGACGCCGTGGGGCATGATCCCTTCGGCGGCGTGCGGGGGCTGGCGCAGGAGATCCGCAATAACGTGCTGCAGCGCACCGGGCTCACCTGCTCGGTGGGCGTGACGCCCAACAAGCTTCTGAGCAAGATCGCCTCGGAACTGGACAAGCCCGACGGGCTGACGGTGCTGACCGAAGCGGACATTCCCACCCGCATCTGGCCGCTGGCCGCGCGCAAGGTCAACGGCATCGGACCGAAAGCCGCGGATAAGCTGATGGCCCTGGGCGTGCGCACGGTGGGTGACCTGGCAGCCCAGCCCCGCACGCAATTGATCGAGGCCTTCGGCCGCAGCTACGGCGCCTGGCTGCATGAGACCGCCCACGGCCGGGACGACCGCCCGGTGGTGACGCACAGCGAACCCGTGTCCATCAGCCGTGAGACCACCTTCGAGCGCAACCTGCACGCCGTGCGCGACCGTGCTGCGCTCGGCGAGATCCTCACCCGCTTGTGCGGCCAGGTGGCACTGGACCTGCAACGCAAGGGTTACAGGGCCCGCACCATCGGCATCAAGCTGCGGTTCGAGGACTTCAAGACCGTCACGCGCGACCTGACGCTGCCTGAGCCCGTGGCCGACGGCAGCGACATCCGCCGAGCCGCCGGGGAGTGCCTCAAGCGCGTGGACCTCACGCGCAGCCTGCGCCTGCTGGGGGTGCGGGCGTCTTCGCTCACGCGGAGTTGACACGGGGTTGGATGGCCCTGCTGCGCCCTCGCTTGACCGGCCATTACTGTAGATTCACCTCTCTTCGCCTCTTCACCTCTTCACCTCTTCGCCTCTTCGCCTCTTTTCCCCGCGGCCTGAGCGCCTCACACCATTCAACCCTCCACACCGAGACACTTTCCCATGCGCGTCTTCACTGCAGCCCTGGCCACCGAGACCAACACCTTCGCGCCCGTGCCCACGGGACTGGCCTCCTTCAAGGACCGCGAGTACTTCCCGGCCGGGCAGCACCCGGACCACATCACCGGCTCGGCCGGGCCGCTGTGGGCGCTGCGCGAGGTGTCTGCGGACAAGGGCTGGACGGTGATCGAGGGCATGGTGGCGTCTGCCCAGCCGGGCGGCACCACCACGCGCCACGCTTACGAGACGCTGCGCGACGAACTGCTGGCCGACCTGCGTGCGGCCCTGCCCGTGGACATGGCGCTGATCGGCCTGCACGGCGCCATGGTGGCCGAGGGCTATGACGACTGCGAAGGCGACCTGCTGGCGCGCGTGCGCGCCCTGGTGGGCCCGGACGCGGTGGTGGGCGCGGAGATCGACCCGCACAACCACCTGAGCAAGGCAATGGTGCAACACGCCGACGTGCTGGTGTCGTTCAAGGAGTACCCGCACACTGACGTGCTGGAGCGCGGCCGTGAGTTGGTGGCACTGTGCGAGGCGACGGCGCAGCGGCGCATCCGGCCGGTGGGCGCGGTGGTGGACTGCCGGATGGTGGTGCCCTTTCACACCACACGCCAGCCCGCGCGCGGCCTGGTGGATCGCATCCAGGCCATGGAGGGGCGCGACGGCGTGCTGTCCATCTCGCTGACCCACGGCTTCTCGCTGGGCGATGTACCGGACATGGGCACCAAAGTGCTGGTCTACTGTGACGGCAACGCAGCCCAGGCCGAGGCCCTGGCTCGGGCCCTGGCCGACGAGATCATCGGCCTGCGCGACCAGCTGGCCGTTCGCTACCTGTCCATCGACGAGGCGTTGGACGCCGCGCTGGCGTACGACGGCGCACCCGTGGTGCTGGCCGACCGCGCTGACAACCCCGGCAGCGGTGCCCCGGGCGACTCCACCTTCATCCTGCGCCGCATGCTCGAGCGTGGCATCACCGGCGCCGCCATCGGCCCGATGTGGGATCCGGTGGCCGTGCGCACGGCCTTCGAGGCGGGCGAAGGGGCCCGCCTCACGCTGCGCGTGGGTGGCAAGATCGGCCCGGCCTCGGGCGACCCGCTGGACCTGCCCTGCACGGTCAAAGTGCTGCGCACCGAGCACCAGATGGCGGGCCTGAGCGGCGCGCCCATCGCCGTGGGCGACGCCGCCTGGATCGAGTCGGCGGGCATCGACATCGTGCTGACCAGCCTGCGCCGCCAGGCCACAGGCACTGACGTCTTCACCGACCTGGGCTGCAATCTCGCGCAGCGCAAGATCGTGGTGGTGAAGTCAGCCCAGCACTTTCACGCCTCCTTCGCCAAGGTGGCAAAACAGGTGCTTTACGTCGGCGCGCCCGGCGCGGCCACACCCTTTCTGCACACGCTGGACTACCGCAAGATCCAGCGTCCGATATGGCCGCTGGATACGGTGGATACAGTCAAGTAGGTGCAGAGAAAGCGGCCGTATGGAGCACCGGCTGATGCAAGGTGTCAACCCTGCAGATGACACGCCGACCAGCGCCCCGGTTCCACCTCCTTGAGCTGGGGCGCCTCCTGCCGGCAGCGCTCGGTGGCGTGGGGGCAGCGGGGGTGGAAGTGGCAGCCTGAAGGGGGGTCCAGCGGCGAAGGGATCTCGCCCGTGATGGCCAGGAAGTCCTTCTTGCGTGCTTCCAGGCGCGGCACCTCGGCCAGCAGGGCTTGGGCATAGGGGTGCAGGGGCTGATCGAAGAATGCAGTGGCCGGCGCGCTCTCGACCACGCGCCCCAGGTACATGATGACCACGCGGTCGCACAGGTGGCGCACCACGCCCAGGTCATGGGTGATGAACAGGTAGGTCAGACCGAGCGACTCGCGCAGCTCCATGAACAAGTTGAGCACCTGGGCCTGGATGGACACATCGAGCGCCGCCACGGCCTCGTCGCAGATCAGGAAACGGGGCTTGACAGCCAGCGCCCGGGCGATGCCCACGCGGGCGCGCTGGCCGCCCGAGAACTGGTGGGGGAAGCGGTCGGCCAGGGCCGGGTCCAGGCCCACGCGGCGCAATTGCTCACCCACCCACTCGTCGCGCTGGGCGCGGCTCACCAGGCCGTGCACCGCGGGCGCCTCGCCCACAAGCTCGGCTACGCGCAGGCGCGGGTTGAGCGAGGCGAACGGGTCCTGGAAGATCATCTGCACCTGCAGCCGGGCGGCCTGGCGCGCCGCGGCGTCCAGGTCCTGTAACCGCTGGCCATGCCAGCGCACTTCGCCCGCACTGGGCGCGTGCAGGCCCGCCACCACGCGCGCCAGCGTGGACTTGCCGCAGCCCGACTCGCCCACCAGCCCGACCACCTCGCCCTCGCGCACCTGCAGGTTCACCCCGTCGACCGCGTGCACCGTCTCCTCGCGCACGGGGCTGCCCAACACACGGGCGATGCGGCCGGCCAGGTCCAGGCGCTTGACGAAGCGCTTGGAGACGCAGCGCAACTCCAGCATTGGGGGCGTCATGCCAAGGGCTCCAGCACCGGGTGGTGGCACCACAGGCGGTGGCCCGGCTCTGGTTCTGTGGCCATCGGGCGCTGCTGGCAGGCCGGCCCCGCATGAGCGCAGCGGGCACGGAACGCGCAGCCGTCATCCAGCGCCAGCGGCGAGGGCGCCATGCCGGGAATCTGCCGCAGGCGCGCCCCGCGCGGGTTGCGGCTGGGCACCGAGCCGATCAGCCCTCGGGTGTAAGGGTGCTGCGGCCGCTCAATCACGGCCGCCGTGCTGCCATGCTCCACGATGCGCCCGCCGTACATCACGGCCACTTCGTCCGCCAGACCCGCCACCACCGACAGATCATGGCTGATCCATATCAGCGCCGTGCCCGTTTCGCGGCACAGCCGCTGCATCTCGAACAGGATCTGTGCCTGGATGGTCACATCCAGGGCCGTGGTGGGCTCGTCGGCAATGATCAGGTCAGGTTCGTTGAGCAGCGCGATCGCAATGGCCACGCGCTGGCGCATGCCACCTGAGAACTCGTGTGGATAGGAGGACAAGCGCTCATCGGGCGCGGGAATGCCCACGCGCACCAACGCGGCGCGGCAGCGTGCGCGAGCAGCCGCGTCCGACACCGGCGCATGGGCCTGGATGGCCTCGATCATCTGCGTGTCGATACGCAGCACCGGGTTCAACGTGGCCATCGGGTCCTGGAAGATCATGGCGATGCGACGCCCGCGCAAGGCACGCCACTGCTCGGGGCTGCAGCCGCTCAGGTCCTGGCCGTCCAGCAGGATGCGCCCACCCACCTGGCGCCCGGGCGGGTCCACGAGCCCCATGAGCGACAAGCCCGTGATGGACTTGCCCGAGCCCGATTCGCCCACCAGCCCCAGCACCTGGCCGCGCCGCAACTCGAACGACACGTCCTGCACCGCGCGCAGCACACCCTGACGGGTGGCGAAGTGTGTGCTCAGGCCCTGCACCTGCAGCAGCGGGATGTCGGACGCGCTCATCGCCGCAGCCTCGGGTTGAGGATGTCGCGCAACCGGTCGGCCACCAGGTTGATGCTCAGGATGGTCAGCAGCAGCGCCAGCCCGGGATAGAAGCTGATCCAGTAGCGCCCACTCATCAGATGGTTGAAGCCGTTGGAGATGAGCAGGCCCAGCGAGGGCTCGGTGATGGGCAGCCCCAGGCCGAAGAAGGACAAGGTGGCCTCCAGCGAGATGGCATGCGCCACCTGCACGGTGGCCACCACGATCAGCGGCGGCAGGCAGTTGGGCAGCAGATGGCGCAGCACCTGGCGACTCCGGGGCAGGCCCAGCACGCGCGCGGCTTCCATGTACTCCTTGTCGCGCTCCACCAGCGCGCAGGCGCGCACGGTTCGTGCATACAGCGCCCACTGGATGGCCACCAGCGCGATGATCACCTTGTCCAGTCCCTGGCCGAAGATGGCCAGCAGGATCAGCGCCAGCAAGATCGCGGGAAAGGACAGTTGCAGGTCGACGACGCGCATCACCAGTGCATCGACCCAGCCGCCGAAGTAGGCGGCCACCAGACCCAGCACCAGGCCCAGGGCCAGGGCTGCTACGGTGCTGAAGGTGCCCACCCACAGCGAGGTGCGCAGGCCGTAAAGAATGCCCGAGAGCATGTCGCGTCCCTGGTCGTCCGAGCCGAGCAGGAAGCGCCCCCCAGTGGCCGAGACCTCTCCCGGCGGCAGCTTGGCATCCAGGATGTCCAGTTGGGCCAGGTCGTAGGGGTTTTGCGGCGAGACCCAGGGCGCCAGCAACGCCAGCGCCACCACCGTCAGCAGCAACGCCAGGCTGGCCAGTGCCGAGCGCGAGCGCGCGTACTCGCGCCACAGGCGACGCGCCGGGCTCTCGGCGCGTTCGAGTTCCACGTCCGTGACGGCGCTCATGGGACAACCCGGCGCGCAGGGCGCGGCGAGAAGATCTCCCGGGAGCGGCCCGGCGCACTCACGCTGCGGCCCCTTGCCGGGCACCCGAGCGCACGCGCGGGTCCAGCGCGGTGTAGAGCAGGTCCACCACCAGGTTGATGGTGACGAACAGCGTCACGATCACCAGCAGATAGGCCACGATGACCGGGCGGTCGAGCTGGTTGATGGAGTCGATCAGCAGCTTGCCTGTGCCGGGCCAGGCAAAGATGGACTCGGTGACGATGGCAAAGGCGATCACCGAGCCCAGCTCCAGGCCAATGACGGTGACGATGGGAATCAGGATGTTCTTCAGCACATGCACGCCCACCACGCGGCTGGCGCGCAGCCCCTTGGCGCGCGCGTAGCGCACATAGTCTTGCAGCAAGGCTTCGCGGGTTTGCGCCCGCGTCAGGCGGATCAACAGTGACAGTTTGAACAAGGCCAGGTTGAAGGCCGGCAGCAGAACATGCGCCAGGCCATCGGCGGTGAAGATACTGAAGCGCAGCCCCAGCACGGTGACGGTCTCGCCCCGTCCGCCCGAGGGCAGCCAGCCCAGGTGCACAGAGAACAGCATGATCAGCACCAGCCCCACCCAGAAAGTGGGCAGCGAAAAGCCAAGGATGGAGCCGGTCATGATGCTGCGGCTGACCCAGCCGTCAGGCTTGAGCCCGGCCAGCAGGCCCAGCGGAATGCCGATGCCCACGGCCAGCACCATCGCCACCAGCGCCAGTTCCACCGTGGCCGGCAGCTTGGACAGGATGAGCTCCAGCGCGGGCACGCCATAGACGAAGGAGCGGCCCAGGTCACCGCTCAGCGCGCCGCGCAGGAAGGTGAAGTACTGCTCGTGCAGAGGCCGGTCCAGCCCCAGAGCGATGGTGGCGCGCAGCTTCTCGGCCTCGTCGGCCTGGGGGTTGACCAGCAGTTCGATCGGGTTGCCGATGGCGTAGACACCCAGGAACACCAGCACCGACATCGCCACCAGGACGAAGCCGGCCTGCGCCAGACGCCGCAGAACCTCAGCCAGCATCAGGCAGGCGCGCGAAGCAGGGTCTTCACTTGGCGGCCGGCGCGATCATCAGCGCGTTGAAGCGGCGCTGCGGCCGCGGCGTCACGGTCAGGCCCTTCTTGGCCGCGAAGTCGAAGATGGGATAGAAGACCGGGATCAGGGCCTGGTCCTCCATGGCCACGCGGATAGCGCGGCCCACCAAGGCGTCTCGCTGCTTGTCGTCCAGGTTCTGCAAGGAGGCGGTTAACAGGTTGTCCACCAACGGGTTGGAGTAGCGCGTGCGGTTGGCCGTACCGAAACCCTTGGCCGGCGTGAAGGTGGCCACCAGGGCGCGCAGGCTGTTGGCGGCCTCCTCGGCGCCGTACTGGGCGGCGAAGGCGCTGAACTCCTGCTTGGAGGCCCGCGTGAAGAACACGCTGCCGGGCAGCGTCTCCACCTCGGCCTTCAGGCCCAGGCGGGTCCACATCTGCGCCACGGCCTGGGCGATGGCAGCGTCACCGGGGTAGCGGTCGTTGGTGGTGTGCAGCACGATGCGAAAGCCCTGCGCCCAGCCGGCTTCCTTGAGCAGGGCCTGCGCGCGCAACAGATCGTGCGGGTCCGGCTTGACGTCCTTGGGGGCGGTGGGGAACGCGTCCGACAGCATCTGCCCGGCGGGCACGCCACTGCCTTCCAGCACCCGGTCCACCATGAGCGCGCGGTTCAGCGCCAGCGACAGCGCCTTGCGCACCCGGGCATCCTTCAACGGGTTGCGGTCCAGGGGCTTGCCGTCCTTGGCGGTGATGAAGGGGGACACATCACGCGCAGAGTCCAGCGCGATGTAGTGCACCAGCGCGGCCGGCCCACCGCGCACGAGCGAGAAGCGGTTGTCCTTCTTCAGGCGCGCCAGGTCGGCGCTGGGCACGGCGTCGATGGCATCCACCTGGCCCGACAGCAGCGCAGCCAGACGCGCGCTGTCCTTGGCCAGCACCACTTCGGTGACGCGGGCCCAAGGCGGCTTGGGGCCCCAATAGCGCTCGTTGCGCTCGACCACCAGGCGCTCGCCGTTGACCCACTCCCCCAGCTTGAAGGGGCCCGTGCCCACGGCGGCCTTGCCGCTGTTGAAGTCCTGCGTGGTGACGCCCTTGCCCACCGAGGCCGAGATGATCAGCACATTGGCCAGATCCATGGGCAGCCCCGGGTGTACGGCCACGGTCTTCATGTGCAAGGTGTGGCTGTCGATCTTGATGATGCGCTCCACGCTGCGCGTGAACTGCGAGAACGAATTGGGCGAGTTGGGTACGTTGGGAACGCGCTCCCAGGTGAAGATCACGTCGTCAGCCGTGAAGGGCACGCCGTTGTGGAACACCACACCCTGGCGCAGCTTGACTTCCCAGGTCAGCGGGTCCAGCGTCTTCCACGACACCGCCAAGTTCGGCTTGAGCTGCAGCTTCTCGTCCAGGGTGATCAGGTGCTCGAAGATCAGCGGGTGGGACGACCCGGTAGGAAACGCCGCAAAAAAGTGCGGGTCCAGGGTGTTGAGCTCAAGCTTGGTGCCCAGCGTGAGGTTCTGGGCGTACACGGGTGCACCGGCGCACAGGCCGGCACACAGCGCCAGCAGCGCGGCAAGACGACGGGTCAGGGTCACGAACATCAACGGCTTCTCCAAGGGCCCTCAGCCCCAAAAGCTGTCATTGGAACCGCAGTGCGCCCTGTGGGGAATAGGTATCTTTCCCCGCATCAACCCCTGCCCTCATGCCCCGCAGCGGCGCAGAACGGGCAGGTCGCGCATAGACTTCCGGCTCGTCAAAAAGGACCACACAGGCCGCTGCAGGAGCAACAACACCCATGCCCCAAGTCATCACCAACATCGAAGACCTGCGCGTCCTGGCGCAGCAGCGCGTGCCGCGCATGTTTTACGACTACGCCGACTCCGGCTCGTGGACCGAGAGCACCTACCGCGCCAACGAGAGCGACTTCGCCAAGATCAAGCTGCGCCAGCGCGTGGCCGTCAACATGGAAGGCCGCAGCACGGCCACGAAGATGATCGGCATCGACTGCAAGATGCCGGTGGCCATCGCGCCCACGGGCCTGACGGGCATGCAGCACGCCGACGGCGAGATCCTGGCAGCACAGGCGGCCGAGAAGTTCGGTGTGCGCTTCACGCTGTCCACGATGAGCATCTGCTCCATCGAGGACGTGGCCGCGCGCACCATGCAGCCCTTCTGGTTCCAGCTCTACGTGATGCGCGACCGCGACTTCATCGAGCGCCTGATCGACCGCGCCAAGGCCGCCAAGTGCGACGCGCTGGTTCTCACGCTGGACCTGCAAATCCTGGGTCAGCGCCACAAGGATCTGAAGAACGGCCTGTCCGCGCCGCCCAAGCTCACGGTGGCCAACATCCTGAACATGATGACCAAGCCGCGCTGGTGCATGGGGATGCTGGGCACACCGCGCCGGCAGTTCGGCAACATCGTGGGCCACGTCAAGGGCGTGTCCGACATGGCCAACCTCTCGGCCTGGACAGCCGAGCAGTTCGATCCCCAGCTCAACTGGGGCGACGTGGAGTGGATCAAGAAGCGCTGGGGAGGCAAGCTCATCATCAAGGGCATCCAGGACGTGGAAGACGCCAAGCTGGCGGCCGACAGCGGCGCCGATGCGTTGATCGTCAGCAACCACGGCGGGCGGCAACTGGACGGCGCGCAAAGCAGCATCGAGGCGCTGCCAGCCATCGCGGCCGAGGTGGGCTCGCGCATCGAGGTGCACATGGACGGCGGCATCCGCAGCGGCCAGGACGTGCTCAAGGCCTGGGCCCTGGGCGCGCGCGGCACCTACATCGGCCGCGCCTTCCTTTACGGCCTGGGCGCGATGGGCGGCGAAGGCGTGACCAAGGCTCTGCAGATCATCCACAAGGAACTTGATCTCACCATGGCCTTCTGCGGCCGCACCAAGATCGCCGACGTGGACCGCTCCATCCTGCTGCCGGGGACGTTTCCCACGGCTTGAGGTGCGGGCGGGCCGGCAGTGCCGGTCCACCCCGACCCTCAGGCCTCAGCTCCTCAGGCCTTGGGCAGCGTCACCCCGCGCTGGCCCTGGTACTTGCCGCCGCGGTCCTTGTAGCTGGTCTCGCAGACCTCGTCGCTCTCGAAGAACAGCACCTGCGCGCAGCCTTCGCCGGCGTAGATCTTGGCCGGCAACGGCGTGGTGTTGCTGAACTCCAGCGTCACATAGCCCTCCCACTCGGGCTCGAAGGGGGTGACGTTGACGATGATCCCGCAGCGTGCATAAGTGCTCTTGCCCAGGCAAATGGTGAGCACGCTGCGCGGAATACGGAAGTACTCCACCGTGCGCGCCAGGGCAAAGCTGTTGGGCGGGATGATGCAGACATCGCCCTCGATGTCCACGAAGCTCTTCTCGTCGAAGTTCTTCGGGTCCACCACGGTGCTGTGGATGTTGGTGAAGACCTTGAACTCACGCGCGCAGCGAATGTCGTAGCCGTAGCTGGAGGTGCCGTAGCTGACGATGCGCTGGCCGTCGGCCGCGTGGCGCACCTGCCCGGGCTCGAAGGGCTCGATCATGCCGTGCGCCTCGGCCATGCGGCGGATCCAACGGTCGCTCTTGATGCTCATGCCATGCCTTGGAATGCGCCCCTGCGGCGCTCGGGGATTCTAGGAGGCTGACAGACGCCCGGCGCTCCATTAGCATCGAGAGGCGTGACCAGCCCGCTGCGCTGGAAACTCTGGGACTTCAGGAGAACTCGCGATGCCCACACCGTTCCGCCCCGCCCTCACGCTGCTCACCCAGTACGCGGCCTATCACCGCGACCGGCGCAACATCCAGACGCACCTGGTGGGCGTGCCGCTGATCGTCTTCGCGATCGGCGTGCTGCTGTCGCACCCGGTGGTACCCGTTGGCGAATGGGCGCTCACCCCCGCCTGGGCGCTGTTCGCGCTGACCTCGCTGTGGTACCTGACACGAGGCGAGTTCACCCTGCAGGTGGCGGTGGTGGCAGTGATGGCGCTGCTGATCGGCTCAGCGCAGGTGCTGGGCCAGTCCAGCCCCTCCTGGGTGGCCTGGGGTGTGGGGCTCTTCGTGCTGGGCTGGCTGATCCAGTTCGTGGGCCACTACTACGAGGGCCGCAAGCCCGCCTTCGCCGACGATCTGGTGGGCCTGCTGGTGGGGCCGATGTTCGTGGTGATGGAGCTGCTGGCCGCCGCCGGCGCGTGCCGCGCCTTGATGGCCCGCATCGAGGCCGAGGCCGGCCCCACCCACCTGCGCGACCTCACGGGCACGGCGGCCTGAAGCGCAGGCCCCGATCGGCTGGCGGCCTGCCCCCTGCGGCGTAGGCTGGTCAGCTGTCCGCCGTGAATCCGATCGACTTGACGATAGGCCCCCAGCGCTCGGTGTCAGCCTTCAACAGCGCCGCCAGCTCCGCAGGCGTGGAGGACTTCGCCTCCAGGCCCATCACCGCCAGGCCGTCCACGGTCTCCTTGTCGGCCAGGGCCGCACGCAGTGCGGCATTGGCCCGCTGCACCACGTCGGTCGCCGCCTTGCCCGGCAGGTAGAAGCCGAACCACTCGCTGAAGGCCATGTCGCGCAGGCCTTGCTCCACCAGGGTGGGCGTGTCCGGGGCGAAACGGCTGCGAGCAGCCCCCGTGGCCGCGAGCAGGCGGCATTTGCCCGCCGCCACGTGCTGCGTGAACTCGCCGATCGGACCGGAGACGGCCTGGACCTGGCCGCCGATCATGTCCAGGATGGCGGGCTGCGTTCCCCGGTACGGCACGTGCTTGAGGTCCACGCTGGCGCTGCGACCGAGCAGCACGCCGATGAAGTGCGGCACCGAACCCGCGGCCGGGGAGCCGAAGTTGGCCTGTGCCGGGTTGGCCTTGCACCAGGCCAGGAACTCGGCCACGTTGCGCACCGAGGCCGGCACCGCAGGCCCCACAGCGAATCCGAAGTCGAAGGTGCAGCCCAGCGTGACGGGTGTGAGGTCAGCCACCGGGTCATAAGGCAGGCGACGGTAGATGTGAGGGTAGATGCCCAGCATGGACATGGGCGTCTGCAGGAGCGTGGCGCCATCCGGCGCCATGGTGCGTACGCCCTGAATGGCGATCTGCCCGCCCGCGCCGGTGCGGTTCTCCACCACCACGCTGCGGCCGTAGCCGGGAGCCATCTTGGCGGCCACGCGTCGACAAATCGTGTCGGACGTGCCGCCCGGAGGAAAGCCCGTGATGATCTTCACGGACTCGAACGCAGACTGGGCCTGGGCGGACAAGCCCCAGGCAGGAAGACCGAGAACGGCAGCTGACTGAATGATGCGACGACGGGAAAGACTCATCTGGATGTCTCCGGGTGGTTGTGGGGGAAGGTCAGGGTGACAGGGCGTTGGGCCAAGCCTTCTGGGCCTCGGCCGTCACCCGGCAAGGTTAAGGCTGAAGGCCACACCGCTGTCAACCGAGAGAAAACACTCGGGTTGCGGAAGCGGCGGCTGCCTGAGCACGGGTACGGTAGGCGCGACAAGGTTGGGGCCCTGCGGGGTTCAGCCGCCCCACACCTCCTGCGCCACTTCCACCACGCGCTCCAGCTTGCGCCACTGGTCGTCCACCGACAGCGCGTTGCCGTGGTGCGTGCTGGAGAAGCCGCACTGCGGGCTGAGCGCCAGTTGCTCCAGGGGCACCACCCGGGCCGCCTCGTCGATGCGGCGCTTGAGCGCATCCTTGCTCTCCAGCTCGCCCACCTTGGTGGTCACCAGGCCCAGCACCACGGTCTTGCCCTTGGGCAGGGCCCGCAGGGGCTCGAAGCCGCCGGCACGGGCGTTGTCGAACTCCATGAACCAGCCGTCCACGTCAGTGGAGAACATGGCCTCGACCACGGGGTCGTAGCCGCCCTCGGCCACCCAGGCGCTCTTGAAGTTGCCGCGGCAGGTGTGGATGGTGACCGTCATGTCGTCCGGCCGGCCACGCAGCGCCTCGTTCAGGGTGCGGGCATAGCGCTGCGGCAGTGCGGCCGGGTCGTCGCCATTGGCGCGGCAGTTGGCCTGGATCTTGGGGTCGCACAAGTAGGCGAAAGTGATGTCGTCCAACTGCAGGTAGCGGCAACCCGCGGCCGCCAGATGCGCGATGGCGGCGCGGTAGGCGGCGGCCACGTCGTCCCAGAAAGCGTCCAGGTCGGGATAGGCCTCGCGCGAGACCGCAGCGCGCCCGCCGCGCAGGTGCAGCATCGAGGGCGAGGGAATGGTCATCTTGCCCACCGCGGCGGCGCCACCGGCGTGCAGCAAGTCCACCTGCGATTTCAGATAGGCGAAGTCATCAGCCATGATGGGCCGGCTGCATCCCACCGGGCCTGTGACGGAGGCGATGGGGGGTTGCTCGGACTGGCCTTCGATCTTGAACTTCGGCCCGTCGTTGTGCTTCAGGGTCACGCCATCGAGCTGGCCCAAAAAGTCCAGATGCCACCAATCCCGCCGGAACTCGCCGTCGGTGATGGCCTGCAGGCCGATGTCACGCTGGCGCTGGACGATCTCGGCCACGGCGCGGTCTTCGGCCTCGCGCAGGGTCTGCGCGTCGATCTCACCCGCCTTCCAGCGGGTACGGGTTTGCGCCAGCCACGCCGGGCGCAACAGGCTGCCGACCTGGTCGGCACGAAAAGGGGGTCGGCTCATCAGCGGTCTCCTGCGGTCTGGAAGACGCCGAGAAAGGGCCCTGTCAACCGGCCACGACCCTCATCGCAGCTCGCCGGGGCTCCGGCTCGGCGTCGAAACGCTCGAAGCCGGTGTAACACAGGAAATGGCGGTTGGCGGCACGGCCGAACAGCGTCATGCCCAAGCGTTCGGCCATCTCATGGCCCATGGCCGTGACGCCGTTGCGCGACACGACGATGGGCACGCCGATACGGGCCGATTTCATCACCATCTCGCTGGTCAGCCGGCCCGTGGTGTAGAACACCTTATCCTCGCCCGGCACACCGTGCAGCGCCATCCAGCCGGTGATGGTGTCGATGGCGTTGTGGCGGCCCACGTCCTCCACGAACATCAGCATGCGCCCTTGCTGGAACAAGGCACAGCCGTGCACCGATCCGGCCTTGCGGTGGATGCTGTCCTGCTGGCGCATGGTTTCCAGCACGCGGTACAGCGTGCTCTGGCTGATGCGCGCCACGGCCGCATCGGGCAGGCACAGCGTGGCCAGTTGGCTCATCACATCGCCGAACACGGTGCCCTGGCCGCAGCCGGTGGTCACCACGCGCGTGGCCGTCTTGCGTTCCAGGTCGGTGATGCCCGCATGGGTCTTGACGGCGGCGGCGCCCACGTCCCAATCGACCGTGATGGAGTCCACCTCGTCGGCCCGCTCGATCAGACCCTGGTTGGCCAGGTAGCCCAGCACCAGCAGCTCGGGCATGGCGCCCAGGGTCATCAGCGTGACCAGTTCGCGCTTGTCGACGAAGACGGTCAGCGGCCGCTCGGCCGGGATGTGGATGCTGCGCGGCTCTCCATGCGCGTCGACGATGCGGATCTCGCGCAGCAACTCGCAGCGTGCCTCGGTGAGCCGGGGTGCACCGGCTATAGGCGCAGGCGGCAAGACAGCAGAGGGCATAGGGTCAGACTCTAGCCCGGAAGCCCATTCAGCGCCCGGGTGCAGGTGACCCGCGCCTTCGTGTAGGTGGAAACTCAGGCATTCGACATTCTGGAGACGTGATGCCCATCCCCGCAGAAGACATCACCGGCCTGGTGCTGGCCGGCGGCCGCGGCAGCCGCATGGGCGGGGTGGACAAGGGCCTGCAGAACCACCTGGGCATGCCGCTGGCCCTGCACAGCCTGCTGCGCCTGCAACTGCAGGTGGGCTCGGCCATGCTGAACGCCAACCGCAACCTGGGCGCCTACGAATCCATGGGCGTGCCCGTGTGGCCCGACAGCCAAGCCGACTTCGCCGGCCCCCTGGCCGGCATGCTGGTGGGCCTGGAGCACTGCGAAACCCCCTGGCTGGTGACCGTGCCCTGCGACACGCCCAACTTCCCCACCGATCTGGTGGAACGCCTGGCCGCTGCCGCGCAAGCCGAAGACGCCGAGATCGCCATGGCCGCCACCCGGGAGCCCGACGATCAGGGCCAGACGGTGGTGCAGGTGCAGCCCGTGTTCTGCCTGCTCAAGTCCAGCCTGCTGGAGAGCCTTCAGGCCTTTCTGGACAGCGGCCAGCGCAAGATCGACCGCTGGACCGCCCAGCACCGCTGCGCCACCGTCGTCTTTGACGACAGTGCGGCGTTTTTCAATGCGAATACGGTGGAGGAGTTGAGGCGGCTGGGGTGACCAACCTCGCAACCTTGGACTTGCGAACCGGCACCTGAATTACCAATTGGGGGCAGGTCACATAAGGGCAGTCTCCAGGAAGACGAATGGCATCAGAGGAGATGCCAAGGACCCGCCAGACTGGTTGCCCACGTAGTACTTCGTGGCAAAGCCGCAAAGCCGAGAAAGCAGAGTTCCTTGACTTCCGAGGCGAGGCGAGATGCCCCTCGAGCTGCAACGAACGTACTCGGCCCCCTGACAACCGGAAGCCCGCCGTGATGCCGGGCAGAACCAGAGTTGCAGAAGGTCACCTCAAGTTCTCGCTCTGGGTTCTCAGCGACAAGTTCCGCAAGCGGAACTCGAAGAATGTGAACGGGGCCTTCTCCCTGGTAGTGAGCAAAGTGATCGGGCCCAGGCTTGCATGGGCCAAGCTGGGAACCGGGCCAAAGAAAGACTCGCTGGTTAAGAAGGAGCAGGAACTCCTCAAGCGTGCAGCCGGCCTCCAGATTGAGACTTCCTACGCGAAGGGGCAGGTTGTCGCGCACTTCAACTTGCCCTGAAGGTACAGCCACGACTCGTGACTGCTTGCGCCTGACGATGAGCAGTGACTCGTGTGGCGTACCCGCCAACAACTCCGCCGAAGACTTCAGTGCTCGCGCTCGGCGGATCAGCGCGAAGTTCAGCTCGCTACAGGTGTGATACGCGTACGGGCGGAGTTGGAAGAGACGCTGGAGCATTGACGCGCGCGTTCTATCTTGCCTAACCGATCATGAGTCGGCCCACTCCACCCCACCGCGCATGAAGGTCACGGCCAGTCTCACGCCACCTGAGCCAGCGGCAGAAGAATCTCCACCGACTCGAAGGGAACAAAGACGGCGTCCTGTTCGTCGCGCTCGATCAAGCCAAGTTGCTCAAGCCGGCCCACGTCGGTGTGAACGTTGGAGTAGTTGCGATCAGCGGACTTGGCGAGCGCGTACACGCTGCAAGGGCCTACTTCGCGAAGCGTGTCCAGAAGGTCAACCCGCGCAGGCGTCAGGTCGGCGAACAGCGAACGGGCTGACTCAAAGCTGAGGTGAAAGCTGGGAGACTTGCCCCGACGCGCGCCCGCAATCTGCGCGCGGGCAGTACGAACGGCGGAACCGCGGGGTGCGACCTCAATGACAGCCTTCATGGTGATCTCCATTCCTGAACATCGTGATCGAAGTCGCCCAGCAGCTGGTCGAGAAAGACAAAGTTGTAGCTTAGCCTCCCGCCACATCCTCCATCACATGCCCATGCCCGAAGCTGCCGTCGGCCAGGGCCTCGCCGCCGCGCGTCACCTTCACCGCGCAGTACTTGAACTCCGGGATCTTTGCCACGGGGTCCAGGGCGGGGTTGGTCAGGCGGTTGATGGCGGCTTCGGCCCAGCAGAAGGCGACGAACACCGCGCCCTCGGGCGTGCCCTCGTCGGCGCGGGCATACAGGCTGACGTGGCCGCGGCGCGTGGCCACGGTCATCAGCTCGCCGGGCTGGATGCCCAGTCGTTCCAGTTGCAGAGGGTGAATCAGCGCCACGGGGTCGGGCTCGATGGCGTCCAACACGGCGCTGCGCCGCGTCATGCTGCCGGTGTGCCAGTGCTCCAGTTGCCGGCCGGTGATGAGCACCAGGGGGTACTCGGCATCGGGTCGCTCATCGGCCGGGATGATGTCGGCCGGCACGAAGCGCGCGCGGCCTGAGGGCCGGGGGAAGTGGTCGGTGAAGACCACGGGCTCGCCCGGGTCGCCCTCGTGCGCGCAGGGGTAGGTGACGGCGTCTTCCCGCTCCAGGCGCTGCCAGGTGATGCCGGCAATGCTGGGCATGACCGAGCGCATCTCGTCGAAGACATGCGCCACGGCCTCGCGGCAGTCGGCGGGCGTGGCGCCGTAGCCGCTCCAGTCCAGGCCGAGTTGCTGCGCCATCGCCGTCAGGATCCACAAATCCTGCCGCGCCTGGCCGGGCAGGCTCAGGGCCTGGCGGCCCATCTGCACGGTGCGGTCGGTGTTGGTGAAGGTGCCGGTCTTCTCAGCGAAGGCTGAAGCCGGCAGCACCACGTCGGCCAGGCAGGCGGTCTCGGTCAGGAAAATGTCCTGCACCACCAGCATCTCCAGGCCCGCCATGGCCTGGCGGGCGTGGTCGGCATCGGGGTCGCTCATGGCGGGGTTCTCGCCCATGATGTACAGGCCCTTGAGCTGCCCGGCCAGCGCCGCCTTCATCACCTCCACCACGGTCAAGCCGGGGGCGGGGTCCAGCTGCGCCGCGGGCACGCCCCAGGCGCGGGCCACCAACTCACGCGCGGTGGCTTCGTCCACGCGGTGGTAGTCCGGGTACATCATGGGGATCAGGCCGGCGTCAGACGCGCCCTGCACGTTGTTCTGGCCACGCAGCGGGTGCAAGCCGGTGCCGGGGCGGCCGATCTGCCCGGTCATGAGCGACAGCGCGATGAGGCAGCGGGCGTTGTCGGTGCCGTGCACATGCTGGCTCACGCCCATGCCCCACAGGATCATGGACGCGCGGCTGGTGGCGTACAGGCGCGCCACCTCACGGATGGTGGCGGCATCAATACCGCACACCGGCGCCATGGCCTCGGGGCTGAAGGCGCGCACGTTGTCGCGCAGCGCCTCGTAGCCTTCGGTGCGCGCGGCAATGAAGTCGGCATCCACCAGGCCCTCTTCCACGATCACGTGCATCAGCGCGTTCAGCAAGGCCACGTCCGTATCCGGGCGGAAGGGCAACACGCGGTGGGCGTGGCGTGAGAGATCGGTACGGCGCGGGTCCATCAGGATGAGCTTGGTGCCCTGGCGCACCGCGTTCTTGATGAAGCTGGCGGCCACGGGGTGGTTCACCACCGGGTTGGCGCCGATGACGATGACCACCTCGGCCAGCGCCACATCCTTCACCGGGTTGCTGACCGCGCCCGAGCCGATGCCCTCCAGCAGTGCTGCCACGCTGGAGGCGTGGCACAGCCGCGTGCAGTGGTCCACGTTGTTGCTGCCAAAGCCCAGGCGCACGAGTTTCTGGAACAGGTAGGCCTCCTCGTTGCTGCCCTTGGCCGAGCCGAAGCCGGCCAGGGCCTTCGCGCCGTCACGGTCGCGGATGGTGCGCAACCCGCGGCCGGCAACTTCCAGGGCTTCCTCCCACGTGGCCTCGCGGAACCAGGCGCGGGCGGTGGCGGGGTCGAGCGCGGCCGTTGCATCCTTGGGCGCATCGGTGCGGCGGATCAGCGGCACCGTCAGGCGCTGCGGGTGGCGCGCGTAGTCAAAGCCATAGCGGCCCTTCACGCACAGCCGCCCGTCGTTGGCCGGGCCCTGGCGGCCTTCGACGAAGACGATGCGGTCGGTGGGCAGGGGCGTGGCCCCTGGAGTGCCGGAAGTGGTCTTGGCCGGAATGGCGGCATCAGCTTCGTCCGCCACGTGGTAGGTGAGCTGACACCCCACGCCGCAGTAGGGGCAGACGCTGTCCACCTGCCGCGTGACGGGTTGCAGCGCCGCATCTCGCGCCGGGCTGAGCGCGCCCGTGGGGCAGGCCTGCACGCATTCGCCGCAAGCCACGCAGGTGGAGGCGCCAATGGCGTCGTCCATGTCGAACACGATCTTCGCGTGCGGGCCGCGCAGCGCCAGGCCGATGACGTCGTTGGCCTGCTCATCGCGGCAGGCGCGCAGGCAGCGTGTGCACTGGATGCAGGCGTCCAGGTTCACGGCAATGGCGGGGTGCGACAGGTCGGGCACCGGCTCGGCCTGCGCGGGGCGGGACGGGAAGCGCGGCAAGCCCACCTCGAGCTTGGCGGACCAGGCGTCCACTTCGCTTTCCCGCGTGTGGCGGGCCTCGGGCATATCGGTCTGCAGCAGTTCCAGCACCAGCCGCTGGGAGGCACGGGCGCGCTCGCTGTCGGTGCGAACCTTCATGCCTGCGGTGGGCTGGCGGCAGCAGGAAGCGGCCAATGTGCGCTCACCGTCCACCTCCACCACGCAGGCCCGGCAGTTGCCGGCCGGCGCCAGGCCGGGCGTCCAGCACAGGTGCGGGATGTCCACGCCCTCGCGCCGGGCCACTTCGATGAGGGTTTCACCTGGCTGGGCGGCCACGGCGCGGCCGTCGAGCGTGAAGGCGATGGGGGGATTCAGGGCAGACATCGCGGGGGCTCCGGGTCAGACTCGAGCAGGGGCAGGGCAGGTCGCGGAACTCCGAAGATCCGGGCTAGCGGGCTCCACAGGCGGCGTCGCTGGGGCCGGCGAGGCACCGACTTCATCGGGGAAGTAGCGCAACACCAAGTCAAAGGCGTTGGGCGCGGCCTGGCCCAGGCCGCAGATGGAGGCGTCGCGCATCACCTGCGACAACTCGGCCAGCAGCGGCGCGTCCCACACCGGCTGCGCCATCAGCGCCCCGGCCTTGGCCGTGCCCACGCGGCAGGGCGTGCACTGGCCGCAGGATTCGTCTTCGAAGAAGCGCATCACGTTGCGCGCCGCGTCCACGGCGCGGTCCCAGTGCGTGGCGCTGCGCGTGAGCACCACCACCGCGGCGGAGCCAATGAAGCCGCCGTGCGGCTGCAGGGTGTCGAAGTCCAGCGGCACATCAGCCAGCGCGGCCGGAAAGATGCCGCCCGAGGCGCCACCGGGCAGAAAGGCGTAGAGCTCATGGCCTTCGGGCAGACCGCCGCAGTGTTCCGCAATCAGCTCACGCAGCGTGATGCCGGCCGGCGCCAGCTTCACGCCCGGCTCACGCACCCGGCCGCTGACGCTGAAGCGGCGCAGCCCTTTGCGCCCGTGGCGGCCCTGGGCCGCGAAGGCTTCGGCGCCCTGCTCCAGCAGCTCGCGCACCCAGTGCAGGGTCTCGACGTTGTGCTCCAGCGTGGGCCGGCCGAACAGGCCCACCTCGGCCACATAGGGCGGGCGCAAGCGGGGCAGGCCGCGCTTGCCTTCGATGGACTCGATCATGGCGGACTCTTCGCCGCAGATGTAGGCGCCCGCGCCTCGGCGCAGTTCGATGGTGGGCAGGGTCCAGCCCGTGCCTGCACCTGCGCCTGCAACTGCGCCGGCACCCGTGCCGTTACCTGCGCCTGCTCCTGTTCCCACCGGCACGGGCGGCGCGGCGCGCAGGCGTTCCAGTTCACGCTGCAGCAGCGCGCGAATGCCGTGGTATTCGTCGCGCAGGTAGATCCAGATGGCGTCAATGCCCACCGCCCAGGCTGCGATCAGCATGGCTTCCAGAAAGCGGTGCGGGTCACGCTCCAGGATCCAGCGGTCCTTGAAGGTGCCGGGCTCGCCTTCGTCGATGTTCACCGCCATGTGGCGCGGGCCGCTCTGGCCGCGCACGATGCGCCACTTGCGCCCCGCCGGAAAACCCGCGCCGCCCAGGCCACGCAGGCCGGCGTGCTCCAGCGTCTGGATGACGGCTTCGGCCGAGCGCTCGCCGCGCAGGCACTGCGCCAGCAGCGCGTAGCCGCCGCCCGCGCGGTAGGGGTCCAGGGCGATGGCCTCGGGGATGTCGTCGGTGCGGGCACGGGCCGCCTGCGACGGAGGGCCGCCTGGCTCGCCATCAGCGCCTTCAAGGCTTGTGGCACCCAAGGCCGTCCGCGCCAGCGCTTGCACCGACGCCACAGAAGCCCCGGCCACCGGCCGCTGGTGCACCACGGCCACCGGCGCCTGCTCACACCGGCCCACGCAGGGTGCGGGGATGACGCGCACCTCGGCCCCCAGGATCTGCGGCAAGCGAGCCAGCAGATCGCGCGCGCCGGACATCTCGCACGACAGGCCGTCGCACACCCGCACCGTGAGGGCCGGCGCGGCAGGCACCGCGCCGTCCGGCCCTTCGCGCACGATGTCGAAGTGGTGATAGAAGCTGGCCACCTCGTACACCTCGGTCTGCGACAGGCGCATGCGCTGGGCCAGCGCGGCCAGGTGCGGGGTGCCGAGTTGGCCGAAGCGGTCGTTGAGGACGTGCAGGTGCTCGATCAGCAGATCACGCCGGGCCGACAGGTCGGCATCCCCGAACAGGGCTTGCAGATCGTCCAGCGCCGCTGGCTGCACGCGCCGTCCCTTGGGGGCCTGGCGCTTGCGCTCGCGCGCGGCCTGAACGACCTGCGCGGCCTCTGCAGATGAAGCGGAAGCGGAAGACCCCGCGCGACCCTTCACGACAGGCACGATGGGGATGACGGAGCGGACAGCAGCAGACACGGCAGGCCCTGGCAATGGGAGCCCGTCAAGGTCGCCGCATCCGCACGACGCGTGATGCCAGCCTAACGGGCAGGCGTCATGATCCCGGCCCGCCCGCGGCCTGTCCAATCACTTCTCGAAAGGGGCTGATTCAGCGCAGTGATGATGAGGACTCAGCGCCCCGCTGAACGCCCGGGCGTGCTGCAGCCAGTCCGCCCGGCCGGCCAGGGCCAGCGCGGCCTCCAGCGCGCGCGAGGGCCGCACGCGGGCCGATGTCATGAAGGCAATGGGGGTGCGCAGGTCCGGCTGGGTCAGCGGGCTGACGTGCAGCCCGGGCGCGGGCGCCACGGTGGCCACCAGGGCGCCGGGCATCACCGCGGCCAGCGGGCCCGCCTGCACGGCCACCACCAGGGCCAGCACCGAATCGGTCTCCAGCACCGGGCGCACCTGCAGGCCCAGGCCGGCGAAGACACGCTCCAGCAAGGCGCGGTGGTGCATCTCCGGCGTCAGCAGGCACAGCGGGCGCTCCACGGCCTGGGCCCAGGGGATGGGGGCTCCCACCGCCAGGGCGACAGGGATCGCAAGGCCCGCAGAGCCGGCGTGCCGTTCAGACGCGGACACGAACGCGGCCCGCTGTTGCCCCGGCTCTTCAGCGCTGCGCCACAGCAGGTGGTGATGCTCTTCGTACTGCGGCGTGAGCTGCACCCCGGCGCGGCCCTGCGCCCGCTCGGCAAACCCCAGCCCGATGTCCAACGACAGGTCTTCCAGCCCGGACTCGATGTCCTGCGACGCCATGGAACGCAGTTGCGGCGCGATGCCGGGATGGTGGCGCACCAGCCAGGCGGCGAAGCGCGCGGCGATGGGCAGCGCGGTGGGCACGGTGCCGATCACCAGGCGTCCGCGCGGCTGGCCGGCGCTGCTGGCCAGGTCTTGCACCAGGGTTTCCTGCTCGCGCAGGATGCGGTGGGCCACGGCCAGCACCTCCTGGCCCTCGGGGGTGAAGCCCTCGAACTGCCGCGAACGCCGCACGATGGCCACGCCCAGGTTCGACTCCAGCGCCCGCAGCGCGTTGGACAGCGCGGGCTGCGTGATGTGGCAGGCATCGGCCGCGCGGCCGAAGTGGCGGTGGCGCTCCAGCGCGGCCAGGTAGCGGTAGGCGTCGATCAGGTTCATGAGGCGCCAGGGTAAACCACGACCCAGAAGCGGCCAAAGGAGCAGGTCTTCCACGCGCTTCGGCTGACGCGCTGCGGCCCCTGCCGCACTTCCTAGAATCCCGCCCACCATGCCGGCCCGCGACCCCCAGAACTCCAAGCCCGAATCCGGCATGGAGCCGCCCTCCAGCACGGAGGCAGACGCCCCCGCGGTGCGCTGGCCACTGGCCACGATTCTGGTCGTCGATGACGAGCCGGGCATGCGCAACTTCCTGCTCAAGACGCTGGAACCCCGGGCCAGCCTGGTGATGGCAGCCGCCTCGGCAGAGGAAGCCGAGGAGCTGATGCGCAAGCACCGGTTCGACCTCGTCATCCTGGACATCACGCTGCCGGGCAAGAGCGGGCTGGAACTGCTGCGAGACCTGCGCGAGCAAGGCACCGCGCACGAGGTGGTGCTGATCACCGCCTTTGCCGACCTGGACACCGCCATCGAGGCGCTGCGTGCCGGCGCGGGCGACTTTCTGCTCAAGCCCTTTCGCGTCACCCAGGTGCTCAATGCCGTGCGGCAGGGCCTGGACCGGGCCCGGCTCAAGCGCGAAAACTGGGTGCTGCGGCGCTCCCTGCAGCAGCGCACGCCCAGCGCCAGTGGTCTGGTGGGCCGCTCCATCGTCATCAAGGGCCTGCAGGCGGCCTTGCAGCGGGTGGCCGCGGTGGACAGCACGGTGCTGCTGACGGGCGAATCAGGCACAGGAAAGGAACTGGCCGCGCTGGCACTGCACACGCTGAGCCCGCACGCGCGCGCACCCTTCGTGCCAGTGAACTGCGCCGCACTGTCGCCCGCCCTCATCGAGCAGGAGCTCTTCGGCACCCACGGCGGGGCGCAGCGGCGCGACGGCCTGTTCGTGTACGCCCAGGGCGGCACCTTGTTTCTGGATGAAATCGGCGAGCTGCCCTTGCCGCTGCAGGCCACGCTGCTGCGGGTGCTGGAAAGCCGCTGCGTGCGGCCCGTGGGCAGCGAGCAGGAGATCCCGGTGAACGTGCGCATCGTGGCCGCCAGCAACCACCGGTTGGCCGATGAGGTGGAGGCAGGGCGCTTCCGCAAGGACCTGTACTACCGGCTGCAGGTGGTGGAGATCACGCTGCCGCCGCTGCGCTCGCACAAAGAGGACATCCCGGACCTGGTGGCGCATTTCCTGGCCACGCTGGCGCCGCAACTGGGGGTGCCGCCCTTCGAGGTGACAGCCGACGAACTGCGCTACCTGGCCGAGTACGACTGGCCGGGCAACGTGCGGGAGTTGCGCAACCTGATCGAACGCTCGCTGATCCTGGGGGCGCTGAACGTGTCGGCGCTGTACCAGGGCTTGAACCGGACCGGCGACCCGGCGTCCGCTGTCCGCGCCGCAAACACTGCGGGCCAAGGGTCGGCGGCCTTGGGGGCGGCGGCGTCCGCCTCCCCGGCGGCACTGACCGAAGGCCCGACCGACCTGCAGAGCCTGGAGCGGCGCCACATCCTGACAGTGCTGGAATCGGTGGGTGGCGACAAGTCCCAGGCGGCGCGCCTGCTGGGGGTGTCGCGGCGCACGCTGGAGCGCCGCGTAGCGGAATGGGGCCATGGCGGCTGAGCCCAGCGGCCAGGCCAAGGGCACCCTCTGCGGCGCCGGCGCCGCGGCCCTGAAGCCGCCCCGCCTTCCGCACCTGGCAGGCCGTTTCGACCAGCTGTCAGTGCGGCACAAGCTGCTGGCGCTGGTGCTGGTGCCGCTGCTGCTGGTGCTGCCGGCACTGGGCGTGGTGCTGCTGGCCTGGGGCAACTCGGCCCTGGACCAGTTGCTGATCACCAAGATCCGCAGCGACCTGGCGGTGGCGCAGGGCTACTTCGAGCGCGTGCTGGGAGAGGTGGGCGGCAGCACGGCGGCCGTGGCCGAATCCCATGCGCTGCACCAGGCCATCGAGGGGGCGGACGAAGGCCGGCTGGTGGCCCTGCTGCAGGCCCTGCGCGAGCGCGAAGGGCTGGACTTCATCCAGTTGCGGCGGCCCGACGGCAGCCTGTGGCTGGGCGACAGCGGCCCGGCCCGCGGCATGGAGCCCACCAGCCCCCCGTCCCCCGCCCGGACTGCGGTGGCACAGGGCGGCACCAGCGTGGAAGTGCTGACGCCGGAACAACTGGCGGTGCTGGGGCCCTCGCTGGCCGCACGGGTGTCCGTGCCGCTGGTGGAGACGCGCAACGCGGCCCCGACGGACCGGGCGAGCGAAGACCGGGCCATGGTGCTGCTGTCCACCCGCGCCGTGCATGGCGCTGACGGACGCCCGCTGGGACATTTGCAGGCCGGCCTGCTGCTCAACCGCAACCTGCCCTTCATCGACCACATCAACGAGATCGTCTACCCCGAGGGCTCGCTGCCCTATGGCAGCCGTGGCACGGCCACCCTGTTCCTGGACGACGTGCGCATCTCCACCAACGTGCGCCTGTTCGGCGCCGAGCAGGACGAGCGGGCCATCGGCACCCGGGTGTCGCAGGCGGTGCGCGAGGTGGTGCTGGGCTCGGGACGCACCTGGCTGGACCGCGCCTTCGTCGTCAACGACTGGTACGTCTCGGCCTACGAGCCCATCCAGGACAGCGCCGGACGGCGCGTGGGCATGCTGTACGTCGGCTTCACCGAGGAGCCTTTCCGCTGGATCAAGATGTCCATCCTGCTGGCCATCGGCGTCACCAGCTTCCTGGTGATGATCGGCGGCGCGTGGGTCAGCCTGCGCTGGGCGCGGCGCATCTTCGCGCCGCTGGAGACCATGGCCGCCACCATGAGGCGCGTGGAAGAAGGCGAGCTGCAGGCGCGCGTGGGCGGCACCGGCCGGCATGACGAGATCGGCCAGCTGGCCGGGCACCTGGACCACCTGCTGGACACCATCGACGACAAGACCCGCGCCCTGCAGCGCTGGAATGCCGAGCTGGACGCCAAGGTGTCCGAGCGCACGCGCGAGCTGGAAGCGGCACAAGGCCAGCTGGTTCGTTCGGAAAAGTTGGCCACCGTGGGCCAGTTGACCGCCAGCATCGCGCACGAGGTGAACAACCCCATCGCCGTCATCCAGGGCAACCTGGACCTGATGCGCGAGCTGCTCGGACCGGACGCGCACAAGGTGCAGGCCGAACTGCGCCTGGTGGACGAGCAGATCGAGCGCATGCGCCTGATGGTCACGCAGTTGCTGCAGTACGCGCGGCCCGCGGAGTTCGCCGGCTACCTGGAGCCGCTGGACCCCAACCGTCTGATCGAGGACAGCCTGGTGCTGGCCAGCCACCAGCTCTCACGCAGCGGCATCAGCGTGCAGCGGGAGCTGCAGGCCACCGGGCAGCCGGCCGTGAACCGCGGCGAGATGCAGCAGGTGATCGTGAACCTGCTGGTCAACGCCATCCAGGCCATGCCGCAGGGCGGCACGCTCACGCTGCGCAGCCAGGACGTGCACACGCCCACGGGCCCGGCGGTGCAGTGGTCGGTGCAGGACACCGGCGCCGGGCTGAGCCCGGAACTGCTGGCCGAACTGTTCAAGCCCTTCGTCACCCGGCGCAAGGACGGCACGGGCTTGGGCCTGTGGATCAGCCGCAACCTGGTGGAGCGCTACGGCGGCACGCTCCAGGCGAGCGTTCGAACCGATGGCGTCAGCGGGGCCGTGTTCACGGTGCGCCTGCCGGCGTGAACACGGGAACAGCCCGCCCGAACGGCGTGCCCACAAGGCCAGCACACACGATCTGCGAAAACCGCCTGTGCGAATTCAGCGCGATCTTCAGTCGCCCTTGCAGACCGTGATCGTCACGAACTTGGCGCCGAAAGCCTTGACATTCTGCCTGACTGGAGTCTTCGCCTTCCTCTCTTGCTCATCCAGAACGATGCAGGGTGAAGGCCTGCGCTCTATTCGTAGGTCTGCTGCACCACGCTGCGCACGGCGTTCATCACCCGCAAGGTGGCCTCTCCACCATTGCTCAGCATCACCAACTCCAGGTCCTGCTGCTCGTTGATGCGCACCAAGGAACGAAAGCCGTCCTTCTGACCGGAGTGGGCGTAGACCGTCGGCTGCGTGATATTGCCCGGCACTAGCCAGCCGAAGCCGTAGAACTCTCCGGCCGCGTTCACGGCCTGGCCAGACTGCGCTACCGTCATGACTTGGGCCGTAGACGCGCTGACAAGCCGCCCGGCGCGGAAAGCCCGTAGCAGCAGATCCATGTCTGCAACCGAGCTGAAGATCCCCATGTCACCCACCGTCAACAGGTTGATGCCCCAGGTGGTGGTCTGGCTGGCGAAGTTCAGGGCCAGACTGATGTTCGCTGGAACCTCCGCTCCAGCAACGAATGTGGAACGCATACCCAGCGGCTCGAAGATCGTGGTGCGCAAATGGTCGGCATAAGGCTGTCGAGCGGACCGGGCGATGATCTCCGCCAGCAGCACATAGTTGCTGCTGCTGTACGCGGGAGCGCTGCCAGGGACAAAATCGAGCCTGGCGTCCTGGGCGAAACGCTGCAGCAAGCCTGCATTCGTCAGGCCCTCCAGGCGTGGGATCTGGGCCACCGGCACGTTGGCGATGTAATCCGGCACGCCCGAACGATGAGCCAGCAGATGGCGCACGGTGATGGCCGACCAGGACGCCGGTAGCCCTGGTAACCATTCCAGTGCCGTGTCGTCCAACGACAGCCGACCAGCTTCCACCAGCCGCATCACTGCAATGGCCGTGATGGGCTTGGACACCGAGGCCAGCTGGAATACGGTGTTGCCGGTAATCTGCGCGCTTTGGGCAGCCTGGGCCATGCCTTTGCTGTTGCTGTAGACGGTCGCCCCGTACTTGCGCAGTAGGATCGACAGGCCAGCGGCTTGTGCATCCTGCTGGCTCCTCAGGATGTCATCGATCTGGGCGGCGACAAAAGCGGGCTTCTCGTCTGCCGGGATCGCCGATGCCGGCATCGAACCGCCGCATCCGGCCAGCGGCAAGGCCAGAGCACCCAAGGCCAGCAGACCGAATGTCCGCCTGGAAAGCATGTCGTGTGCCGAATTCATTGGGGGCGTGGGGACGGAGCTGACGCATCAGGCGTCGCCGACGCCGGCCGCTGGATCACGATGGGCGGTGGCTTTTGCTTCTGCTGTTCCTGCCGGAACTGGTCGTAGGTTCTGTTCACCCGCTCGGTGCATGCCATGTAGTCGGTAGTGCTGATGGACTTCCGGCAATCCTGGCGGGCGTCGCGCTGTACGGAACTGGTGAGTTCCTGGATCGCCTGAGCTGGGCTCTGCAGCCCCACACCGCTGCAGGCTGCCAGCAGACAGGCGGGCAGGATGGCAGCATGTCGCATCCAAGTGTGCAGCGTGGGCTTCATCAGGAGACCTCGGAAACTGGAAAAATGGTGCCCGCAATGCGCGAGCTTCTGCGTACCTGCGGAAGGAAGGCGACACCGATCTGGGCAAGCCCGCCGTCGCGCCGGGTGTAATTGTCAGGCCCCGGGAGCATTGGCTTGGACGCAAACCGCGCCGTTGTTAAAGAGCTCAGCACTGCCCTTGTCGAGCACAGAACCCTGCGCGATCTTGCGGGCATTCAGCTTCACGGTCGATCCTGGCTGAAGAACACTGAAACGGGAAGTCTGCGAACGGAACATAGAAAATCCAAACGCCATCTGCAAGCCCGACAGGCCCCGGGCAACCCCGACACCGCCCCAGATCCAGGGCCTGTCCCATCCATCGACGGCCAGACAAGGTACCTGCGGTGGTGACCGCGGCGCGATCCAGCACCAGCATCCTCAGCATGTCGCGCGGCTCTACTGTGCTCATGATATGAAGTGCGCAATGGTGTTGTAATATCTCAACGTCATATGACACCCTGAGATGCCCGCGATGACCAGCGCCACCACCAAGATTTTCATGAGCGGCCGCAGCCGGGCCATCAGGTTGCCGGCACGCTTCCGCCTTGAGGGCCAGGACGTACGGATCGAACAACTGGGGCAAGCCCTGCTGATCCAGGCCGAGCCCTCACAGGGCTCGCTGAGGTCCTGGCTTCAGGACTTCTACGCCACGCATGACCCGCTGCCTGAGGAATTTCTGTCGGACAGGATGGACACGCCACCTCAGGAGAGGGACTGGAGCTGAGCGCCGATGAAGCGCATGCTCGACACCAACATCTGCAGCTACGTGCTGCGCCGGCACCCGCCCGGCATGCTGGAGCGCTTCAGCCGCCTGGAGCGGGCAGAGGTCTGGCTGTCGGCCATCGTGGCGGCCGAACTGCGGTTCGGTGCTGCAAAGCTGCAATCAGCACGGTTCCAGGCCGCCGTCGAATCCTGGCTGGCCGGGTTTGAGATCCGCGTCTGGCCCGCCCACGCGGGCCACCACTACGCCCAGGTGCGCGCCGAACTGGAGCGCAAGGGCCAGACCATCGGCAACATGGACTTGCTGATCGCGGCCCACGCACTGGCTGAAGATGCAGTGCTGGTCACGAACAATGCCCGTGAGTTTCTGCGCGTGCCGGGACTGGCGGTAGAGGAGTGGTCCCTTTGAGGGCGCCGCGGCCTGCCGTGCTGGGAGTGGCCCCGGCCTGCATGGCGGGGCTCGTCAGGTGCCCTTGGACACCGTGATGGTCGGGAACTTTGAGCTGAAGTCCTTGGCCTTCTGGGCGATCTTGATGGCCACGGTGCGCGCCACCGTCTTGTAGAGCGCAGCGATCTCGCCGTCGGGGTCCGCCACCACGGTGGGGCGGCCTTCGTCGGCCTGCTGGCGGATGGACAGGTTCAGCGGCAGCGAGCCCAGGTGGTCCACCTTGAACTGCTCAGCCATGCGCTTGCCGCCATCGGCGCCGAAGATGTGCTCGGTGTGGCCGCAGTTCGGACAGCAGTACACCGCCATGTTCTCCACGATGCCCAGGATGGGCACGCCCACCTTCTCGAACATCGTCAGGCCCTTCTTGGCGTCGATGAGCGCGATGTCCTGCGGCGTGGTGACGATGACCGCGCCGGTCAGCGGCACGCGCTGCGAGAGCGTGAGCGCGATGTCGCCGGTGCCGGGGGGCATGTCCACCAGCAGGTAGTCCAGGTCACCCCAGTTGGTCTGGCGCAGCAACTGGTCCAGCGCCTGAGTA
>JBILSM010000239.1:0-3077 GCA_044372085.1 Rubrivivax sp.
GGCCGAGTTGCTGCCCTGGCCGGGCGGGCGGCGCATGAAGTCTTCGATGTCGTTGCCGGAGGTGAAGACGCCCGGCTGGCCTGTGAGAAGCACGGCGCGCACGGCGCCATCGGCCTGGGCCGCGGCCAGCGCCTGCTCCATGGCGGTGTACATCTCGGCCGTCAGCGCGTTCTTCTTCTCGGGCCGGGCGATCTCGATGGTGGCCACGCCGTTGAGAACGCCGGTGCGGATGTGAATGCTCATGTCAGGCCCCTGCTCACACGCGCTCGAAGATGCCGGCCGCGCCTTGGCCCATGCCCACACACATCGTCACCATGCCGTACTTCAACTGGCGGCGGTGCAGCGCGTGGATCACGGTGGCCGAGCGGATGGCGCCCGTGGCGCCCAGCGGGTGGCCCAGGGCGATGGCCCCGCCCAGGGGGTTGACGCGCGCGGGGTCCAGCCCCACGGTGTCCATCACGGCCAGGGCCTGGGCGGCAAAGGCTTCGTTCAGTTCGATCCAACCGAGGTCGTCCAGCTTGAGGCCACCGGCCTTCAGGGCCGCAGGGATGGCCTCGATGGGGCCGATGCCCATGATCTCGGGCGCCACGCCGCGCACCGAGAAACTGACGAAGCGCGCCAGCGGCGTCAGGCCGAAGGTCTTGACGGCCTTTTCGCTGGCCAGGATGAGCGCACCCGCGCCATCGCTGGTCTGGCTGCTGTTGCCTGCCGTGACCGAGCCCTTGGCCGCAAACACGGGCTTCAGCTTGCCCAGCCCTTCCAGCGAGGTGTCGGCACGAGGGCCTTCGTCGACGCTCACGGTGCGGGTCTTCAGGCCCGGCTGGCCGGCAGCCAGGTCGGGGAAGCGATCCACCACGTCCACGGGCGTCGTCTCGGCCTTGAACTCACCGGCAGCAATGCCGGCCAGCGCCTTCTGGTGCGAGGCCAGCGCGAAAGCGTCCTGCCGCTCCCGCGTGACCTTCCACTGCGCCGCCACCTTCTCGGCGGTCAGGCCCATGCCGTAGGCGATGCCCACGTTCTCATCCTTGGCGAAGACCTCGGGGTTGAAGGAGGGCTTGTTGCCGGTCATGGGCACCAGGCTCATGCTCTCGGCACCGCCGGCGATCATCACGTCGGCCTCGCCCACGCGGATGCGGTCGGCCGCCATCTGCACCGCCGTCAGGCCGGAAGCGCAGAAGCGGTTGATGGTGACCCCGCCCACGCTGTGCGGCAACCCGGCCAGCACCATGGCCACGCGTGCCATGTTCATGCCCTGCTCGCCCTCGGGGAAGCTGCAGCCGACGATGGCGTCCTCGATGGCCTTGGGGTCCAGTGTGGGCACCTGCGCCAGCGCGCTGCGCACGGCAGCCACCAGCAGGTCGTCCGGGCGGGTGTTGCGGAAGCAGCCCCGGCCGGACTTGCCGATGGGGGTGCGGGTGGCGGCGACGATGTAGGCGTCTTGAATCTGCTTGCTCATGTGATCAGTCTCCCGCGGGTTCAGTTGCGCACCGGCTTGCCGGTGGACAGCATGCCCATGATGCGTTCCTGGGTCTTGGGGTGGTCCAGCAGCGCGCAGAAGTGCTGGCGCTCCAGGGCCATGAGGTACTCCTCGGTCACCAGCGAGCCGGCGTCCACGTCGCCGCCGCACACCACGTCGGCGATGCAGGAGGCGAGGTGGAAATCGTGCGCGCTGATGAAGCCACCGTCACGCATGTTCGCCAGCTGGCCCTGGATGGTGGCCTTGGCGTTGCGCCCGGCCACGGGGAAGGGCGTGCGGGCCGGCGGGCGCCAGCCGCTCTCAGCCAGGGCCTTGGCCTGCACCAGGGCCACGTACAGCAGCTCGTCCTTGTGCGGCACGATCACATCACTGTCCAGCAGGTAGCCGAGCTTGCGTGAATCCAGCGCGCTGATGCCCACTTTGGCCATGGCGGCGTTGGTGAAGCCGTCGGAGAGGAACTTCAAGATGTCGGCATTCGCGTTGCCGGCTGCCGCCATCTCGGCGGCGCGGCGCGCGATGTAGGTCAGGCCTCCCGCACCCGGCACCAGGCCCACACCCACCTCCACCAGGCCCACGTAGGCTTCCATCGTCGCCACGCGGCGCGCGCAATGGATCGCCAACTCGCAGCCGCCGCCCAGGGCCAGCCCGCGCACGGCGGCCACCACAGGCACCTGCGCATAACGCAGCCGCAGCATGGCGTCCTGCAGCTTCTTCTCCTCCGGTGCAATGCCCTTGGAGCCCAGCTTCATGAACACCGGCATGAGCGATTCGAGGTTGGCCCCGGCCGAGAACACATCGTCGGGCGACCAGATCACCACCCCACGGAACGCGGCTTCCGCAATCTCCACCGCCTTGACGAGGCCCTCGGTCACGGCGGGGCTGATGAGGTGCAGCTTGGCCGTGATGGTGGCCACCACGATGTCGCCGTCAGGCGTCCAGACGCGGACCTCTTCGTTGCGGTAGAGCTCCGTGCCCGACTGCAAGGGGTCGGCCGCGCCGGAACCCGCGACGTTCTCGCGGAAGGGCTGGCGCTCGTACACGTTCAGCGGGCTCAGCGGCAGATGCTCCAGGCTGCTGAGGTTGGCATCCAGGGAGAACTTCACCGGGCCCAGGGATTGCTCGATCTTGTGCAGGCGGATCTTCGACTTGGCCGGGCTGAAGGAACCCTCCGGCCCATGCACCCCTTCCACCGCCCACACCCATTCCGGCAAGGGCGCGTTGCACAGCGCCTTGCCCGCGTCGATGTCCTCCTGCACCCACTGCGCCACCTGCTTCCAGCCCGCCTGCTGCCACAGCTCGAACGGGCCCTGCTTCACGCCAAAACCCCAGCGCATGGCGAAGTCCACGTCGCGCGCGGTGTCGGCGATGGACGCCAGGTGCACGGCGGCGTAGTGGAAGCCATCGCGCAGGATGGCCCAGAGGAACTGCGCCTGCGGGTTGGAGCTTTCGCGCAGCAGCTTCAGGCGCTCGGCCGGCGGCTTCTTGAGCATGCGCTCGACGAGGGGGTCGGCCTTGCCGGTGGAAGCCACGTACGCGCCCGCGGCCGGGTCCAGACGTTGGATCTCCTTGCCCACCTTCTTGTAAAAGCCCGCGCCCGTCT
>JBILSM010000028.1:0-30114 GCA_044372085.1 Rubrivivax sp.
TCCCCCACGCGTGGCGGCCAAGCCCGCCATTGGGAACGTGGGTGCGTGCGCACCCAAGAACGAAGACTACCCGGCTGCGGCTATTCGCGCCGAAGCTACCGGCACCACACGCGTTCGCTTCACCGTGGACGCAACGGGCAAGCTTTCCAATGCGGAGGTTGTCAAGGCCGCCGGTTCCTCACGTGAGCATCGGCAACTGGACCGTGTGGCGCTGAGCAAGCTCAGCGAATGCACCTTCAAGCCCGGCAATGACGAGACTGGCAAGCCAGTTGGCGGCACTTTTGAGGTGGAGTACGTGTGGAAGCTGGAGTGAAACCACGTTTCGTCCCGTCCAAGCTCCGTTCTTTCCAGCCCAAACCTACTTTCGTTTTCTGGCGTCTGCCCGCAAGGTACGCGCCCTTTTCCCTGGAGGCACCATGTCCCTGATTTCCCTCGTGCGCGCGTCATTCGCGGCGGTTCTGATCACGGCCACCACGCTGGCGGCCACGCTTTCCACGCCCGCGGCCGCCCAGGCGCCCGCAGCGTCGGCACCGTCGGCCGCGGGCAAGCCTGCCGTGACGCAGGAAGCTGTCGAGAACCCTTACGGTCTCAAGGCCCTGTGGGAGCAAGGGGACGCCGTCGCTCACGGCACGCTGATCATCATGCTGATCATGTCAATGGGCAGCTGGTACGTGATCTTCACCAAGCTGTACGAGCAAGGAAAGATGCTCAAGAGCGCGCGCAGTTCGACCGAGACCTTCTGGAAGGCGGCTTCCGTCAAGGACGGGCTCAATGCCCTGGAGGAAGGCTCTGCCAGCCGCTTCATTGCCGAGCAGGCTCTGAAGGCCGATGACCACCACGAGGGCACGATGGTCGCGACCATCGACCGCCACACCTGGGTCAGCATGAACATCGACCGTGCCGTAGGCAGCGTGCAGAGCCGCCTGCAGGGCGGCCTGGCCATCCTGGCCACCGTAGGCTCCACCGCGCCGTTCGTGGGGCTGTTCGGCACCGTCTGGGGCATCTACAACGCGCTGGTGAAGATCGGCATCAGCGGGCAGGCCTCCATAGACAAGGTGGCCGGCCCGGTGGGTGAGGCCTTGATCATGACGGCCATCGGCCTGGCCGTCGCCGTGCCCGCCGTCATGGGCTACAACTGGCTGATCCGCCGTAACAAGGCCATCATGGACGCCACCCGCGCTTTTGCGGCCGACCTGCACAGCGTGCTGATCGCCGGCAAACGCTGAAGACCTTCATCCCGCAAAGCGAATTGAACCGCCCGGTTGGTTCGTCTGAACTTCGGGCTGAAGCGGAGATTGACCATGGCCATGAACGTAGGCGCCGCCACTGACGATGGCGAAGACCAACTCAACAACACCATCAACACCACACCACTGGTGGACGTGATGCTGGTGTTGCTGATCATCTTCCTGATCACCGTGCCCGTGGTCACGCAGACCATCAAACTTGACCTGCCGAAAGAGCGCAACATCCCGTTGCAGACCAAGCCGGAGAACGTGGTGATCGCGGTCAACCGGGACGGCGAGGTCTACTGGGGAACGGAGCGTGTCCCCGATTTCGAAGCGCTGGTGGTGCGCCTGAAAAAGGAGGCCGTGAAGGACCCGCAGCCCGAGGTGCACATTCGTGCCGACTCTGGGGTGCGCTGGGAGCCGGTGGGCCGCGTCAACATGGCCTGCATGCGAGCCGGCATCCTGAAGGTGGGATTCATCACCGAGCCCCCGGCGGGGGCGGGCGTGCGCTTGAACTGAGAACGCCAGGAGAACCACCACCATGGGAATGAATGTAGGAACCTCCTCGGCGGAGGATGATGGCGAAGTGATCGTGGACATCAACACCACGCCGCTGATCGATGTGATGCTGGTGCTGCTGATCATGTTCATCATCACCATCCCGATTCAGACGCACGCCGTCAAGATGAACACGCCGATCCCGAGTAACGCAGCCCCCCCGCCGAAGCCACCGGAGATCATCCGGGTGGACATCGACTTCGACGGCACCATCGGCTGGAACGGCGAAGTGATTGCCCCGGGTGACCGAGCGGCCGTGCAAGCCAAGCTTGCGGCGGCGGCGGCCTTGCCAGACCAGCCCGAGTTGCACATCCGCCCCAACAAGCTGGCGGCCTATGAGCATGTGGCCATGGTCCTGGCCGGCGCACAGCGTCTGGGCATGACCAAGATCGGCATCGTCGGCAACGAACAGTTCCAGTGATTCCCACCATGAAGCGTCCCTCCTCCCTGCTGCTGGCGGTCGTCGCAGCAATCGCCTTTGGTACGTCCCACGCACAAGGAGTCCGTCCCGAGCTTGGCAAGCCCCTGCAACAGGCGGCCGAATACATCAAGGCAGGCAAGGGCCGGGAGGCTCTGGCCAAGGTGCGTGAAGCCGAGGCCGTGCCGAACCGCACGCCGGCAGAGCAACTGATGGTAGACCGCATGAAGGCCGCCGCCGCCCTACGGGCCGGTGACATGGCCACGGCAGTGCAAGCGCTTGAAGCCGTGCACCCCAGAACCTCAGGCGCCGAAGCAGGACAGATAGCCGAGCAGGTCGCATCGGCCTACGCCCAGCTCAAGAACGTACCGAAGGCCACAGAGTGGGTGGCCAAGGCGCAGCAGGCCGGCAACAACAGCGCCACGCTCAAGCAGTTGCAAAGCTACCTGCAAGGCGCGAGCGGCGACTACGCGGCCATTGCCAGAGATGCTGCAGCGGCGGTGGCCGCCGCCGAGCAAAGTGGCGGCAGGCCCACGGAGGCCGATCTGTTGCGCCTGGCTGATGCGCAGCAGCGTACCGGGCAGACCGGCCCGCAGGTCGCCACGCTGGAGAGACTGCTCACCCTGTACCCCAAGAAGGACTATTGGAACGCCTACCTCAGCCGCTTGCCCCGCAAGCCCAACTTCGCCGACAGGTTCGGCCTTGACGTGTTGCGCTTGAAGCTGGCCACCGGCAACCTCACCAAGGCCGACGAGTACATGGAGATGGCCCAGATGGCCATGCAGGTGGGACTGCCGGCCGAAGGCTTGCAGATCGTGGACAAAGGCCTGGCCGCCAAGGTGCTGGGTACCGGGCCCGAGGCGGAGCGGCACAAGCGGCTGCGGGACCTGGCCGTCAAGAAGACCGAAGAAGCCAAGGCGGGCATCGCCGCGCAAGCCACCGAGGCGGCCGCTCAGAAGACCGGTGATGATCTTGTCCGGGTGGGCTACGCATTCGTAACGCTGGGCAACGCCGACAAGGGCATCACGATGATCGAGCAAGGCATTGCCAGAGGAGGCCTGAAGCGCCCGGAAGACGCCAAGCTCAGGCTGGGCATGGCCCAACTGACGAAGAACAAGGCCAAGGCGCAGCAGACGCTTCGCAGCGTGGGCGGCAGCGACGGTTCGGCCGACATTGCGCGGCTGTGGGTGATCGCGGGCGGTTGACGGCGTCCGGCCCCAGCGGCACGGACCTCGAAACCAGGGCGCGCGACGACGATCATCTGGCGCTGCGGCTGTGGCTGCGCCTGTTGTCCTGCACCAATCTCATCGAGAGTCCACTGAAGACGCGCCTGCGCGGACGCTTTTCGGGCTCACTGGCACGGTTCGACTTGATGGCCCAGTTGGACCGGCATCCCCAGGGCCTGAAGATGCGAGATCTGTCGCAGCGCCTGATGGTCACTGGCGGCAACGTCACCGGGCTGACCGACCGGCTCGTGGCTGAAGGCCTGGTGGAGCGCCGGGACGACACGCAGGACCGTCGGGCCGTGACGGTCAGCCTCACCCCGGAGGGCCAGAGGCAGTTTCGCGCTATGGCAGCCGAACACGAGGCCTGGATCATCGAGCTGATGTCCGGCCTGAGCCACCCGCAGCAGGGAGCGCTGTTCGACCTGCTGGGACAGTTGAAGCAGGGCCTGCCGGCCCCGCAGCCTGCGCTCAGGCGCCGAGCACGTCCCGGCCCACGATGAGCTGTTGAACCTCGGTGGCGCCCTCGTAGATGCGCAGGGCGCGGATCTCCCGGTACAGCGATTCCACGACGGTGCCCACCTTCACCCCCAACCCACCGTGCATCTGCAGCGCACGGTCGATGACGCGTTGGGCGTTCTCGGTGGCGCACATCTTGGCCATGGCCGCCTCGCGGGTGGTGCGCACACCCTTCACGTCCCGCAGCCAAGCGGCGCGGTAGGTCAGCAAGGCAGCGGCGTCGACCGCGCTGGCCATCTCACCCAGCGCCGCCTGGGTGAGCTGGAAATCCGCCAGCGTCTGCCCGAACATCCGGCGCGACCTGGCGTGGCCGATGGCCTCGTCCAGCGCCCGGCGCGCAAAGCCCAATGCCGCCGCGGCCACCGACGCGCGGAAGATGTCCAGCGTGCGCATGGCAAGCTTGAAGCCCTCGCCGGGCGCGCCCAGCAGATGGCCCTTGGGAAGGCGACAGTCCACGAAGCGCAGCCGCGCCAGTGGGTGCGGTGCGATGACGTCGATGCGCTCGGCGATCTCCAGGCCTGGCGTGTCAGCTCGCAGCACAAATCCGCTGATCGAGGCCGTGGGCTTGGAACCCGGCCCGCCGACGGGCTGGCCCTCGGCCGTCAGGGTGCGGGCGAAGACGGTGTAGACGTCCGCGATGCCGCCATTGCTGATCCAGGTCTTCTCGCCGTTGAGCACCCAGTGGTCGCCAGCGTCCTGGGCCGTGCAGGCCATGGCGGCCACGTCCGACCCTGCCTGCGGTTCTGACAGGGCAAAGGCCGAGATCCACTCCCCCCGCGCGACGCGGGGCAACACCTCCGCCTGCACCTGGGACGAGCCGGCCAGGCTGATGGCACCGGTGCCCAACCCCTGCATGGCGAAAGCGAAGTCCGCCAGCCCGTCGTGTCGCGCCAGGGTCTCGCGCGCCACCACCAGGGCACGCGAATCCAGCGCTGGCAAGGCTCCGCCATGCGCTGCCGGCACGCACCAGCGCAGGTGCCCGCCCTGGCCCAGCAAGGTGACCAGATGGCGGCAGGCCACATCGGTGTCAGCGTGGTCGATGTGCTGCAGATGCTGCGCACACCAGACGTCGAGCGCCGCGGCCTGCTGCCGGTGCAGGTCGTCAAAGAAGGGGATGTCGAGGTGGGCCTGGCGCGGCGGCAGCGTCATGGCGCTCAATCCCCCTCGAACTTCGGTGCCTGCTTGGCCGCGAAGGCCTGGAAGGCGCGGTGGAAGTCCTGCGTCATCATGCAGATGGCCTGGGCCTGGGCCTCGCTCTCCACCATCTCCTCTATGCCCATGGCCCACTCCTGGTTGAGCATGGTCTTGGTCATGGTGTGGGCGAAGTACGGCCCGTCGGCGAGAGATCTGGCCAGCGCCTGCGCCTGGGCCACCACCTCATCGCGCTGGTGCAGCGCGTTGAAGAAGCCCCAGGCGGCGCCTTCATCAGCCGACATGGCGCGGCCGGTCATCAGCAGCTCGGTGGCACGGCCCTGTCCGATCACGCGCGGCAGCAGGCCGCAGGCGCCCATGTCGGCGCCGGCCAGGCCCACGCGGGTGAAGAGGTAGGCGGTCTTGGCTGACGGGGTGCCCAGGCGCAAGTCAGCGGCCAGAGCGATCATGGCGCCAGCCCCGGCGCAGATGCCGTCGATCGCCGCCACGATGGGCTGGGGCGCGCGCTTCATTGCCTTCACCAAGTCGCCCGTCATGCGCGTGAAGCGCAGCAGTTCAGGCATAGGCATCTTGGTCAGCGGCTCGATGATCTCGAAGACATCGCCGCCCGAACAGAAGTTGCCACCCTCCCCCGCCACCACCACGGCGCGCACATCGCTGGCGTAGGCCAGGTCGCGGAACAGTTGGCGCAGTTCGGCATAGCTTTCGAAAGTGAGTGGGTTCTTCTTCTCCGGCCGGTTCAGCGTGATGGTGGCCACGCGGCCGTCATCGCTGCACTGCCAGCGGAAGTGGCGGGCGCTGTAGTCCTTGAAAGGTCGCTTGTCGTCGTGCATAGAGGTCCTGTCCAGGCGGAGTTCAGGCGGTGATCAAGTGGGGCCGGCCGCCGCGGCGCGTTTCAGGTTGGTCTCGAACTGGCTGCGGCCCGAAAGATAGGGCAGCGGCCAGGCGATGTCCGCATGGCCGATCTTGGCCGCCTCGTGCAGCGTCCAGGCGGGGTCGGCCAGGTGCGGGCGTGCCACGGCGCACAGGTCGGCACGGCCGGCGGCGATGACCATGTTCACGTGGTCGGCCTCGAAGATGGAGCCCACAGCCACGGTCGGGATGCCCACCTCGTTGCGGATGCGGTCGGCAAAGGGCGTCTGCCACATGCGGCCGTACACCGGCTTCTGATCGGCCACCACCTGGCCGGAGGAGCAGTCGATGATGTCGGCACCGGCGGCCTTGAACAGCCGCGCCAGGGCCACCGCGTCATCGGCCGTGTTGCCGCCAGGGAACCAGTCGTGGCAGGACAGCCGCACGGAGATCGGTCGGTCCTCGGGCCAGACCGCGCGAACGGCGGTGAACACTTCCAGCGGATAGCGAGCGCGGTTCTCGACCGAGCCGCCGTAGGCGTCATCGCGCCGGTTGGTCAGCGGCGAGAGGAAGCTGGACAGCAGATAGCCGTGCGCACAGTGCAGTTCCAGGATGTCGAAGCCGGCCTCTGCGCCACGCCGGGCGGCGGCCACGAAGTCCTCGCGCACGCGGTCCATGTCTTCCCGGGTCATCTCGCGGGGCACCTGACTCTGCGGCAGGTAGGGGGTGGCCGAGGCCGACAGCAACGGCCAGTTGCCACTTTCCAGCGGTTCGTCCATCTTCTGCCAACCCAGCTGCGTGCTGCCCTTGCGCCCGGCGTGGCCGAGCTGCAGGCCCATCCGGGCGTCGGAATTCGCGTGCACGAAGTCCACGACGCGCTTCCACGCGTCACGCTGCGCGTCATTCCACAGGCCGGCGCAGCCCGGGGTGATGCGCGCATCCGCGCTGGGGCAGGTCATCTCGGTGTAAAGCAGCCCGGCGCCGCCCAGCGCGCGCGCGCCGAAGTGCACGAGGTGGAAATCCCCCGGCAGGCCGTCCTGCGCCGAGTACATCGCCATGGGCGAGACGACCACGCGGTTGGGCACCGTCATGCCACGCAGTTTGTAGGGCGTGAACATGGGGCTGGGAGGCTTCAGCGCCGAGCGTTCACGCGCGACCGACGCCGCAGGTTCCTGTGCCGACAAGGGCACATCCGTTCCGGCCTGCACGGCCGCACTCCGAGCAAACCAGCGCTCGTAGCCCTCCAGCCAGCGGGCATCGCGCAGGCGCAGGTTCTCGTGGCTGATGCGCTGGCTGCGCGTGAGCATGGAGTACATGAACTGCTCGGGATCAAGCTGATCACAGTAGCGCGTGCCCACCACCTCGAACCACTCCATCGCGTTCCACGCCGCGTTCTGCAGACGCAGCACGTCCACTTCGCGTTCGGCCTGGTAGCGCTGCAGCACGGCCGGGATGTCAGCTGCACCGCCGCCACCTGCCTCCTGCGCCTGCTTGAACAAACGGGCCAGGCCGATGGCATCTTCCAACGCCAGCTTGGTGCCCGAGCCGATGGCGAAGTGTGCCGTGTGCACGGCATCGCCCATCAGCACCACATGGCTCTTGCCGTTGAAGTGGTGCCAGTTGCGGCAGCGCACGCGCTGGAAGTTCAGCCAGGCCGAGCCTCGAAGATGCCGAGCATTGCTCAGCAGCGGGTGGCCGCCCAGGTAGCGGGCGAACAGCTTCTCGCAGAAGGCAATGGACTGCTCGGTGGTGGCCGTATCCAGACCATGGGCCTTCCACACGTGTTCCGGCGTCTCGACGATGTAGGTCGTGGTCTGGTCGTCGAACTTGTAGACGTGGCTCTGGAACCAGCCGTGCTCGGTCTTCTCGAAGTGGAAGTTGAACGCGTCGTAGAGCTGGGTGGTGCCCAGCCAGATGAAGCGGTTGGGCCGCGTGACGATGTCAGGCTGGAAGACCTTGGCGTACTTCTGGCGGATCCGGGAGTTGACGCCGTCGCTGGCGATGACCAGGTCAGCATCGGGAAAGTCCTCGTCGGAGTCCACCTCGGTCTCGAACAGCAGTTCCACGCCCAGCGCTTCACAGCGCGCCTGCAGGATGTTCAGCAGCTTCTTGCGTCCGATGCCCACGAAGCCATGGCCACCCGAGCGGATGACGTGGCCCTTGAAGTGCAGCTCGATGTCGTCCCAGTGGTTGAAGGCCACTTCGATGGCATCGGCGGTCTCGGGATCCCACACCCGCATGCCTTCCATGGTGGCATCAGAGAACACCACGCCCCATCCGAAGGTGTCGTACGGGCGGTTGCGCTCCACCACGGTGATGGGGTGCGAGGGATCGAGCTTCTTCATCAGAAGCGCGAAGTACAGGCCGGCGGGGCCGCCGCCGATGCAGACGATGCGCATGTTCGATCCAGTGGGCCTTTGCCGGTCATTGTCCAATGAATTTGCTTTAGGACTAAAGCATATGGGGTGTGCATCTCGCGGCTCTTCTGGTGACGGCAGGCACAATCCGGGGATGAGCCTGCCTGCTTTCGTCGAGCCCCTGGATCAGGGCCTGTACGCCATCGACACCGGCTTCCACCGCGACCAGTTCGATGCAGCCTACCTCATGGTGCAGGACGGCCGCGCCGCCTTCATCGACACCGGCACCAATTTCAGCGTGCCGCGCCTGCTGGCCGCCTTGGACGCGGTGGGCCTGCAGCGCGATGCGGTGGACTGGGTCATTCCCACCCACGTGCACCTGGACCATGCCGGTGGCGTCGGGCTGCTGATGAGCGAGCTGCCCCGGGCCCGGGCCTTGGTGCACCCGCGCGGCGCGCGCCACATGGTCGATCCGTCAGCCCTGTACCAGGGGGCCCTGGCGGTGTACGGTCAGCAGGAGATGGACCGTGCCTATGGGCAACTGGTGCCGGTGGATGCAGCACGCGTGGTGTCCAGCGCCGACGACATGACGGTGGAACTGGCCGGTCGCGCCCTGACGCTCATCGACACCCCGGGGCATGCCCGCCACCATCACTGCATCTGGGACGAAGCCACGCGCGGCTGGTTCACCGGCGACACCTTCGGCCTGAGCTACCGCGAGTTCGACACAGCGCAAGGTGCCTGGATCCTGCCGACCTCCACGCCCGTGCAGTTCGAGCCCGAAGCCCTGGCCCGCTCGATCGACCGCTTGCTGGCGCGTGCACCGCAGTGGGTGTACCTCACCCACTACGGTCGCGTCGGCCAGGTCGCGACCCTGGGGCAGACGCTGCAGCGCCTGCTGGACGAGACCGTGACCCTGGCACGCCGTCTGCGCGACCATCCACAGCGGCACGAAGCGTTGAAGAGCGCGCTGCAGGCCTTGTACGTCGAGGACCTGCGGCGCCACGGCGCCGCGCACAGTGCCGAGGACATCGCCCGGCTGTTGAGTATCGACATCGAGCTCAATGCACAGGGCATCGCCACCTGGCTGGACCGCCAGCGCTGAAGACGCCAGGCCGTGTGGCGGCCCTTCACCAAGCATCAGCACGCATTACCACATCTCTGCACGCATCACCACCATGAGCAACGCCATCCATTTCGGCTTGACCCAGCGCTCGGTCGTCGTCACCGGAGCCGCCCAGGGCATAGGCGAAGCCTGCGCGCGGCGCTTGGCGCGCGAGGGCGCGGCCGTGGCTCTGTGGGACGTGGCCGACGCGCCCGGCCAGGCCCTGGCCGCCGAACTCCAGGCACAGGGCGCTCAGGCCGTCTACCTGCGCTGCGATGTCTCCAGCAAGGCGCAGGTGGATGCAGCGCTGGCGGCCACACTGGCCGCGTTCGGCAAAGTGGACGGACTGGTCAGCAACGCCGGCATCTTCAGGGCGGCCGATTTCCTGGAGGTCTCCGAGGTGGACTGGGACGCGGTGATCGCCGTCAACCTCAAGGGGGCCTTCCTGGTGGGCCAGGCCGTGGCTCGGGCCATGGCCACCAACCGTGACGGCGCGGGCTTCGGTGCCATCGTCCACATGAGCTCGGTCAACGGCGCCATGGCCATCCCGTCGATTGCCAGCTACAACGCCAGCAAAGGCGGCATCGATCAGCTCACCCGGGCCATGGCCCTGGCCCTGGCCGACAAGCACATCCGTGTCAATGCGGTGGGCCCGGGCACCATCGCCACGGAACTCGCCCGCTCGGCCGTGCTCACCAGCGACGACGCGCGCCAGCGCATCCTGGGCCGCACCCCCATGAAGCGCCTGGGCGAGCCCGCCGAGGTGGCCGAGGTGGTGGCCTTCCTGCTGAGTGACGCCGCCAGCTACATGACGGGCGAGATCATCTATGTCGATGGCGGACGCCGGGCGTTGAACTACACGGTGCCCGTTTGATCGCTGAGGCTTTTGTCGTGTCCACGGGCGTGGTGGCCCTGGGCGAGATCGGCGACAAGACCCAGCTGCTGGCGCTGCTGCTGGCCGCGCGCTACCGCAAGCCGCTGCCCATCATCGCCGGCATCCTGGTGGCCACGCTGCTGAACCACGCCGCCGCCGGTGCCTTGGGCACCTGGATCACCGGACTGGTGGACCCGGCGTGGATGCGCTGGATCCTGGGCCTGTCGTTCCTGGCGGTGGCCGCCTGGATGCTGGTGCCGGATCAGGCCGACGACGTTGAAGGGGCGCAGCAGCCGCGCTTTGGCGTGTTCGGTGTGACGGTGATCGCCTTCTTCCTGGCCGAGATGGGCGACAAGACCCAGATCGCCACCGTGATGCTGGCGGCGCGCTACGACGCGCTCATCGCCGTGACGGCCGGCACCACGCTGGGCATGATGATTGCCAACGTGCCCGCTGTGCTGCTGGGCGACAAGGCGGTGAAGTTCGTGCCCATCGTGTGGGTGCACCGCATCGCCGCGCTGGTCTTCGCCGTCATCGGCGTTCTGGTGTTGGCGGGTGTGGGCGGCTGAAGGCCGCGTCTTGCGCCTGCCCCGCCCTGCACTTCAACGCAAGGCTGCGGCCTCCTGGGCCAGGCGCGTGATGCGCGGCCAGTCACCCGATGCAATGGCGTCCTGTGGCGTCAGCCAGGAGCCTCCGCACACTTTCACCTGCGGCAAGGCCAGGAAGTCGCGCGCGTTCTGCGGCGTGATGCCGCCCGTGGGGCAGAAGCTGACCTCCGGGAACGGCCCCGCCAGGGCCTTGAGCAGCGGGATGCCACCCGCCGCCGTGGCCGGGAAGAATTTCACGAATGCATGGCCACCGGCCTGTGCCTGCATGAGTTCACTGGCCGTGGCCACGCCCGGCAACAGGGGCAGGGCCAGATCCGCGCAGGCGGCCCCCACAGCCTCGGTGTAGCCCGGGCTCACGGCAAAACGGGCCCCCGCAGCCTGGGCAGCACGGGCATCGGCGGCACTGCGCACCGTGCCTGCGCCCAGGATGGCTTGCGGCACCGCCCGGGCAATGGCCTCCAGGCAACGCAAGGCCACGGGCGTGCGCAAGGTCACTTCCAACACCCGCACCCCGCCCTGCACCAGGGCATGCGCCACGGGTACGGCGTCCTCCACCCGCTGCAGCACGATGACCGGAATGACGGGGCCGTAGGCGCAAAGTTCAAGCGTGTTCATGGGGAGTGGTTTCCGCCGTTCAAAAGGAAGGAGACAGAAGGCAGGCCGCAGCTTACAAGCCGTGGGAAAGCCGGTGGCGCGGCCTCAAAGCCAGGTCACCGCACCCTCCTCGGCGCTGCGCACGTTGCGACGCAAGCCGGCAAACAAGTCCCGTCCGAGCCCCTGAGCGCTGTCCACCGCGAGGTGCGCGGGGCGCTGCGCGGGCACACGGCGCGCCCATTCGTCGTCGTCCACCAGCACCTCGAGCATGCCAGTCAAGGCGTCCAGCCGGACGACATCACCGTCACGCAATCGAGCCAGCGGGCCGCCGCCCAGCGCCTCAGGGGTTACATGGATGGCTGCGGGAACCTTGCCCGACGCGCCACTCATCCGACCGTCGGTCACGAGCGCCACGCGGAAGCCTCGGTTCTGCAGCACGGCCAGCGGCGGGGTGAGCTTGTGCAACTCCGGCATGCCGTTGGCCGCAGGCCCCTGGAAGCGCACCACGGCCACCAGATCGCGCTCGAGCTCGCCTGCCCCGAAGGCCGCCAGCAGCGCTTCCTGGGAATCGAACACGCGGGCGGGTGCCTCGATGACCTGCCGGTCCTGCGGCACGGCGGAAACCTTGATGACCGCGCGACCCAGGCGCCCCTGCAGCAGGCGCAGCCCACCGCTGGGCGAAAAGGGCTGGCCCACGTGGCGCAACACGCTGTCGTCTCCCGGCGCGGATGGCAAGGCCTGCCACGTGAGCCTGCCCGGGGCGCCATCCAGGACCGGCACTCGCGTGTAGGCGGCCAGACCGCCCGCGTCCACGGTCATCACATCGGCATGCATGAGCCCGGCATCGAGGAGTTCGCGCAGCACGAAACCAGGGCCGCCAGCCTGCTGGAACTGGTTCACGTCGGCGCTGCCGTTGGGATACACGCGCGCCAGCAGGGGCACGACAGCCGAGAGTTCGGCAAAGTCCGTCCAGTCGATGACCAGCCCCGCCGAGCGCGCCACCGCCACCCAGTGAATCAGGTGGTTGGTGGAGCCCCCCGTGGCCAGCAAGGCGGCCATGGCGTTGACGATGGCGCGTTCGTCCACCAGCCGGCCGATGGGGGTAAAACGCGGACCGCCGTGCACCAGGTCCAGCACCTGACGCACCGCCTGCCGCGTGAGTTGTTCACGCAAGCCATCGTGCGGATGGATGAAGGCGGAACCGGGCACGTGCAGACCCATGGCCTCCAGCAGCATCTGGTTGCTGTTGGCCGTGCCGTAGAAGGTGCAGGTGCCCGGGCCATGGTAGGCCTGGCTTTCGGAGGCCAGCAGGGCCTCGCGCCCGACCAGGCCCTGGGCCGCCTGTTCGCGCACGCGGGCCTTGTCCTTGTTCGGCAGACCCGAACTCATGGGACCGGCAGGCACGAACACGCAGGGCAGGTGTCCGAAGTGAAGCGCTCCGATCAGCAGCCCCGGCACGATCTTGTCGCACACGCCCAGCAACAGGGCGGCGTCGAACACGTCGTGGGACAGGGCCACCGCCGTGGACATCGCGATGGTGTCGCGCGAAAACAGGCTCAGCTCCATGCCGGGCTGGCCCTGTATGATGCCGTCGCACATGGCCGGCACGCCGCCAGCCACCTGGGCGATGGCGCCGCGCTGCCGAGCTTCGTCGCGGATGCATGCAGGGTAGCCTTCGTAGGGCTGGTGGGCCGACAGCATGTCGTTGTAGGCCGTCACGACGCCGATGTTCGGTGCCTTGTGCGCCACGACGCGCAACTTGTCCTGCGCCGGCATGGCGGCAAAGGCATGTGCCACGTTGGCGCAGCCCATGCGATCGGCGCCGCGCACGCGCGAAGCGAGGCGGTCCAGACCCTCCAGGTAGGCCGACCGCAGCGACTGGCTGCGCCGGCGGATGCGGTCGGTCACCGCATGCACGACGGGGTGGATCGCGATCGGGCTGCTCATGCGGAACTCCGGCTGCTGCAAGGACCAGCGATGTAACTCATGTCAGGCATTTTCGTGTAACTCTGTTACATCGTCAAATCAAGATGAAGGGCCTGCCGCCGACCAGGTGTGCAAGGTCTGCCACCGAACTGTCATGATTCGGTCCATGTTCGGCGAGATGCTGCCCTTTCGCGACCCTGAGCCCATGCGCCAGCGCATCGCCGCGCAGTGGGGCGGCCAGGAGGACCTCTGGGTGTTCGGCTATGCGTCGCTGATCTGGCGCCCGGAGTTCGAGGCGGCGGAATGCCGCCCGGCCTTGGTGGGCGGCTGGCACCGGGCCCTGCGCATGCGTTCGCGGATCAACCGAGGCACCCCGGAGGTACCCGGCCTGGTGTTCGCCCTGCTGCCGGGGGGCTCCTGCCGCGGGGTGGCCTACCGCGTGCCGCGGCAGCGGGTGGAGGAGGAACTGGACCGCCTGTGGGCGCGGGAGATGCCAACAGGTGTCTATGACCCTCGCCTGGTGCCCACCCGCACCCCCGAGGGACCGGTGCGCGCGCTGACCTTCACGCTCAGCCGGCGCAGCCCGGCCTGCCTGCCGCCGCTCGACGATGAGACGCTGCTGGACATCCTGCGCACGGCTTGCGGACGCTTCGGCACCACGCTGGAGTACCTGTCGGAAACGGCCTGCGCACTGCAGGCCTGCGGTATCCACGACCGCGAGATCACACGCTTGATGAACCTGGCCCGGCGCGCCGGGCTGGCGTGAAGCGCGCTGTACTGCCCTCTCTCAGCCCGCCAGGCCCAGCGCCGGCACCATGGCCCGCGCGGCCTCCAGGTCCGCTTCGGTGTCCACGTCGAACAGAACACCCGCGTCCGCCACCTCCACGCCATGGGCGGGGTAACGGGCCAGCAGGCGCCGCAGCCCGTCCTCGCCCACCAACGACATCAGTTCCGAGTACAGCCCGCTGGAAAAACCCACCGGGTGGCCACGCCGCCCGTGGTGCTGGGCGACCACCGCCGTGTGCTGGGGCAGGGCCTGCGCCACCGCGGCAATGGTGCCGGGACCCACGAGCGGCATGTCAGCCGGCAACAGCAGCCAGCCCGGCGCCTGGGCCCGCGCCTGCACGCCAGCAGCCATGGTGTGGCCCATGCCCTTGTCAGCCTCTTGTTGCGGGATCACCACCAGATCGCGCCGCGCGACGACGCGGGCGGCCTCGGGCTCCAGCGCGGGCGTGGTCACCACCACGCAGGGAAGCCGGCTTTCCATGACCTGCACGAGCGTGGTGCCCAGCACTGTAGAGGCGCCCAGCGCCTGCACCAGTTTGTGAGACGCGCCCGGAAACCGGCCTCCGCGGCCTGCGGCCATCACGACAACAACGGGACGTTCGCTCATGGAAGGGGCTTCTGTCGGGCCTGGGTCCTGAGGAGGGCGCAAGGTGCAGACCTCCCCACACCTCGACACCATGAGGATGCCCGTACCGCGCTGCGCAGCCAATGGGATGTCTACCTAAGGCCTTCCCCTTAAGGGATTGCCAAGAGGCCCGCACCATCGTCAGTCCCGCCGCCCCTCAGGCTCGGCTTCCTATACTAGACGCATGACAGACATCGCCCAGCTTCGCAAGAGTTACGAGCGCGCTGCGCTTGACGAATCGGCCTCGCATGAAGACCCCGTGCGCCAGTTCGAGCAGTGGCTGGGCGAGGCCCTCGACGCTCGGTTGCCCGAGCCCAACGCCATGACACTGGCCACCGTGGGCCCGGACGGACGCCCCTCCACCCGCATCGTGCTGATCAAGGGCTGTGACGAGCGGGGCATCGCCTGGTACACCAATTACGACAGCCGCAAGGGCCGCGAACTCGCCGGCAACCCGCACGCGGCCCTGCAGTTCCATTGGGTGGAACTTGAGCGCGTGGTGCGCATCGAGGGCACGGTGTCCCGCGTGTCGGACGAAGAGTCCGATGCCTACTACGCCAGCCGGCCGCTGGACTCCCGCATCGGCGCCTGGGCGTCGCCACAGAGCCAGGTGATCGCCTCGCGCGGGGTGCTGGTGGCCAACGCGGCACGCTACGGCGCGCAATACCTGCTGAACCCGCCGCGCCCGCCGCACTGGGGGGGATTTCGCCTGGCGCCGCAACGCTACGAGTTCTGGCAGGGCCGACCCTCGCGCCTGCACGACCGCCTGGCCTACCGGCGCGAGAACGGGGCCTGGGTGCGGGAACGGCTGGCCCCTTGAGGGGCATGGGCCCGTTCAGGCGGACTTGACGCGGCTGCGAAAGGTCTTGCGGAACTTCTCCACCTTGGGAGCCACCACGAAGGCGCAGTAACCCTGGTTCGGGTGCTGCGCAAAGTAGTGCTGGTGGTAGGGCTCGGCGGGCCAGTAATTGCGCAGGGGCTCCAGTTCGGTCACCACACGCCCGCCGTGCGCCGCCTGGGCGTCATCCCACACCGATTGCGCTACCGCACGCTGCGACTCATCGTGCAGGTAGATGCCGGAGCGGTACTGCGGCCCCACGTCGTTGCCCTGTCGATTGAGCGTGGTCGGGTCATGGATGGCGAAGAAGATCTCCAGCACCTCGCGAAGCCCGATGACGGCCGGCTCGAAGCTGACACGCACCACCTCCACGTGTCCGGTGTCACCACCGCAGACCTGCTCGTAGCGGGGGTTGACGACGTGGCCGTTGCAGTACCCGGACTCCACGGCCGTCACGCCTTCCACCAGTTCGTAGACGGCCTCCACGCACCAGAAGCAGCCGCCTCCGAGGGTGATCGATTCCTGGGACATGTCAAGTTCCTTGAGATACCGTGAGGTCCGCAGCGCGCAAGACGCAGCGCTGCCCCGTGCTGCACATTCTTGCAGCCCGCCGACCCCTGTGGCCCTGAGAGGGGCCTCCACGCCGAGTCGTCACCTCCTGCGGGACCAGACCTCCAGCTCCGGTACCCCATAGGCCAGCGAAAGACGCGGGATTGCCTGCACCCAGGCGAGCCTGGCCCGCGATGGCTCCACAATGACCTTAGGGGTACCGGAGGCGAAGTTTGGCCCGCGATCCGAGTTCCAGGACACTAGATAGTGTGAGCGTGTATCTTTCATGCTCACCCTCCCAACTCCATAGGAAGAAACGACATGAAGAACTGGCTGCTGGGCGCCCTGGTCGTGGCGCTCGCCACCTCCACGCCGATGCTCTCCGAGGCCAAGCGCCTGGGCAGCGGCAAGTCCCAAGGCATGCAGCGCAGCGCGCCGGCCCAGCCTGCGCCCCAAACGCCGCCACCCAAGCAGGCCGCGCCGCAACAGACGGCTCCCACACCGGCGGCCGCACCGGCTGCCGCCGGAGCCACGGCTGCTGCTGCCGCCGCGCCCGCCAAGCGGTCCTGGATGGGGCCCATCGCAGGTCTGGCAGCTGGCCTGGGCCTGGCCGCGTTGATGAGCCATCTGGGCATGGGCGAAGCCTTCGCCAACTTCCTGATGCTGGCCCTCCTGGCCGTGGCCGCCGTGTTCCTGATCGCCTTCCTGATGCGGCGCTTCGGCCGCGGCGCACGGCAGGAGCCGGCGCTGGCCACGGCTGGCGCGTCCGCTTCGGGCAGCCCTGCAAGCTGGACTCCCATGAACGAGCCCGCGGCCCAGCCGCCGGCTGCCCCGGAGCCTGTGGCGACCACCCCCATGCAACGCAGCGCCTTCACGCCGGCAGCGGCTGATGTCTCGGTGACCGGGCAGCCTCTGCAGCCCCTGGGTGGCTCGGGAGACATGACGTCCTCCAGCGCGACTGTCGAGCAGACTGAGACGCCTCAGGCCTTGGCGGCCACGGCAGCCGGTCCGAAACTCCCTGAAGGCTTTGACTTGCCGGCTTTCGAACGCGTGGCCAAGATGATCTTCATCCGCCTGCAAGCTGCCAACGATGCGCGTGACCTGGACGACCTGCGTCAGTTCACCACGCCAGAGATGTTTGCCGCCATCCGCCTGGAGATCCAAGAGCGTGGCGCCGCAGCTCAACAGACCGACGTCGAGCGCGTGGAAGCGCAGGTCATCGACTACGCCGTGGAAGACAGCAAGCAGATCGTGAGCGTCCGCTTCCAGGGCTTGGTGCGCGAGGAAGCCGGTGCTGCGGCACAGGGCTTCGACGAGGTCTGGCACTTGGTCAAGCCAGAGGGCGACACCGGCACCTGGGCTATCGCCGGGATCCAGCAGCCTCAGTAAGACCACAGATCTTTCAAGCAGATCGGCGGGGCCCAGAGGGCCCCGCTTTTTTTCGTCCAGGGCTTTCTCCTGGCCGCGCAAGCCACCATCCCCCGAAGGGCACGGTCACCGCTTTACTCGTCCTGCCCGCCGTGCTGCAGCCCATGTCTCTGCCAAGGTCAGCGCAGGCATGCTGCATCGATCGAGATCTGCCAGCGATTGACTTCCAAACCACATGCAACCCTGCGCACACCGCCGCACCGTGACGCCAGGGCGTGCCCGCCACCAACGGGGCCGTCGTGCACGAAGTGTTCACCGGCCTTGACGTTGGATTGAACCGCTGCACCCACGCGCACACGCCCAGCAGACCTCCAAAAGCCGCCGCCGCCAGCCCGACCCCTCATCAGGGCCAGGACAGGCGGCGGCGAACTGCATCCAGGCCTTGCGCCTGGATGGGCGAAACCTACTCTTTGCCAGCAGATCCGTCTGCGGTTGCAGACGCGGGCAGCTTCGGCGCCGTGCGCAGGCTGAGCCACATCGTGCCCGCCAGAATCGCCACCACCACGCCCAGCGACACGGTCACGGGAATCTTGTAGATGTCGATGAGCATCATCTTGGTGCCGATGAACACGAGAATCACCGCCAGCCCGTAGCTCAACAGGTGGAACTTGGCCGCCACCGCCGCGAGCAGGAAGTACATCGCACGCAGGCCCAGGATGGCGAAGATGTTGCTGGTCAGCACGATGAAGGGGTCGGTCGTGATGGCGAAGATGGCGGGAATCGAGTCCACCGCGAAGATCACATCGGTCAGACCCACCAAGGCAATCACCAGCAGCAGCGGCGTGGCGATGCGCTTGCCGTTCTCCACCGTGAAGAAGCGTTCGCCGTCAAAGTTCTTGCTGACGGGCATCAGGCGGCGCAGCAACTTGAGCGCCGGGTTGGATTCCAGATCGTTCTCCTTGCCCGAAGCCCACCACATCTTGATGCCCGTGAGCACCAGGAATGCGCCGAAAACGTACAGCACCCAGTGGAACTCAGAGATCAACCACGAGCCGGCCAGGATCATCACTGTACGCAGCACGATCGCCCCGATGATGCCGATCATCAGCACGCGCTTCTGGTACTCAGGCGGCACCGCGAAGTAGGTGAAGATCATCAGGAACACGAAGATGTTGTCCACCGCCAGGCTCTTCTCGATGAGATAGCCAGTGAGGAACTCCATCGCCTTGGTGTTGGCAACGGCCGCACCATGGTCCTGCATGACGGCCCACCAGAACAGCCCATTGAAGGCGAAGCTCAACGCGACCCAGACGATGGACCAGTTCAAGGCCTCCTTGACGGAGACGGCGTGAGCGCCTTGCTTGCGCAGCACCACGAAGTCGACGAACAGCGCGACGAGAACTGACGCGACAAAGAAAATCCACAGCCAAAGCGGCGCGATGGTGTCCATGGACACACTCCTTCAAAGGGTTGAGAGTCGCGCCGAAAGGTCTTGCGGGGGGAATTCCCTGCGGTCCCGGGCTGCGGGCGGGCGCCAGCAGCCGTATTGACGGGGGGCCGCGGCAACGGGCGTTGCCTGCTACTCCCCTTTCGACAGTGCGGATGTTAGGTGCTGGGCCATGGCCCCAGAAGTCCTGGGGACTCGACGCAGGCTAAGCTGCCCCTTTATGGAGCGACCTTTCATCCTGCACGCCGACCCACACCTGGTGGTGGTGGACAAGCCTGCCGGCCTGCCCTCGGTGCCTGGCCGGCCGCTGGCGCTGCAGGACTGCGCCGCGTCACGCGTGCAGGCGCTGTACAGCGATGCCCTGAGCGTGCACCGGCTGGACATGGCCACCTCCGGGCTGCTGCTGCTGGCCCGCGGGCCGGACATGCAGCGGGCCCTGGGCCACCTGTTTGAGCACCGGCAGGTGGACAAGCGCTACGAGGCGGTGGTGGCCGGCCGGCCGGCCACCGACGAGGGCCGGATCGACCTGCCGCTCATGGCCGACTGGCCCCGGCGTCCACGACAGATCGTGGACCACCAGCAGGGCAAGCCCTCGCTGACCCACTGGCGCGTGCTCGCCGAGGACGCAGAAGGGACGACGCGACTGGAACTGCAGCCCCATACGGGCCGCTCGCACCAGCTGCGGGTGCACCTCTCGGCGATCGGTCATCCCATCCTGGGGGACGACCTGTATGCGCCGCCGGCGGTATGCCTGGCCTCTGCGCGACTGCTGTTGCACGCCACCCGGCTCGTATTCGAGCATCCTGCCTTGGGAAAAACGGTGTCGTTCCACAGTCCCGCGCCCTTCTGAACGAAGGTAGCGGGCAACGGCCCTTCAGGTCACTGCAGCCCGTGGGGGCGGCCTGACATATCCTGCAATCCCATGAACACCCACACTCCCGTCTCCATCGTCACCGGGGCCTCGCGCGGCCTGGGCCTGGGCATCGCCCGTGAACTGCTGCGACGCGGCCACCGCGTGCTGACGCTGCAGCGCTCCCCCAACCCGGCGCTGGTGGCAGAGGCTGCGGAGCGCAAGGCCGTGCTCGAACAATGGGCGGTAGACCTGACACGGCCCGCCGAAGCGGCAGCGCGCCTGAAAGACTGGGTGCAAGGCCTGCCGCGTGCCGGGCTGGCGTCCCTGGACCTCATCAACAACGCGGCGCTGCTGGTGGAACCGGGCCCGCTGGCGCAGGCCGACCCTGACGGCGTGGCCGCCGCAATGCGAGTGAGCCTGGAGGCCCCGCTGCTGCTGACGAGCGCCTTCCTGGACGCCAGCGCTGACCTGACGGTCCCGCGCAAGGTGCTCAACATCTCTTCGGGCCTGGGGCGCTTTGCCATGGCGGGCAGCGCGGTGTACTGCGCCACCAAGGCCGGCATGGACCACTTCAGCCGCGCAGTGGCACTGGAGGAGGCCGAGCAGCCGCAGGGCGCGAAGATCGTGTCGCTGGCCCCCGGCGTGATCGACACCGACATGCAGGTGCAACTGCGCGGCGCAGACCCGGCACGCTTTTCCAGCCGGGGCCGCTTCGCGGACCTCAAGGCTCAAGGGCAGCTCGACAGCATCGACGCCGCCGCGGCCAAAGTGCTGGCCTGCCTGGAGGCCGAGGACTTCGGCCAGAAGGTGATCGCCGACGTCAGGGATCTGCCGCCGAGTTGACCAGCAGTCGCGGATAGACCGACTGGGCACCTGCCAGAAAGTTGTCGACAACGAGACCCACATGCCTGTCGAAGTCCACGCAGACGCGGGTGCGGTACACGTGTCGACGTACGGCCTGGTAGAAGATCCCGCCGTGCAGGTGCCACACGAACTCAATCTCCTGTTCGTCCGGGCCTCCGGTGGCCACAGGCAGGCCACAGTGGTGCCGGACTTCGGCGCACATGACCGGCAGCAGTTCCCGGCGCACCAGACGGATGTAGCGTTGGTTGAGCGTGGGATCCGACAGACCCGCATGCATGTAGATACGGATCCACTCCGGCCGGTAGGTGGCCTGTGCGTACTGGCGGTAGAACTCCACCAGCCGCTCGCGCAAGGGCACCGCGCGGTCTTGCAACAGCGGGATCCAGGCCGGGTTCCAGCGGCCCTGGAACACGGTCTGGTACACCTTCTCGACCAGCGCCTGCTTGCTCGGAAAGTAGCGGTACAGCAGCGGCTGGGTGATGCCCAGACGTCGTGAGAGTTCTCGGGTCTGGCCCGAGAACCCTGCCTCCGAGAAGTAGGCGATCGCCCCTTCCAGGATCTGGCGCTCGCGTTCGGCAGGCGCCAGCCGCCTGCGCACGGGTGCGTCGGTCTTGCCGTCCTTGGTCACCGGGCAGGCGAGGCTGCGCCTCGGGCCGCAGGCGTGCCCACGCTCAGTCCGCCTTGATGTTGTTGTCCGCCACGAGCTTGGCGTACTTGGCCGTCTCCGCCGCCAGGAAGGTGCGGAAGTCCGCCTGGCTGCCCGAGCGCGCCACCACGCCGAGACCGGCGAACTTCTCGATGAGTTCCTTGTCGGCCATCACCTTGGTCAAGGCCGCGTGGTAGCTGTCCACGATGGCCCTGGGAGTGCCGGCCGGCAGGAAGGCTCCCCACCAGTTCTCGGCCACGATGCCCTGCACACCACCCTCGGCGAAGGTGGGAATGTCCGGGAACAAGGGCGAGCGGGCACCGCTGGTGATGGCCAGCGGCCGCAGGCGGTTGGTCTTGATGAACTGCACCACCGGCAAGGCGTCAGAGATCATGAAGCCCAACTGACCGCCCAGCAGATCATTGACCGCCTGACCGCCTCCCTTGTAGGGCACGTTGACCATCTTGATCTTGGCCTCGCGCATCAGCAACTCGGTGGACAGGTGCGACATGCTTCCCGGGCCGCTGGTGCCGAAGCTGACGGCACCGGGCTTGGCCCGGGCGTCAGCCAGGAGGTCGGCCAGGGTGCGGTACGGCGAGTTGGCGGGCACCACCATGATGTTCGGGCCGGTGGCGGTCAGCATGACCGGAATGAAGTCCTTGTCCATGCTGTAGGGCACCTTGCTGATCAGCGGGTTGACCGCGGCAGGGCCGAGGTTGCCGATGACGAAGGTGTAGCCATCAGGCGCCTGGCGTGCGGCGAACTCCATGCCGATGGAGCCTGCGGCACCGGGCTTGCTCTCGATGAGCACCTGATGTCCCCACAACTCGGAGAGCTTGCCCGCCATGATGCGGGCCATCAGGTCCGAGCTGCCGCCGGGCGGATAGGTCACCACCAGGCGAACGGGCTTGTTCGGAAAGGCCTGCGCAGCCGCCAGACCCGGGGCCAGGCCCGCCATCACGGCTGCACCAGCCAGCAGGCTGCGGGTCATCAGGCGGCGTGAGATCTTGAGGGTGTTCATCGGGCGCTCCACAGAGGTTGAAGCCAAAGGGCGAAGACAACTGAATGCCCTCAGGCTATATGATCGTTTGCTAAATGAGCATTGAGGGTTTCCCGCATGTTGAACGCCGCTTCCCCCGCCGCCCATCCGGACCGCACGCTGTCCCACAACATGAAGCTGCTGTCCCACCACACCCTGCAGGGCTACGGGGGTCTGGGCGAAGGCATGGCGATCCAGCTCACGCGCGACGGACGCCGCATCCTGTGGCTGGCGCATGAATCTGCGCCGAAGAATTTCACCGGGGTGGACGTCACCGATCCGCGCACGCCGAAGGTGGTGGTGCAGACCGACCTGCCCCACATGAAGCTGCGCTCCAACTCCCTGGATGTCGTGGGCGACACCCTGGCCGTGGCCTACCAGACCAGCACCGTGGGCTTGAAGCCTGCGGGCGTGGACCTGTTTGACGTGAGCGTGCCCGAGAACCCGCGCCTGCTGTCGCACTTCGACTGCTCGGGCCCGCACTCGCGCGGTGTGCACGCGGTATGGTTCGTGGAGCCCACCACGCTGCACATGTCCTCCGGCGCACCCGACTTCCAGCCGCGCAATCCGCTGGACGACCAGTGCTACCGCATCCTCGACGTCTCTGACCCGACGCGTCCGTTCGAGAAGGGCCGCTGGTGGATGCCCGGCACGCGAGAAGGTGACGCGGCGCCGCCGCCCACGCGACTGGCCAAGCCTTTCGACATGGGCTTTCGGGCCCACAACACCAACGTCTTCCCGGAAAAGCCCGACCGCGCCTACGTGGGCTACATCGACGGCGGCGCCTTCGTGCTGGACATCGCCAATCCATCCGACATCAAAGTGGTGTCGTCATGGAACCCCTCGCCGCCGTTCAACGGCTTCACCCACACCCTGCTGCCGCTGTTCGACCGCGGGTTGTGGATCGTGAGCGACGAGTGTGTGATGGACAACGGGGCCGACTGGCCGAAACTGGTGTGGGTGCTGGACGCCCGCAACGAGGCCAACCCCGTGCCCATCGGCACCTTCCCGGCCCCGCCTTTCGAGGCCTTCGCAAAGCGCGGCGGGCGCTTTGGCGCCCACAACCTGCACGAGAACCTGCCGGGGCCGGGGTCGTTCCGCTCCGACAGCATCATCATCGGCAGCTTCTTCAATGCTGGTGTGCGCGTGTACGACACCTCCAACCCCTACCGGGTGGAAGAGATCGCGTATTTCGTGCCGGGAGCGCCCAAGCTCTCGCCCGCGGGCGCCGTCCAGCTCAACGATGTGTTCGCCGACGAGCGGCGAATCGTCTACACGGTGGACCGCTTCACGGGCGGCCTGTACGTGCTGGAGATGAACATCTAAGGACAGGCACGACGGAGCGAGGCGCCCGCGTGTTCACCCGAGACCCTCTGGCCGGCCGCATTCCGGTCACGCTGATCACCGGCTTCCTGGGCAGCGGCAAGACCACGCTGCTGTCGCGATTGGTGCGCCACCCCGACATGGCCGGCGCGGCCGTGGTGATCAACGAGGTGGGCGAGATCGGCATCGACCACGATCTCGTCACCATGGCCAGCGAGAACATCTCGCTGCTGGCCAACGGCTGCATCTGCTGCTCGGTCCGCACCGACCTGCAGGAGACGCTGCGCGACCTGTTCGCCCGCCGCCACGCAGGCGAAGTTCCCGACTTCGATCGCCTGATCATCGAGACCACCGGCCTGGCCGACCCGGCGCCCGTGGTGCAGACCCTGGCCAGCGACACGATGCTGGCCGCGCAGTTCCGCCTGGACGGCCTGGTCACGCTGGTGGACGCCGTCAACGCCCTGACGCAACTGGCCGCACATGACGAACCGGCCAAGCAGATCGCCCTGGCCGACCGGGTCTTCATCACCAAGGCCGATCTGGTGGACGAGGCCACGCTGCGCGCCGTGCAGGATGCCGCTCAAGCCCTGAACCCACGCGCGCGCATCAGCACGCTGCTGCACGGCGCCGTGGAGCCGGCCGAGCTGACGGGCCTGGGCCTGTCGAGTGCGCGCGCCGGTCCGGCCACGCTGAGCTTTCTGGGGGAGCCGCTGCAGGGCGAGGGCTCAGGGGGTGAGCGCACGCTGGGCCAGCGCCCGGCCCTGCACGACGGGTCCATCCGAACGCTCTCCGTGCGCTTTCATGAGCCGTTTACATGGGCTGCCTTCAGCGCCGCGCTGGAGCTGCTGGCTACGCTGCGAGGGCCGGACCTGCTGCGCGTCAAGGGCATCGTCAACGTGGAGGGCCAGCCCGTGGTGGTGCAAGGCGTGCAGCACATCTTCCACGACCCGGTGGAACTGGACCGCTGGCCCAGCACCGACACCGACACCCGGCTGGTCTTCATCACGCGCGGCATCGAGGCCACGACGATCCGCAACCTGCTCAGCGCCGTGGCAGCCGCCAGTCCAGCAGGCCACTGACGCAGGCTGTCAGGCCCGGCCCGCGCCCTTCAACCACCACACCGGCAACTGGGTGCAGTCGGCGGCGTCCAGGCCCTGGGCGGCGGCCTGCTCAAAGGTGCGCAGCGCCGTCTCGGTCAAGGGCAGGCGGGCGCCCAGTTCGGCACCCTGGGCCAGCATGGCGCGCATGTCCTTGCGCATCGTGGCCACGTCCACACTCACGGGACCGACCTGGCCGGACAAGGCCTGGGCGATCGCCGCGCCACGGACCTTCAGCATGTTGGGGCCACCAGAGGTGTCGGCCAGGATGTCCACCACGCGGGCCGGGTCCAGGCCCAGCGGCTGCACCAGCGAGAGCGCTTCGGACAGCGTCTGCCAGTACACCATCAACGGCAGGTTGATGGTGAGTTTCATGGTGGCCCCGGCACCCAGCGGGCCCACGTGTTCGATACGCCGGCACAGCGCCTCGAGCACCGAGCGCGCCCGCGCCAGATCTTCCGCCGCGCCACCCACGAACCCCAGCAGCCGGCCCTCTTTCGCCGGCCCGACACTGCCGCCCACGGGGCACTCCAGGAAGCTCGCCCCTGCGGCCTGCACACGCGCGCCGATCTGCTGCGGCTTGGCCGGCGACACGGTGCTCATGTCGATGAACAAACGCCCGGCCACCGGGCCGGACAGCAGGCCGTCAGCCCCCAGGTAGACCTCGTCCAGCGCGGCCTCGTCGATCAGCATGGTCAGGACGATGTCCGCCGAAGCGGCCAGCGCCGCCGGGCTCGCGGCCCAGGTGGCGCCCTCGTCCAGCAGCGGTTGAGCCCGCGCAGCAGTGCGGTTCCACACCGTCACCGCGTGGCCGCTGGCCATCAAACGCCGTGCCATCGCGGCCCCCATCTTGCCCGTGCCTGCCAGAGCGATCTGCATGAATGATTGCCTTCTCAAAAGGTTGGAGCCCGCAACGATGCGCCTTCCGACAAGACGGTTGCCAGCCTCGACTTATCATAGGATAAACAGCCGGTAACGCCGGCGCAGACCCCCTCAGAGGCACCACCAGGAGACGCCCGTGTTCTACAGCTGCTTGCCCCACTGCACCGACCCCACCCACCAGCACCGACCCTTCACCGCGCTGGCCACCAAGGACAAGGCCGCGGCCAGCGCGCGGCCCGTGGTGAGGAACCGCCGCGGCAAGAACCTGGTGGTGGATCTGCACTGCCACTACCTCAACCCCCAGGTGAACGCCAAGACCGCGCACCTGAACGCTGCGAAGTACGACGCCACCGTCATCTACGCCAACCAGCTCACCAACGACACCAACGTCAAGCAGATGGCCACGCGCGCGCCCAAGCTGGCGGGCGTGACCGAGCGGCTGAAGGACATGGACCGCATGGGCGTGGACATCCAGGCGGTCTCACCCGCGCCGTACCACTTTTTCTACTTCACCGAGCCGGACTACGGCGCCGAACTCGCGCGTGAGGTCAACGAGGGCATCGCGGCGGTGGTCGCCGGGAACCCCGACCGCTTCGTGGGCCTGGGCTCGGTGCCGCTGCAAAACGCCGATCTGGCCGTGCGCGAACTCGACCATGCGGTGAAGAACCTGGGCCTGCGGGGCGTGGAGATCTGCACCAACGTCAACGGCAAGAACCTCACCGACCCCAGCCTGGGTCTGGAGAAGTTCTTCGCGCGCTGCGCGGAGTTGGGCGTGCTGGTCTTCATGCACCCGCTGGGCTACTCCGACGGCGAGCGGCTGCGCAACCACTACTTCAACAACGTCATCGGCAACCCGCTGGAATCCACGGTGGCGGTGTCGCACCTGATCTTCGACGGCGTGATGGCGCGCCACCCCAAGCTCAAGGTGCTGGTGGCACACGGCGGCGGCTTCATCGCCCACTACTGGGCGCGCATGGACCACGCCTGGCGCGCCCGGCCCGACACGCGCACCGTCATCAAGCGCAAGCCCTCCTCGTACCTGGAGAAGTTCTACTTCGACACCATCACGCACGACCCGGTGATGGTGAAGCGCCTGATCGACCGGTTCGGTGCCGACCACGTCATCCTGGGCACCGACTACCCCTACGACATGGCCGACGACGACCCGCTGGGCACCATCGCCGAGATCCAGCGCCTGCCCAAGGCCGACCGGGAACTGGTGGTGGGTGGCAATGCGGCGCGGCTGCTGAAGATCAAGCCGCCCAAGCCCGCCGCCAAGGTGGCGACGGCCACGCGCGCCAAGCGCTGATCAATCCGCGACGGGCCTGCCTGGCAGCCGCATCGGCCGGTCAGGCGGCGGCGGGGTCTGGGCGGCGTTCATCACGATGGACAGCATCGTGTAGTAGCCCACGATGCCCATGAGGTCCACCACACCCTGCTCGCCCAGCGCCTCACGGCAGGCGGCCCAGGTGGTGTCGCTGACGCGGCGTTCCTGCAGCGACTGCTGGGTGAAATCGTGCACCAGGGCCTCGTCGGCCCGCTGGTAGTCGGGCCGGCGGCCCTCGGCCAGGGCCTGCACCACCCCGGGCGCGATGCCCTCGCGCATGGCAATGGGCGCGTGAATGGACCACTCCACCTGCTGCCGCCAATGGCAGGCGGTGACCAGGATGGCCAGTTCCGACAGGCGCAGTCCGATGGCGCTGCGGTAGCGCAGGTACTCGCCGGTGCGCTGCACATGGGTGCACAACTCCGGGCTGCGCAGCAGCGGCACGAAAGGCTCGATCAAGGCGCCGCGTGGGCCTTGGATGATCTCCTGCGCGCAGGCGCGCTGGGCCTCGGTCCAGGTGGCCGGGTTCAGCGGCGGCAGCCGGTCGGCGCTGTCGGCATGCTCGTCGCGATGGCGCGCGCGGGGGGTGTGGGAGGCGTTGTGGGAGGCGTGGTGGGTCATGCAGGTTTCCAGGGGGTCAGGGCTGGTGCAAGGGCTGCGGTCAGCCCGCTGGGGGCACGAAGGCCGAGCGATGGCCGTAGCGCTCCAGATCGATGGCCGTTTCGTGCAGCACCTGGTGGCGGCGCGCGGCAGGGGCCAGATCATCGGCGACACCTGCGTCCACGGCATGCTCCATGTAGTGGCCCAGCCACCGCGCGCGGGCCAGCGCAGCCTGGCCGGCGGGCAGGCGCTGCGCCTCGTAGCCCGCCAGGGCCTGCGGCAACGAGGCGTGGTTGCGCAGCGCATCGGCCAACGCCACGGCATCCTGCGCCGCCTTGGTGACGCCAAAGCCCAGGTGCGGGCGCGCCACGAACGCAGCGTCTCCCAGCAACACCACGCCGTCGGCCTGCAAGCGCTCGGCGCTCAGATCGTAGATGGGCTGGAAGAAGGGCTGCGCCGTGGCCTCCAGCACCTCGGCGAACTGCGGCGCTAGCAAGCGGCGCGCGTCGCGCAGCGTGGCCTGCACATGTCGCGCCGACACCTTGTGCGGCGGGATTCCCAGCGGGTACAGCACGCCGTCGTCGTCGGTCATCAACGCGTCAAGTGCGGGGCCGGCGGGCACCGGCCGGTACCACACGAAGTTGTAGGCACGCCGGCCCGGCGCGGTGTCGTGGTCGGCGCCGGCCACGGGGTAGCCGATGATCTGCTCACGCGGCGGTACGCAAAAGCCGAAGTAAGGGAACAGGGTCTCGCGGGTGAACGCCGACAGGCGCGACTCGTCGGCCACGCCACGCCAGGCCACGTAGCCGGCGTAACGGGGCTGGGCCTGCGGAAACAGCCGCTGGCGCTGGGCGGAGCGGATACCGTCGGCTGCCACCACCACATCCGCCGTCCAGCACCGGGGTGCGCGGGGCGAACCGGGCGCAGCCGCGCCATCACCGGTATGCACCTCCAGGCCGGCCGCCGTGCGCCGCACCGACTGCACCGACTGGCCCAGGTGGTAGCGCTCATCGGGAAAGACGGCGCGCAGCATCTCGTACAGGCGGCTCCAGGAGGTGAGCACCTGCGGCATATCCAGGTGGTCCAGGGTGCGACCGTCGGCGTCCAGCATCACCCGGCCAGGCACTTCCACGCCCAGCGTGGCCTCGGCCGGCACGCCCGCACGCTGCAGGGCGCGCACCAGTGCGTCGTGCGTGACGATGCCGGCACCGCGCCCGCTCAACGAGGCCGAGGCCTTCTCCAGCACCTGCACATCGTGCCCGTCGCGCAGCAGCATGTTGGCCGCGAACAAGCCGCCCAGCGAGCCTCCGGCCACCACGATGCGGGCCACGGACCTCAGCCCCTTTCAGCTTCGCAGGACGCTGACGGCCGCCTCATACCGGCACCGCACTGCGCTGGGCGTCCCAGGCCTGCTTTTCGGCCACGGGGTAGTTGAGCTCCACCATCACGCCGTTGGGATCGTCCAGGAAGACCTGGTGCAAGCCCACGCCCGGCACGGTGCGCTCGCGCCAGGCCACGCCCGCAGCGTGCAGGCGCGCCATCATCACAGGCAGGTCGGTAGCAAAGAAGGCCACGTGGTCCACCGCGCCGCTGCCGTGCAGGCTGGCCTCGTCGCGGTCGCCCAGGTAGGCCTGCAGGCCGGAGGGGTCGTTGCGGTCGATGCCGATCACATGCACCGCCGCGTTCGAGTAGGCGCTCGTGGGGCCCTGGTACAGCCACAGCCCGGGGAAGGGGAAGTCCGGCCGAGGGCCGATCTGCAGGCCTAGCAGGTCCACATAGAACGCCCGCGTGGCCTCCAGGTCCAGGGTGCGGATGGAGAAGTGATTGAGCGACAGCGTCATGGGCGGGCCTTGCGACGGGCAGGGGTGGGGAGAGCGGCGGTGCCCGCCGGCGGCGACGACATGCGCGCCAGCACGTCAAATACCGCAGCGGTGTCATGCAGACCGTGGCCCATGCCGATGGCCGCGTCGTACAGCGGCACGGTGGCGGCGAACAGCGGCGCCGGCACGCCGTTGGCCCGCAGGGCGTCACCGATGAGCTTCATGTCCTTCTGCCACACGGCGATCTTCATGGTGGCGTCCTTCCAGCCCTCGCCTTCCATCAGGGGGCCGCGCACCTGCAGCATGCGCGATCCGCCCGCGCCGCCGGCCAGCACCTTGACGGCATCCGACGGCCGGATGCCCCAACGCTGGCCCAGCAGCAGCGCCTCGGCCGTGGACACGTTGTGGATGGCCACCAGCAGGTTGGCCATGAGCTTCATCTTCATGCCATTGCCGAAGGCGCCCAGGTTGAACTGCTCGCGCGACATGCCCTCGAAGACGGGCTGCATGCGGCGGATGGCGCGGGCCGGCCCGCTGGCGTAGACGGTGAGGTCCTTGCGGGCGGCCTGCGCGCCGGTGCCCGACAGCGGGCAGTCCAGCAAGGTGACCCCGCCGCGGGCCAGCACGTCGCGCGC
>JBILSM010000029.1:0-29988 GCA_044372085.1 Rubrivivax sp.
AACGACCCCGCAACTGGTTGTCGATGCGCCGGCTCTCGTGGCGTTCGGTGGCAATGATGCGCAGGCCCCCCTGGGCCTTGACCTGCTCGTGCAGGCCCTGCCATTCGTCGTGCAACTGTTGGGCCCGCGCCTTCTTCTCGGCTTCGGGCAGGCTGTCGTCAGCCTCCAGGAACTGCACCTGCTTCTCAACGTTGCCGCCCAGCACGATGTCAGTCCCGCGGCCGGCCATGTTGGTGGCGATGGTGATGACGCCAGGCCGTCCGGCCTGCGCCACGATCTCGGCCTCGCGCGCGTGCTGCTTGGCGTTGAGCACCTGGTGCGGCAAGCCGACCTTCGTGAGCAAGGCCGAGACCAGCTCGGAGTTCTCGATCGACGTGGTGCCCACCAGCACCGGCTGCCCGCGCTCATGGCACTCGCGGATGTCCGCGGTCACGGCGTCGTACTTTTCCTGGGTGGTCTTGTAGATGAGATCGAGCTCATCCTTGCGGATGGTGGGCCGATTGGGCGGAATCACCACCGTCTCCAGGCCGTAGATCTCCTGGAACTCGTAGGCTTCGGTGTCGGCCGTGCCCGTCATGCCGGACAGCTTGGCGTAGAGGCGGAAGTAGTTCTGGAAGGTGACCGAGGCCAGTGTCTGGTTCTCGTTCTGGATGGCCACGCGCTCCTTGGCTTCCACCGCCTGATGCAGGCCATCGCTCCAGCGCCGGCCCGTCATCAGTCGGCCCGTGAACTCGTCGACGATGATGACCTCGCCATCCTGCACCACGTAGTGCTGGTCCCGGTGGTAGAGGTTGCGAGCGCGCAAGGCCGCGTACACATGGTGCATCAGCGTGATGTTGGCCGGGTCGTACAGGCTGGCACCCTCGGCCAGCAGGCCGGCAGCCGCCAGCAGTCGCTCGGCGTTCTCGTGGCCGTCCTCGGTCAGGAAGATCTGGTGCTGCTTCTCGTCGACTGTGAAGTCGCCCGGCTCGATCACGCCTTCCCCGGTGCGCGGGTCGGCCTCGCCGATCTGCTTCTTCAACTGCGGCACCACCGCATCGATCTTGACGTACAGCTCGGTGTGATCCTCCGCCTGCCCGCTGATGATCAGCGGGGTGCGCGCCTCGTCAATGAGGATGGAATCCACTTCGTCGACGATGGCGTAGTGCTGGCCGCGGGACATCACCCGCTCCGACACCTCGTACACCATGTTGTCACGCAGGTAGTCGAAGCCGAACTCGTTGTTCGTGCCGTAGGTGACATCCGCCGCGAAGGCCGTCTGCTTCTCTTCGCGGCTCATCCCTGGAACGTTCACGCCCACGGTCAGCCCGAGGAAGCTGTACAGCCGCCCCATCCACTCGGCGTCGCGGCGGGCCAGGTAGTCATTGACCGTGACCACATGGACACCCTTGCCCGCCAGGGCATTCAGGTACACGGGCAGCGTGGCCATGAGCGTCTTGCCTTCGCCCGTGCGCATCTCGGCGATCTTGCCCTGGTGCAGCGCCATGCCCCCCATGAGCTGCACATCGAAGTGCCGCATCTTGAGCGTGCGCTTGCCGGCCTCGCGCACGGCAGCAAAGGCCTCGTTCAGCACCTGATCCAGCGTCTCGCCCTGGGCCAGGCGGGCACGCAACTCATCGGTCTTGCCACGCAGTTGCTGGTCGTCCAGTTTCTCGAACGCAGGCTCCAGCGCATTGATCTGCTGTACCGCCTTCCGATAGGTCTTCAGCAGGCGGTCATTGCGACTGCCGAACAACTGGGTCAGGAACTTGGGCAACATGCGGATGGACTCACTGAAGTGTGCTGCCCCTGGCGCAACAGCGCGCAAGGAGCTCTGGCCTCACGGGCCTGGGGGGTGCGCCCCGAAGGATTCTTCCGAGCGTGCCCCGAAAGGCCCGCGATGAACGCGGTTGGGCCGGGTTGGGCCGCCCGAAAAAGCCCGTCACTTTACCACCGGGACCCCTCGGGAATCACTGCGCAAGGCCCTGCGAGCGGCGGCTTCCCAAGGAGCAGGCTGGGCCCCGAGAAACCTTGCCGGGTTCTGCGGCACGCCCTGCAGCAGCACCTCGAAATGAAGGTGTGGCCCTGTGGAGCGGCCCGTGTTGCCCACCTCGGCAATCACCTGGCCGCGGCGCACGATGTCACCGGGCTTGACCAGCGCGCGACGCAGGTGCGCATACAGGGTCGTCAGCTGGTTGCCATGGTCCAGTTCCAGCGTCTGCCCGTACTCCGGATGCACACCCAGTTCAAGCACCACGCCGCCAGCGGCAGCACGGATGGGCGTGCCGGGTTCTGCCGGGAAGTCCAACCCCGTGTGCAAGGCGGTACGGCCCGTGATCGGATCGGAACGGAAGCCGAAACCTGAGCCCACCGGGCCGTCCACCGGCGTGGCACTGGGCACCATCAGGCCGCGCATGCGCTCTTCAAACAGCCTGGATTCGATCAGGGTGAAGACGTCGGCATGCAGGTCTGAAAGACCGTCCAATCCCGTCACCGCGTCGTTCAGCTCCTCCAGGGTCGGGCTGCGAAGGGGGAAGTACGCACCACCCCGTCCCCCCACCTGGGCGGGGGCGCCACCCGAGCCGCTGCGCGCCCCGCCCGGGACGGGGGCGGGGGTGCCGACGGCGGGTTGCTGCAGCAAGCGCAGTTCCTCAGGCTTGACCCCGGCCAGACCGGACACCCGCTCGCTCACCGCCTCCAGGCGTACCAGCTTGGCCTGAACCTCGCCCACCTTCTGCGCGATGGCATCCAGGTTCTCCCGCATGAACCGGTCACGCTGCGCGATCTCATCCCGCACCACCCACTTGACGACCGAACTGACCACCGGCCAGCCCTCGCGCGCCGCCTTCAGAAAGAACCAGTGGTACACCGCCCCGGACGTCAGCATCAGCAGGAACACCAGCCCCAGGGCCAGCAGGGCCAATTGCCATCGGCTCAACTGGAGCACACGTACGCGGGCACTCACGTCATGGGTGATCATGATCTGCATGGCGTGCCTCCTGGCTCTACACTTTTCGTGATGCGACCGAAGCCCCCGCCCGGCACCGTCACGGTGGCCGATGCCTTACAAGAGAACCCGACGCTGGGTTCCCTGCTCGGGCGGTGGCGCTTGTCACAAGAGTGTATGCAGGCAGCCCGCCGTGTTCTGGGGCCTGAGCTGAGCGCCTCGATGCGCCCCGGCCCGGTGGAGGACAGCCAGTGGACCCTGCTGGCCGCCAATGGTGGCGCAGCCTCCAAGTCCCGCCAGATGCTGCCGCGCATCCACCAGGCGGTTCAGGACCTGGGCGTGGGGGTGAACAGCGTACGCATCAGGATATCGCCCCCCTGATCGCCCTGCCTGGTCCATGACCGGGAGGGTCAGCATGTCCTGCAACAACCCACCCGCACCCGGGTGCGACACCTCGCTTGAGCGCAAAGCGTCGGCGACATGCGTGGTGCCGACTATCCGAATCGAACGGATGACCTCCCGCTTACAAGGCGGATGCTCTACCAGCTGAGCTAAGTCGGCAGCTTCGGGATTCTATGGCGCGGGCCCATCGCGTTGCGCCTGCACCGCGCCGCGGCCTGCGCGATGCGCGGCTTCACTTCACCCGCTTGAGCGCCGGTCGACCACCGGTCGGCGGCTTGGTCGGGTCGTCCGGCTCTGGAGGCGGCTCGCGGCCCGGGGGGGTCGGGCGCGCCGCCTCGGGTTTGACCAAGGGAATCACGGCAGCCACCGGACGAGGGCCCTCCGCGTTCGGCGGTGCGCCCTGGTCTTCGATCATGTCGACCACGACGGCTGTGGGCGCCGCCCCCGCCTTCGGCGCAGGAAAGGCCATGCCTTGGCCGTTCTCGCGCGCATAGATCGCCACCACATGGTCCACCGGCACCACGATGTCGCGCGGCACGCCCCCGAATCGCGCCTTGAACTCGATGAAGTCGTTGCCCATCTGCAGACCGCTGGTCGCGTCGAAACCGATGTTGAGCACGATCTCCTGGTTCTTCACGTACTCCATGGGCACCTGCACGGAGCCGTCCACGAACACCGCGAGATAGGGCGTGAAACCGTTGTCGGAGCACCACTCGTGCAAGGCACGCACGAGATAGGGCCGTGTGGGGGTGCCTTGACTCTCGGGTGACAGGGGGGACGTCATCGCGGATTCGGCTTCGGGGATGAGAGGCGAAAGGCGGCGTGGCTGGCGTGGGAGGCCTTCGCAGCTTTATTTGCGCATCACCTTCTCAGACGGCGTAAGCGCCTCGATGTAGGCCGGACGCGAGAAGATGCGCTCGGCGTACTTCAGCAAGGGCGCAGCGTTCTTCGACAGTTCAATGCCGTAGTAGTCCAGGCGCCACAGCAACGGGGCGATCGCCACGTCGAGCATGGAGAAGTCATCGCCCAGCATGTACTTGTTCTTCATGAAGATGGGTGCGAGCTGGGTCAGACGGTCGCGGATCTGGTCGCGTGCCTTCTCCAGTTGGCGGTCTGTGGCCTTCACACCACGGCCTTCCAGCAGGTTCACCTGAGCGAACAGTTCCTTCTCGAAGTTGAAGAGAAACAAACGCACCCGCGCGCGGGCCACCGGGTCACCCGGCATGAGCTGCGGGTGGGGGAAGCGCTCGTCGATGTACTCGTTGATGATGTGGGACTCGTACAGGATGAGATCACGCTCCACGAGGATGGGCACCTCGTTGTAGGGATTCATCAGCGCGATGTCTTCGGGCTTGGCGAACAGGTCGACATCACGGATCTCGAAATCCATGCCCTTCTCGAACAGCACGAAGCGGCAACGGTGCGAGTAGGGGCAGGTGGTGCCGGAGTAAAGGACCATCATGGCAGTCGGTTCCCTGTCAGTTGGGTTTCAAGGCGGGCATCTTGCACGGTGTGCCGGCGAGACTGCAGACGCAGGTCAGGCACGGTCAACGCAGCCCCAGAAAACAACAAGCGCAGTGGAAGCGGGGCAGCCGCCACTGCGCAAAAAGGCCCAGGCATGCCTGGGCCGGACCTGTCACTTGACGTCTTTCCAGAACGCGGCGTTGAGTCGCCAGGCGATGATGGTGAAGACCGAGAGGAAGAGCAACACCCACACCCCCAGGCGGACGCGATCAGCCTGGTTGGGCTCGGACATCCACTTCAGGTAGGCGACCAGATCGGCCACCGCCTCGTTGTACTGGGCGGGCGTAAGGGTGCCTGGGGTGATGGGCTCCAGACCCTTGAAGACATGCGTCACCTTCTTGGGGTCCTTCGGGTCCACCACGTCGGTGTAGACCGCGCGCTGCTGACCCTGCAACTCCCACAACACGTGGGGCATGCCCACGTTCGGGAAGGCAGCGTTGTTCCAACCCGTGGCCTTGGTCTCGTCGCGGTAGTACGTGCGCAGGTACGTATAGAGGTAGTCGGCACCCGTGCCCTTGCCCGCAGCAGAGCGCGAGCGGGCAATCACGGTGAGGTCGGGTGGTACGCCGCCAAACCACTCCTTGGCTTCCTTGGGATTCAAGGCGACCTTCATGGTCTCGCCCACCTTGGCATCGGTGAACAGCAGGTTGGCCTTGATCTGCTCTTCCGTCAGACCGATGTCGCGAAGCCGGTTGTAGCGCATGTACTCGGCAGCGTGGCAGTTCAGGCAGTAGTTGACGAACAGCTTGGCGCCGTTCTGCAGGGCGGCCATGTCGGTGATGCGCTCCGCAGGGAACTTGTCCCAATCAATGCCATCGCCTGCGGCACGCGCGGGACCAGCCATGACCGCCAGGGCCGCCACGAGCGTCAGGAGGAATTTCTTCATCATGGATGCAAGGCTCCGGGGCAATCAATGCGGCTGGAAGGTGACGCGGTCAGGCACAGGCTTGAACTCGCCGATGCGGCTCCACCAGGGCATGAGCAGGAAGAAGCCGAAGTAAAAGATCGTGCCCACCTGCGAAACCAGCGTGCCTACGTCTGAGGGAGGCTTGATGCCCAGATAGCCAAGCACCAGCATGTTGATGGCGAAGATGGCGTACATCCACTTGTGCCAGGTCGGCCGGTAGCGGATGGACTTTGCAGCGCTGTTGTCCAGCCAAGGCAGGAAGAACATGATGATCACCGCACCACCCATGACCACCACGCCCCAGAACTTGGCGTCAAACCCCTTCAGCAGACCGATGAACACCACAGAAGCCACGATCACGACCACTTTCGCGGTGTTGGTCAGGCGGCCCAGCAGCAGCGTGACCGCTGCGCCCACACCCACCAGCACCACAAAGACGTTGACCATGGGGTCCGTGACGGCCCGCAACATCGAGTAGTAAGGGGTGAAGTACCACACTGGGGCGATGTGGGCCGGCGTCTTCAGCGGGTCGGCCGGGATGAAGTTGTTGTACTCCAGGAAATAGCCCCCCATCTCAGGTGCGAAGAACACCACGGCACTGAAGATCATCAGGAACACCGACACGCCCAGGATGTCGTGGACGGTGTAGTACGGGTGGAAGGGGATGCCGTCCAGAGGCCTGCCGTTCTCGTCCTTCTTGGCCTTGATCTCCACGCCATCGGGGTTGTTCGAGCCCACTTCGTGCAGGGCAATGATGTGTGCGGCCACCAAGCCCAGCAGCACCAGAGGAATGGCGATCACGTGGAAGCTAAAGAAGCGGTTGAGCGTGGCATCACTCACCACGTAGTCACCGCGGATGAGCAGGGCCAGGTCGGGGCCCACGAAAGGCACGGCGGCGAACAGGTTGACGATCACCTGGGCACCCCAGTAGCTCATCTGGCCCCAGGGCAGGAGGTAGCCCAGGAAGGCCTCTGCCATCAAGCACAGGAAGATGGCGCAACCGAAGATCCACACCAACTCGCGCGGCTTGCGGTAACTGCCGTACAGCATGCCGCGGAACATGTGCATGTACACAACGACGAAAAACGCCGATGCGCCCGTGGAGTGCATGTAACGCACGAGCCAGCCCCAGGGCACGTCGCGCATGATGTACTCGACGGAGGCGAACGCCAGGTTGGCGTCCGGCTTGTAGTGCATCACCAGGAAGATGCCGGTGACGATCTGAATCACCAGCACCAGCATGGCCAGTGAGCCGAAGAAATAGAGGAAATTGAAATTCTTCGGGGCGTAGTACTCGGACAGATGCTCCTTGTACATCTTCGACGCCGGAAACCGGTTGTCGATCCACGTCATCAACTTCTGCGCTGCGGGTGCGCCCGCTGGTGCTTCCTTGAATTCAGCCATGATTGCCTCGGGTGATTCGGATGGTCAGAGAACGATGGGCCCTCAGGCCTTCTTGTCCTCGCCAATCAGCAGCAGGGTGTCGGACAGGTACATGTGCGGGGGAACTTCCAGGTTGTCCGGAGCCGGCTTGTTCTTGAACACGCGCCCGGCGATATCAAAGGTGGAGCCATGGCACGGGCAGAGGAAGCCACCCGCCCAGTCGTCGGGCAGCGAAGGCTGAGCGCCGGTCTGGAACTTGTCGGAAGGCGAGCAACCGAGGTGCGAGCAGATGCCCACGCCCACAAAGAACTCCGGCTTGATCGAGCGGTGCGGATTCTTGGCGTAGTCGGGTGTGGGGTACTGGGTGCGCGCGGAGGCGGGATCGGCCACCTGGGATTCAGTCTTCTTCAGCGACTCCAGTTGCTCGGGGGTACGGCGCATGACCCACACCGGCTTGCCGCGCCACTCGACGGTGAGTTTCTCGCCAGGCTTCAGGGCCGAGATGTCCACCTGCACGGGCGCACCGGCCGCCTTCGCTCGCTCAGACGGCGCGAACGTGCTGACAAATGGCACGGCCACGGCAGCACCACCCACGGCACCGACACCGCACGTGATCGCGATCCAGGTCCGGCGGCCCGGGTCGGCAACAGCGTCACTCATGGAAACCCTCTAGATTTGAATTGGCCGCAGCATCCCAAAAGGACTACGGGTCAACCCTGGATTCTAGCTGACCGATGTCTTCTCCGACCTGACGGACCGGCCTTGCCCGAGCGGTGGCTGGGATGGGCGGACGCACCCTGGGTTTCGCGCGGGCGTGCACGGATCAGCCCCCTGAATCACTCAGCTGACGGGCCGCACGCAAGGCAGCCCGCAGGCTGGCGGGGTCGGCGCGGCCCGTGCCGGCGATGTCGAATGCCGTGCCGTGGTCCGGACTGGTGCGCACGAAGGGCAGGCCCAGCGTCACATTCACGCCGTGCTCAACCCCCAGGTACTTGACGGGGATGAGGCCATGGTCGTGCGTCATCGCCACCACCAGATCGAACTCACCCGGATGCCCGGGGGCATGGCGCGCCCTCATGAAGACAGTGTCCGGGGCATATGGGCCTGTGGCGTTGACCCCGTCAGCGCGGGCGGCCTGGATGGCCGGGGCGATGATCCGCAGTTCCTCGTCGCCGAACAAGCCCCCTTCGCCCGCGTGCGGATTCAGGCCCGCCACCGCGATGCGCGGGGCCGGCTGCCCCCACAGCGCGCTGGAATGGTGGGCGATGCGCAGGGTTTCCAGCACGGCATCGAAAGTCACGGCCTCAACGGCCTTGCGCAGTGCCAGATGGATGGTGACCAGCACCACCCGAAGTTCCTCGTTGGCCAGCATCATCCGCACCGGCGGCAGGCCCTGCGGCCCGGCTGCCAGCGCCTGCAGCATCTCCGTGTGGCCGGGGTAGCCGATGCCGGCAGCCGACAGCGCCTCCTTGTGCAGGGGCGCCGTGACGATGGCCGCGCAAGCGCCTTGCCCCACCCAGGCCACCGCCGATTCGATGCACTGCGCAGCCGCCGCCCCACAGCGTGCGTCCACCTGGCCCATGGGCAGCTCGGCCAGGCCGATGGGCAGCCCGGAAGGCTCGAGGACGCAAAGGCAACCCTCGGGCACAAGGCAGGAGTCTGACGGGTGATCCACGCAGGCCACGATGGGCTGCGCACCGCCCACCTGGCGCGCCGCGCGACGCATCACCTGCACGTCGCCGATCACCACCACGTTCTCCAGGGCCCCCGCCTGCCAGGCCTTGACGATGCACTCCGGCCCGATGCCGGCAGCGTCCCCCATCGTCAGGGCCAGGGGCGCCGCCGTGCGGCGCGCACGTGTGGCGTCTTGCGTGCAGTCCATGGGCGGTGCGGCGATCATGCCGGGTTTGGAATGTCGATGAAGACATGCTCGAGGCCAAACCGCGCAGCGACTTCGGCAGCCACGGCCGGCGCGCCGAAACGCTCGGTGGCGTGGTGACCGCAGGCCAGGAAAGCCACTCCGGTCTCGCGCGCCAGGTGCGCCTGGGGCTCCGAGATCTCGCCCGTGAGAAACGCATCGGCCCCCGCCGCAATGGCAGCCTCGAAGTGGCCTTGCGCGCCGCCCGTGCACCAGGCCACGCGCCGCAGCAGGCGGCCGTCACCCGGGACGCACACCGGCTCCCGCCCCAGGACCGACAGCACCTGTGCCCGGATCTGCGCCAGATCAACCGGCTGCTCCATCGTCCCCAGAAAACCCAGGTCCTGTTCGCCAAACCTTTCCTGCGCCTGCCACCCCAGGCGCAGCCCGAGCTGCGCGTTGTTGCCCAGCACGGGGTGAGCATCCAGCGGCAGGTGGTAGGCCAGCAGGTTGATGTCGGCGCGGATCAGTCGGGCCACGCGGTCACGCAACCAGCCGGTCAGACGCCCGTCCTGGCCGCGCCAGAACAGGCCGTGATGGACCAGCATGGTGTCGGCACCTGCGTCGATGGCGGCCTCGATGAAGGCGAGGCTGGCGGTGACACCCGAGGCGATCTTGCGGACTTGATCCGTGCCCTGAACCTGCAGACCGTTCGGCCCATAATCCTTGAAGCGATCCACCGACAGCAGCTCGCGCAAGAACGACTCGATCTCCAAACGGTGGGCCATACGGTCTTTCGAGTCCTTTCGGGTCTTTCCGGTCTTCTCGGCGATGCGCAGAACCTGGCTGATTTTCTCCCAAGCCGTCACTGTCGTCGTGGCGGCGTTGTTCGTGGTGGGCACGCTCAAGCCTGAGTGGTTGCGCAGCGGTTCGCTGCTGCCCGTGCAGGTCTCCGTGGTGCAGGCCCCTGCGGCGTCTGCCTCCAGCCCCGGCGGCTTCAGTGCCGCCGCCCGCGCCGCGCTGCCCGCGGTGGTGAGCATCTCGGCGCAGAGGGCGCCCGCGCGCAACCCGCACGCCAACGATCCGGCCTTCCGCTTCTTCTTCGGCGACCGCGGCGAGCAGACCCCCAACGCCGGCCTGGGCTCTGGCGTGATCGTCTCCCCCGAGGGCTATCTGCTGACGAATCACCACGTCATCGAAGGTGCCACCGAGATCGACGTGCGCCTGGCGGACGGCCGCGAGACCCGCGCGCGGCTGGTGGGTACAGACCCCGAAACCGACATTGCCGTGCTGAAGATCGACCTGGCGCCGCTGCCCGTGGTGGCGCTGGGCGACGTGAGCCGGCTGTCCGTAGGTGATGCGGTGCTCGCCATCGGCAACCCTTTCAACGTCGGGCAGACCGTCACCTCGGGCATCGTCAGCGCGCTGGGACGCAACCGATTGGGGCTGTCCACGTTCGAGAACTTCATCCAGACCGACGCGGCCATCAACCCTGGCAACTCCGGCGGCGCGCTGGTGGACGCGCGCGGCGCCCTGGTGGGCATCAACACCGCCATCTATTCGCAAGGCGGTGGCAGCCTGGGCATCGGGTTTGCGGTGCCGGTGGACCTGGCACGTCAGGTCATGGACGACTTGGTGCGCGACGGCCGGGTGATCCGCGGCTGGATTGGCGTGGAACCCCGGGACCTGTCCGCCGACCTGGCCACCTCGCTGGGACTGGAGAAAGTGCAAGGTGTGCTGATCACGGGCGTGCTGCAAGCAGGCCCCGCAGCCCAGGCCGGCGTGCGTCCAGGCGATGTGGTGACGGCCGTGGGCGACCGCGTCGTGCAGACCACGGCGGACCTGCTGAAGGCCGTGGCCGCACTGAAACCGCAAAGCAGCGCGTCCCTGGGCGTGGTGCGCAACGGCCAGCGCATGCGCATCAACGTCCAGATTGGTCAGCGGCCCGCGCCGGGCAGTGCAGGCCATCCGCGCTGAGGTCGCGGGCGGTCAGGCCGTCTTGGTGCCGTCGTCCGTGCTGTCTGGGGCCTTGGTGTGCTTGATGAACACCTGGGCCGCGACGATGCCGATCTCGTACAGGATGCACATCGGCACGGCCAGCGCCAGTTGCGAGATCACATCCGGCGGCGTCACCACCGCCGCGACGATGAAGGCCCCAACGATGAAGTAGCCGCGGAACTTGCGCAATTGCTCGATGGTGACCACCCCGATGCGCGCGAGCACGATCACCGCCACCGGCACCTCGAAGGCGATGCCGAAGACGAAGAACAAGGTGAGCACGAAGCCGAAGTACTGCTCGATGTCAGGCGCCGCCGTGATGGCGGTGGGCGCGAAGGCCTGGATGAACTTGGACATCCCGGGAATGACCAGGAAATAACAGAAGGCCACACCCAAGAGGAACAGCAAGGTGCTGGAGATGACCAGCGGCAGCACCATCTTCTTCTCATGCGCGTAAAGGCCCGGCGCTACAAAGGCCCATACCTGGTACAGCACCACCGGCAGCGCGATGAGGAACGCTGCCATGAGCGTGATCTTCAGCGGCACCAGGATGGGCGAGATCACGTTGGTGGCGATGAGCTTGGTGCCCTCGGGCAGATGAGCCACCATGGGCTCGGCCAAAAGGTCGTACAGGCCCGCAGGGCCGGGCCACAGTGCCAGCGCGATGAAGGCAAGCACTACGGCGATCAAGGCGCGCACCAGACGGTCGCGCAACTCCACCAGGTGGGAGACGAACGGGGCCTCGGTGCCCGCGAGTTCGTCGTCCTTGGCGTCGGGGGTGCTCATCGGGGAGCTTTCAAGCCCGGCGGGCGAAAACGCGCCACCCGGGCGGCGCCAGACTGCGCCTTGGTGCGGATGCCCTGCCGCTGCTTGTACCACTGAGGTGTGGCGCCGCGCTTGAGACGCCACTTCTTGCGCGGGTGACGGTACTCGGGGGGCGGCGGCGCCAGGGACTCGTAGGCGTTCGAACCTGCAGAGGTGGAGGAAGCGCCGTCCAGCGATGTTCCGATGGACGCCCAATCCTTCTCGAACGAGGACGAGGCTTCGTTCATCTGCTGACTGACGCTGGTTTCCACGTCGCGCGCGGCGTCCTCAAACTGCGTCTTCATCTTCTTGAGCTCGTCGAGCTCGATGGAGCGGTTCACCTCGGACTTGACGTCGGCCACGTAGCGCTGCGCCTTGCCCACCAGGTGCCCGATGGTGCGGGCCACCTTGGGCAGCTTCTCGGGCCCGATGACGATCAGCGCCACGGCGCCGATGAGCGCCAGCTTGTCGAAGCCGAAGTCGATCATGGGGCCGGATGCGGGCAAGAAGAACGATGCGGCTGCCGGACGCGGTCAGCCGCCACCGGACAGCCTGGCAGGGCGTGAGTCAGGCTCAGCCCTTGGTCTTGGCTTCGACGTCGACGGTCTGCGCGTCGACGGTCTTGGCCGTGGTGACCTGCTGCGCCGGCGCAGCCGGAGCGTCCGCTGCTTCCTGGCCGCCCTTGACACCGTCCTTGAAGCCCTTGACGGCGCCGCCGAGGTCGGCCCCGATGTTCTTGAGCTTCTTGGTGCCAAAGATCAGCACCACCACCAGCAGCACGATGAGCCAATGCCAGATGCTGAAAGATCCCATGGTTGTTCTCCTGAAGAGGAACCGCAGATTCTAGGGGAGCCCCATGTCCGTTGCGTGGCAGGGGCCACGCGAGGCTGGCAGGCCCTCGGGCGGTCAGCCCTTGGCCCAGGGCCGGGGCCCGCCCATGACGTGCATGTGCAGGTGGTAAACCTCCTGCATGCCGTCCGGGCCGGTGTTGATGAGCGTTCGAAAGCCGTTGCTCACACCCAATTGCTTCATCAGGCGCGGAGCCAGGCCCAGCATGTGCCCGAGCAGGGCATCGTGCTCAGGGCCCACATCGGCCAGGGTGGCAATGTGCTGCCTGGGAATGATGAGCACGTGCACCGGCGCCCAGGGTTGTATGTCGTGAAAGGCCAGGACTTGCTCGTCCTCATGGACCTTGCGCGACGGGATCTGCCCGGCGACGATCTTGCAGAAGATGCAGTTCGGGTCTGCGCTCATGACTCCTCCGACTCTCTCTGGCGCACCTTGCGCAGGGCGAATTCTTCCAGGCCGGACATCCCCTCGCGGCGGCGCAGCTCGGCCAGCACATCGGCGGGTTTCAGGCCATGGGCGGCCAGCACCACCAGGGTGTGGAACCACAGATCGGCCACTTCGCCCGTCAGCTTGAGCGCGTCGCCATCCTTGCCGGCCATCACCACCTCGGTGGCCTCTTCGCCCACCTTCTTGAGCATGGCGTCTTGCCCTTTGGCGAACAGGCGCGCGACGTAGCTCTTGTCGGGGTCCGCGCCGCGGCGCGATTCGATCACCGCCGCCAAGCGCTCCAGGGTGTCATCCGAGGTCAAGATGGGCTCACTCATATTCACTTGTAGATGGCGGCCGGGTCCTTGAGCACGGGTTCCACCGTCACCCAGGCCCCGCCTTCGTGGCGCAAGAAGAAGCAGCTGTGCCGCCCGGTGTGGCAAGCAATGCCCGGCTCATGGCCGCGCTGCGTCACCTTGAGCAGCACCACGTCCTGGTCACAGTCCAGACGGATCTCGTGCACCTGCTGCACATGGCCGGACTCCTCGCCCTTGTGCCACAGGCGCTTTCGGGAGCGGCTGAAATACACCGCCTCGCCCCGGGCCGCAGTGGCGGCCAGCGCCTCGCGGTTCATCCAGGCGAACATCAGCACGTCGCCGCTGCCTGCCTCTTGCGCGATGACGGGTACCAGCCCGTCAGCATCCCAGCGCACGGCGTCCAGCCAGTCCGTGGGATCGGCAGGCAACAGCGAGGGCGAAGCAGCAGCAGGCACGGTGGTTTCGCTCATGGGGGCGCCGAGTCTAATGCGTGGCCCCTTCGAAGCCCTGTTCGGCGGCCAGCCAGCCCAGCACGGGCACCGTGCCGGGCAGCACAGGCGCCGATCGCACGGGCAGCGTTTCCCAGGCCATCTGCTGGCCCTCGCGCATCTCGAAGCTGCCCGACCACACACGCACCCGGCAGAAGTGCAGCCGCACCAGCGCGTGGGGGTAGTCGAACATCTCGACCTTCCAGGGCTCGGCCGAGGCGATGGTCACCCCGATCTCCTCCTGCAATTCGCGACGCAAGGCCTGCTCGATGGACTCTCCGGCTTCGACCTTGCCCCCCGGGAACTCCCAGTAGCCGGCATAGGCCTTGCCCGTCGGCCGGCTGGTCAGCAGAAAGCGGCCCTGGGCGTCGATCAGCACGCCCACGGCCACGTCCACGGGCTTGCGGCCCGGCGGCGAGCCGCCGTCCACCACCGTGGCGGTTTCAGCCATGCTCGCGTGCCGCCCAGTCGCGCGCGAACTGCTGGGCCACGCGGCCCGAGCGGGAGCCGCGCTCCAGCGCCCACACCAGGGCCTCGGCACGCGCGGAGGCGATCGCTTGCTCGCTCTGCCCGAACGCGCGCAACCACTGCCCCACGATGGCCAGGTATTCGGCCTGGGTGAAGGGGTAGAAACTGATCCACAGTCCGAAGCGCTCGGACAGCGAAATCTTCTCTTCCACGCCTTCACCGGGATGCACCTCGCCATCCTCGGTGTGCTGGTAGGAGAGGTTCTCCTTCATGTACTCGGGCAGCAGGTGGCGGCGGTTGCTGGTGGCGTAGATCAGCACGTTGTCGCTGGACTGCGAGACCGAGCCGTCAAGGATGGACTTCAGCGCCTTGTAGCCGGGTTCGCCCTCGTCAAAGCTCAGGTCGTCGCAGTAGACGATGAACTTCTCCGGACGGCCGGCCACCAGATCGACCAGATCGGGCAGGTCCACGAGGTCGGCCTTGTCCACCTCGATCAGGCGCAGGCCCTGGGGACTGAACTCGTTCAGGCAGGCCTTGATGAGCGAACTCTTGCCCGTGCCGCGCGCGCCCGTGAGCAAGGCGTTGTTGGCGCCGAGCCCCGCCACGAACTGCTCGGTGTTGCGCAGCAGGCGTTCCTTCTGCGGCTCCACTTCCTTCAAGTCCGCCAGGCGGATGGTAGCCACGTGGCGCACCGGTTCCAGCACGGCGCTGGCGCCGCGCCGACGGTAGCGAAAGGCCACGGACGCCGCCCAGTCGGGTGCGGTGGCGGGGCGGGGCAACACGGCCTCCAGGCGGCCCAGCAGGGCCTCGGCGCGGGCGATCAGGGATTCAACAGAGCTCATGGGGAAAGTGTAAGGAGGCAGTCTTGCCGCACGGGCGTACCCTGACTCTGGGGGCTCACCACGCACCGTGAGCACACGGCGCCGACGGCCTGGGACGCCGCGCGCACGCGGGCCTCGGCCCGGCAGTCGAAGGTGGGCTAGCCGGCCAGACGCATAAGCGCGACGTCCAGGTGTTCCAGCGGTGAGCGTCGGAAGCCTGAACGCGCATAACGCTGCAGGCGCCCGGCCACCAGCGAGACCACGGCGGAGGCGAGGGCCGCGGCATCCACCGTGGGCGTGGGCGAGCCTGCGGCCTCGGCAGCCAGGCGCAGGCTCTGTCGCAGTTGCGACTCCACGCGGTCGAAAAACTGATTCATCCGCGCGGTCAGTCGCTCGTGCTCCAGCACCAAGGCGTCACCCACCATGACACGGGTCATGCCGGGGTTCTTCTCGCCGAACTGCAGCACCACGGCGGCGATCTTGCGGGCCTGCATCGCGCCAGAGGGCTCGCGCTCGACGATCTGGTTGACCAGGGAGAACACCGAGGTCTCAATGAACTCGATCAGGCCCTCGAACATCTGCGCCTTGCTGGCGAAGTGCCGGTACAGCGCTGCCTCGCTCACCTGGAGCCGGGCCGCCAGCGCGGCGGTGGTGATGCGCTCTGCCCCGGGCTGCTCGAGCATGCCGGCCAGGGTCTGCAGGATCTGGATGCGCCGCTCGCCGGGCTTGGGCCGCTTGCGCGCAAGGACCGCAGCGTCCGGGGCAGCGGCGACGGCTCCTGCTTCAGGGTCGGACATGTCGGACATGGATGGGATGCAATGGGCAATGACCTGCCAGAAGATTCTTGCACAGGGGATTGACAGCTTGGCGTGGGAATCGGGCAGCGTAAACACTGACGCCCGACACTTGCACTTCGTGCTGCCGCACGGGGCTGAGAGCGCGGGGTCAGGTCTTTGCCGCCTTGGAGCCCGAGACTTGCGAGCCCGCTGATCACGCGTTGCGCAACAGGTCCAGCAGGCGCGTCACCCGGCGATCGACGTAGCTCGGCCGGCCCGGCTTGAAGACCTGGCCTGGCGCACGCCCGACGTGGGCGGCACGCGACCAGCGCTGCATCCACACTGTCTTTATGCCCACGCGCCTGGCGGCTTTCTGGTGGACAAGCGTGTCTTCCACCAGCACACAGCCGGAAGCGGGCACGCCCAGGCGCGCCGCCACGTGGCGCAACATGCGTGCATCGGGCTTGGGCCGCAAGGTTCCGAACATGCGCATGTCCTCGATGCTCAGCACGCCATCGAACCAGCGCTGGATGCCCAGCGCCTTCAAGACCCGCCAGGCATAAGCCGCTGGCGCGTTGGTGAGGATGACCTTGCGCCCGGGCAGCCTGGCCAGCGCCGCCAGGTCGGCGCCGTGTCCGCGCACCCGCGCCTCCAGCCCGGGCAGCAGATGCGTGTGGTGAAGGAAGTGCGCAGGGTGCACACCGTGGTGGCGCACCAGCCCCAGCAGCGTGGCCCCGTAGCGCAACCAATAGCGGCGGCGCAACGCATCGGACTCGACCTTGCTGAGCCCGAGATGGGTCTGGATGTACTCGCCAAAGGACACATGCAGGTGCGGCATGGACGCCGTGGAAGCGTCATGCAATGTGTCGTCCAGATCGAACAACCACACCCGGCGCGAAGCGGGCGTCTGGGCGGCCGGCATCGGGGTGCCAGGCTCAGTGCGAACGGATCATGGTGCCGTAGGCCTGGTCGGTCAGGATCTCCAGCAGCATGGCATGGGGCACGCGGCCGTCCACGATGTGCACCGCATTCACGCCGCTTCGGGCAGCGTCCAGCGCGCCCGCGATCTTGGGCAGCATGCCGCCGCTGATGGTGCCGTCCGCGACGAGTTCGTCGATGCGACGCGGCGTCAGTTCGGTCAGCAGCTTGCCCTCCTTGTCCAGCACGCCGCGGATGTTGGTCAGCAGCATCAACTTTTCGGCCTTCAGCACCTCGGCCAGCTTGCCGGCCACGAGGTCGGCGTTGATGTTGTAGCTCTCGTTGTGCTCGCCGAAGCCGATGGGGCTGATGACGGGAATGAACTGGTCGTCCTGCAGCGCGCGCACCACGCCGGGGTCGATGGTGTCGATCTCGCCCACCTGGCCGAGGTCGTGCTCCTTGGTCGGGTCGTCACGGTCGGTCATCTTCATCTTGCGCGCGCGAATCAGGCCGCCATCACGCCCGGTCAGGCCCACGGCCTTGCCTCCTGCGGCGTTGATCAGGCCGACGATGTCCTGCTGGACCTCGCCAGCCAGCACCCACTCCACCACTTCCATGGTCTCGTCGTCCGTCACCCGCATGCCCTGGATGAAGGTGCCCTTCTTGCCGACACGGGCCAGCGCCTCGTCGATCTGCGGGCCGCCACCGTGCACCACGATGGGGTTCATGCCCACCAGCTTGAGCAGCACGATGTCCTCGGCGAAGTCCTGCTGCAAGGCCGGGTCGGTCATGGCGTTGCCGCCGTACTTGATGACCAGCGTCTTGCCGTGGAACTTGCGGATGTAGGGCAAGGCCTGCGCCAGGATCTCGGCCTGGTCGCGCGGGGTGATGTGGTCGAGGCTGTGGTCGGGTTCCGTGGTCATGGCAGGTGGGCAGGTCTTAGACGTCTAGACAGATTGTAGGAACGTGGCGTCTGCGCCATCAGGACCCACCGGATACGGTCAAGTGTTCAGATACCTCGCCTCCAAGTGCGCCTTGAAGTACGCCGGGTTCAGCGGCTCGCCGCTGGCCCGGATGGCGAGTTCGTCCGTGGTCCAGCGGCTGGCCTGGCTCCAGATGCGCTCTTGCAGCCAGCCGAAAACCGGTTGCAGGTCCCCTGCCGCAATGCGCGCGTCGAGGTCGGGCATCTCACGGCGCATGGTGGCGAACCACTGCGCCGCGAACATCGCGCCCAGGGAATAGCAGGGGAAGTAGCCGAACAGTCCTTCCGGCCAGTGCACGTCCTGCAGCGGGCCGTCCTTGAAATTGCCGCGCGTGTCCAGGCCCAGCAATTCGCTCATCTTGGCGTCCCACAACGCGGGCACGTCTTCGGGCTCGATGTCGCCCTCGACCAGTGGACGCTCGATCTCGTAGCGCAGGATGACATGGGCGGGGTAGGTCACCTCGTCGGCGTCCACCCGGATCAGTCCGCGCTTGACGCGGGTCATCAACCGGTGCAGGTTGCGTGGCGCGAAGGCCGGCTGGTCACCGAAGGCCTGGCGCACCAGCGGAGCGAGCAGGCCGGCAAAGCCGGGGTGGCTGCCCAGTTGCATCTCGAAGCTCAAAGACTGGCTCTCGTGCAGCGCCATGGAGCGGGCCTCGGCCACGGGTTGGCCCAACAGATGGCGGGGCAGGTTCTGCTCGTAACGGCCATGCCCGGTCTCATGGATGGTGCCCATCAGGCTGCCGAGGAACTCATCCTCCCGGAAGCGCGTGGTCATGCGCACGTCCTCGGGCACACCACCGCAAAACGGATGGGTGCTGACATCCAGGCGCCCGGCGTCGAAATCGAAGCCCAGCAGCTTCATGGTCTGCTCACACAGCGTGCGCTGGGATGCCACCGGGAACGGCCCCTGGGGCTCGATGAGCGGCTCTCCCGCATCCTCCGCCGCCTGCCGGTCGATCACACGCTGGATGAGGTCAGGCAGCCAGCGACGCACGTCACCGAAGACGCGGCTCACGGTGGCGCTGGTCATGCCCGGCTCGTAGCGGTCCATCAGGGCGTCGTACTTGGGCAGGCCGGTCAGCTCCGACAGCAGCTTCGCCTCCTCGCGGCCGACCGCCAGCACCTCCCGGAAGTTCTCCAGGAAGCCGTTCCAGTCGTTGGCGGGCCGCTGGCGGCGCCAAGCGTGCTCGCAGCGCGAGGTGGCCCGCTGGCGTCGCTCCACCAGGGAAGCCGGAAGCGCGTTGGACACCCGCCAGGCACGCTCGATCTCGCGCAGGTTGGCGCGCTGCAGATCGTCCAGCGGCTCCTGCACGGCCTGGGTGATCCTGTCGCGCAGTGCCGCATCGGTGCGCATGCGGTGCATCAGGCCGTGCAACTCGGCCAGGGCGGCTGCACGCGCCTCGTTGCCCTTGGGCGGCATGTTGGCCGCCTGGTCCCAGCCGGCGATGGAACCGAGATGGCCCAGGTGATGCAGCCGCTGGTTCAGGGCGACGAGGTCGTCGTAGGCGGGCGTTGTGGCCAGGGTCATCGTCAGTGCTCGCGGTGTGGGGTGAACATCAGCCACGTATTGTGACGAGCAGGCCACAGCAGCTTGAAGCTCAGAGGCCGGCGCTCAAGGCTGGATCTGTCCCGGAAACACCCACAGCAGTGCGGCGGTCATGGTGACGTAGCGCGCAAACTTGCCGATGGCCATATAGAGCAGGCAGGGCCAGAAGGGCATGCGCAGCCAGCCCGCCACGGCACACAGCGGATCGCCCACCACGGGCAACCAGCTCAGCAGACAGGCCTTGGGTCCGAAGCGCTGTAGCCAGGCCAGGGCACGGGCCTCTGAGGGCTTGCGCTTGGACACGGCCTCGTAGGCCTTCTCGGCGCCCCATCCCATCCACCAGCTCACGGCCCCGCCGCCCGTGTTGCCCAGCGTGGCCACCAGCACGGCCGGCCAGAAGAGCTCGGGGTTGAGCTTGACCAGCCCGAAGACCGCCGGCTCGCTGCCCATGGGCAGCAGGGTGGCCGACACGAACGCCACCACGAACACCGTCGTGAGACCGTACTTGGGCAAGGCCAGTGCGGCCAGCAGGGCATGCATCCAGGCTTCCATCAGACGCCGATCATAGAAGCCGGGATGGCTGATTCGCTGGGGGGCTGGCTATACTGGTGCCTCATTTTCGAGCAGCCAGCAAGCTCGACCGGGTCGACCCGGCGCGCTGCGGCTTCGGCGTCCCGCCCGAACCCCCTGCCCTGTGGCCTGCCAGGCCTTCCTGCCTTGTCTGCATTGCTATTGCCTGTGTCTGCGACGCTGGTCTCTGCGCCTTTGCGCCTGGGCCCCGTGGAGTTGCCCAACCGGCTGTTCGTCGCCCCCATGGCGGGCGTGACCGACCGGCCCTTCCGCATGCTGTGCAAGCGCCTGGGCGCGGGGTATGCCGTGAGCGAGATGGTCACCTCCAAGCGCGAGTTGTGGTCCAGCCTCAAGACCTCGCGCCGTGCCAACCACGACGGCGAGACGGCGCCCATTGCCGTGCAGATCGCCGGCGTGGACCCGCACGAGATGGCCAACGCGGCACGCTACAACATCGACCGCGGCGCGCAGGTGATCGACCTCAACATGGGCTGTCCGGCCAAGAAAGTGTGCAACGTCTGGGCCGGTTCGGCGCTGATGAGCAATGAGCCCCTGGCGCTGCGCATCGTCGAAGCGGTGGTGGCGGCCTGCGCCCCCTTGAACGTGCCGGTGACGCTGAAGATGCGCACCGGCCGCTGCGCCAGTGAACGCAATGCCGTGGACTTGGCCCGGGCCGCCGAAAGCGCGGGCGTGGCCCTGGTCACCGTGCACGGCCGCACGCGCGAACAGGGTTACACCGGCCTGGCCGAGTACGACACGATTGCCGCGGTGAAGGCAGCGCTGCGCGTGCCCGTGGTGGCCAACGGCGACATCGACTCGCCTGCCAAGGCGCTGGCCGTGCTGCGCCACACGGGAGCCGACGCGCTGATGATCGGCCGTGCGGCGCAGGGCCGGCCGTGGATCTTCCGCGAGATCGCGCACTTTCTCGACACCGGCACGACGCTGGCGCCACCGGCCACAAAGGACGTGAGCGCCTGGATGCTGGAGCACCTTCAGGACCACTACGGCCTCTACGGCGAACTGGCGGGTGTGCGCACCGCGCGCAAGCACATCGGCTGGGCGGTGCGCGACCTGCCCGGCGGCGAAGACTTCCGCCAGACCATGAACATGCTGGACACCTGTGAAGCCCAGGTGCGAGCCGTCAGCGAATTTCTCGGGCAACTTGAAGAAGCGCACCCGCATTGGCCAGCCAACGCCGGCCCTCATCCTCCATGCACGACACGCCATGAGCCGCCAAGACATCGACAGCTGCATCCGCACGACACTGCAACAGTACTTCCAGGACCTGGGCGAGGAGACGCCGCATGCCGTGCACGAGATGATCGTCTGCGCGGTGGAGAAGCCCATGCTGGAGGTGGTGATGGCGCGGGCCGAAGGCAACCAGAGCCGCGCAGCCGAATGGCTGGGCATCAACCGCAATACCCTGCGGCGCAAGCTGCTTGAACATGGACTCGTGCGATGACCACTGCACTGATCTCCGTCTCCGACAAGACCGGCATCCTGGACTTCGCGCGCGAGCTGCACGCTCTCGGCATCCGCCTGGTGTCCACTGGCGGCACCGCCAAGCTGCTGGCCGAGGCCGGCCTGCCCGTGACCGAGGTGGCCGAACTCACAGGCTTTCCCGAGATGCTGGATGGCCGCGTCAAGACGCTGCACCCCATGATCCACGGCGGCCTGCTGGCCCGGCGTGACCTGCCCGCCCACGTGCAAGCCCTGCAGCAGCACGGCATCGGCACCATCGATCTGCTGTGCGTGAACCTCTACCCCTTCGAACAGACGGTGGCCCAGGCCGGCTGCACGCTGGAAGACGCCATCGAGAACATCGACATCGGCGGGCCGGCCATGGTGCGCAGCGCGGCCAAGAACTGGAAGGATGTGACCGTGCTGACCGACGCTTCCCAGTACGCGGGCGTGCTGGGCGAACTGCGCGCGCACGGCGCCACCCCGCCGGCCACGCGCTTTGAGCTGGCGGTGGCGGCCTTCAACCGCATCAGCAACTACGACGCCGCCATCAGCGACTACCTCTCGGCACTGCAACCCGACGGCACGCGCAGCCCGTTCCCAGCCCAGAGCAACGGCCGCTTCGTCAAGGTGCAGGACCTGCGCTACGGGGAGAACCCGCACCAGCAGGCCGCCTTCTATCGCGACCTCTACCCCGCGCCGGGCTCGCTGGCCGTGGCGCAACAGCTGCAGGGCAAGGAGCTCAGCTACAACAACATCGCCGATGCCGACGCCGCCTGGGAGTGCGTCAAGAGCTTCGAGACCAGCGCCTGCGTCATCGTCAAGCACGCCAACCCCTGCGGTGTGGCGGTGGGCGCCAGCCCGCTCGAAGCCTATGGCAAGGCCTTCCAGACCGACCCCACCTCGGCCTTCGGCGGCATCATCGCCTTCAACCGCCCGGTGGATGGCGAGGCGGCCACGGCCGTGGCCAGGCAGTTCGTGGAGGTGCTGATGGCCCCGGCCTTCACTGGCGAGGCCCTGGAAGTCTTCAAGGCCAAGGCCAATGTGCGCCTGCTGCAGATTGCCCTGCCGCCCGGCGGCGCCACCGACGGGGCCCGCGGCCGGAACCTGATGGACGCCAAGCGCGTGGGCTCGGGCCTGTTGCTGCAGACGGCCGACAACCGGGTGCTGTCGCGCGGTGAATTGAGCTTTCCGACAAGACTCAAGCCTACAGATGCTCAGTTGGACGACCTGCTCTTCGCCTGGACGGTGGCCAAGTACGTCAAGAGCAATGCCATCGTGTTCTGCGGCGGCGGCATGACGCTGGGCGTGGGTGCCGGGCAGATGAGCCGCATCGACTCCGCGCGCATCGCCAGCATCAAGGCCGGCCACGCCGGGCTGTCGCTGCAGGGCTCGGCCGTGGCCAGCGACGCCTTCTTCCCCTTCCGCGACGGCCTGGACGTGGTGGTGGACCAGGGCGCGGTCTGCGTCATCCAGCCCGGCGGCTCTGTGCGCGACGCGGAAGTGATTGCCGCGGCCGACGAGCGCGGCGTGGCCATGGTGTTCACTGGGGTGCGGCACTTCCGCCATTGAGCCGGCCCCACGCGCTGTACCACCCCACCGCGCACCGCAGCCTGCCATGAGCGCCACCCGCATCCTCGGCATCGACCCCGGTCTGCAGAAGACCGGCTTCGGTGTCATCGATGCGCAGGGCGCGCGGCTGAGCTATGTGGCCAGCGGCACCATCAGCACCCTGGAGGCCCCCCGAGGCGACCTGCCCGGGCGGCTGAAGATCATCTTCGAAGGTGTGCGCGAGGTGGTGCAGCGCTACGAGCCGCAGTGCGCCTCGGCCGAGATCGTGTTCGTCAACGTCAACCCGCAGAGCACGCTGCTGCTGGGCCAGGCGCGCGGAGCCGCCCTGGCGGCACTGGTGGCAGGCGGGCTGCCGGTGGCGGAGTACACCGCCCTGCAGATGAAGAAGGCCATCGTGGGCCACGGCCTGGCCACCAAGGCGCAGGTGCAGGAGATGGTCAAGCGACTGCTGCAGTTACCCGGCCTGCCGGGCAAGGACGCCGCCGACGCCCTGGGGCTGGCCATCTCGCACGCCCACGCGGCCACTTCGTTTGCAGCCCTGGCGCAGTCGGGTACGCTGCAACGACGCCAGCACGCGCAATACCGCGGCGGCAGAACCTATTGACCCACAGGAGCGCCCGATGACCTCACCCCGCCCCACGGCCTGGATCGACATCGCCCCCGGCTTCGCCGGCTATTTGGCCCTGCCACCAGCGGGGCACGGCCCAGGGCTGGTGCTGTTCCAGGAGATCTTCGGCGTCAACGAGCACATCCGCGCCGTGGCCGATCAGTACGCGCTGGACGGCTTCGTGGTGCTGGCGCCCGACTGCTTCTGGCGTGACGCGCCGCGGGTGGAACTGGGCTATGCGGGTGACGACTGGCAGCGGGCGTTCTCCCTGATGAAAGCCTACAAGCCGGAGGACGCCCTGACGGACATCGGCACGGCCGTGCAGGCCTTGCGCGCCCGGCCTGAGGTGGCGGGTGGCAAGGTGGGAGCCATCGGCTACTGCATGGGCGGGCGCCTGGCCTATCTGGCCGCCGCCACGGCTGGCGTGGACGCGGCCGTGCCCTACTACGGTGGCGGCATCCACACCCAGCTGGAACGCGCAGCGGCGATCACCTGCCCCATGCAGTTCCACTACGCCGAGCACGACGCCAACATCCCGCTGAGCGCGGTGGCTGCGGTGCAACAGGCCATGGCCGGCAGGGCCGCCGAGGTGCATGTCTATGCCCAGGCGCACCACGGCTTCAACTGCTGGGCACGTGAGAGCTATCACGCCCCGAGTGCGGCGCTGGCGCATGGCCGAGCACTGGGCTTCCTGGCACTGCACTTGTTCTGAACGCGCCATGACGGCCCGCGCCCTGCCCAGCCCCGCGCGTCTGCAGGCGCTGCTGCAGGCCCTGGGTGAAGGCCTGCTGGAGCGCGAGGCCGCCGTGCGCCTGGCACTCCTGGCCGCACTGGCGGGCGAGCACGTGCTGCTGATCGGCCCGCCCGGCACGGCCAAGAGCGCACTGGCCCGGCGGCTGCACCACGCGTTTGCCGGCGCGCGCTACTTCGAGCGCCTGCTCACGCGCTTTTCCACGCCCGAGGAACTGTTCGGTCCGCTCTCGCTCAAGGCCCTGGAAGACGACCGCTACGAGCGCCTGACCGAGGGCTTCCTGCCCACGGCCGGCATCGCCTTCCTGGACGAAGTGTTCAAGGCGAACTCGGCCATCCTCAATGCGCTGCTCACGCTCTTGAACGAACGCGAGTTCGACAACGGCACGCAGCGCCTGAAGGCGCCGCTGATTTCGGTGGTGGCCGCCAGCAACGAGGGGCCCACCGACGAAGCGCTGCAGGCCTTTCACGACCGCTTCCTGGTGCGCGTGCCCGTGGCACCGGTGGGCGATGCAACGTTCGAGGCGCTGCTGGGGCTGGGTTCCTCCGTCGCGGGTGAAGCCGGGCCGGCCACCGAATCCGATCTGAAGCCGCTGGACCAGGGGGACAGGGCCGCGGTGGCCGAGGCCGCTGTACGGATCTCCCTGGGCGAAGATTTCAGGGCAGCCTGCCACGCCCTGCGCGCCTGGCTGGCGCAGCGGCAGATGGTGATGTCAGACCGCCGTTGGCGCCGGTTCGTGCACCTGGCCCAGACGGCGGCGGCCACCGAGCAGCGCCAGGCCCTGGACGTGCTGGACCTCTGGTTGGCCCCGTACGTGGCCAGCCCCCAGCCGCGCGACCTGCCGCTGCTGCAGCAATGGTTCGTGGAGGAAGCCCTGCAAGCCCCGCCCACAACCGCGCCCTGGCTCGAACGCGCGGTCGAGGCCTTCGAAAAGCAGCTCGGCATCGAGCAGCAGACGCCGGCCGAAGGCAGCGGCGGCCCGGACGACGGCGCCGGCAAGCTGGCCCTGGCGCGGGCCATCGGCCTGCATGCCCAGACGGAGGCCGAACCGGGTCTGCAGCGCATCGTCTCCAGCCGGCTGGAGGAGAGGCTGCGCAAGCGCTGGGGCCGATGCCACATCGACGCCCGCGTGGCCCAGGTGGCGCAGATCGAGGGGGATCTGGCGAGCTGGACGGACGAGCTGCAAGCCCGGCGCAATGCCCTCGCGCAGCGCCTGTCCACCCGGCTGTGGATGCCGCCTGACCTGAAGGCGCAGATGCTTGAGCGGCACGACCGCGCATTGGCACAGCTGGCGAGCTGGGCTGGGCGCCTGGCAGCGGCGCGGGAAGGTTTCGCGCTGCTGCCTGCGGACGATGCGCCGGGCCTCTGCGAGGACGCTGCGCCCACACCCGTGGCATGGCCCGGCAAGGATTGAAGCCCGTGGGTGACTTTGACGCACCCTACGACCAGCTGGACTCTCTGCCCCGCCCCGTCTGGCTGCCCGTGCTGATTACCGCGGCCGGCACCCGGGAGCAGCGCCTGGCGCACGGTCGGCACTGGCTGGAGGCCTTGCAGACGGGCGTGCTGCCGGACATGCCCTCCGACTTCGGCGAGCCTGAATCCTGCACCGCCCTGCGCGCCATCGTCGGCGAGCTGGGCCTGCCGGCGCTGGCCCGCGGCGTGCCCACGCTGGCCGAGCAGGTGCTGCGCACGCTGCTGTGGCACCTGGACCGCATCCCGGACCTGCAGCCACGGCTGAGCCGGACGCAGGCCGTGGCCCAGGTGGTGGCCGAATTCCGTGAGGCCTGGCGCATCGACACCGCCGGCCTGGAAGACGAACTCGCCCTGCTGCGCGACCTGGCCGACGGCGCCCACCTGCGCTGGGACGCGCTGCGCGGCCAGTTGCGCTCGCGCGAGTGGCAGGCTGCGCGCCAGGCCGCGGACCGGCTGGCCGATCTGCCCACCCTGGTGGCACTGCTGGACCGCCTGGGCCGCAGTGCCGCTCGCCCATCAGCCCCGCAGCGCCCCGCGCCCCAGCCCCGAGACACGCCGCAGCGTGCCCCGCTGCGCGCCGAGGAGACCCGCATCCCCGGCGCCCCCGGCGAGCTCACCGGCATCCGCTTCGCGGCCGACCTGGCCCGCATGCTGCCAGCAGAGGCCGCGTTGCTGCGCCACCCCCTGGGCCGGCGACTGTGGCGGGCGCGCCATGCCGAGGGCCGCCTGCTGGCGCACGACAGCCAGGCCGTGCTGACCGACTGGCGGCCCGACCCCAATGCCGCTTCTCGCGGCGGCCTGCACGAGGCCCCACCCGAGCCCCATGCCCACGGCCCCTTCATCCTGTGCCTGGACACCTCGGGCTCCATGCGGGGTGCCCCCGAGCTCATCGCCAAGGCGGTGGCCATCGCCGCCCTGCGCGCCGCCCGGGCCAGCGGCCGCGGCTGCCGGCTCATCGCCTTTGGCGGCCCGGGTGAATTGCTGGAGCGTGACCTGGCCGGCCCCGGGGGCCTGCAGGCCCTGCTGGACCTGATGGGCCAGGGCTTTGACGGCGGCACCGACGTGCAGACACCCATCGAGCGCGCCATGGACCTGGTGCACGAGCAAGCCTGGGCCAGCGCCGATCTGCTGATCGTCAGCGACGGCGAGTTCGGCTGCGTGCCCTCCACGCTGCAACGCCTGGACGAGGCCCGCACCACGCTGGGCCTGGCTGTGCACGGCATTCTGGTGGGCGACCGCGAGACCATGGGCCTGCTGGAGGTGTGCGACGAGATCCACTGGGTGCGCGACTGGCGCCGCCACGCCGAAGCCGGCGACCCCGCCAGCCGCACCGAAACCCGTCTGGCCACCCCCGTGCACAGCAAGAGCCTGACGGCGCTGTACTTCCCGAACGCGCTGTCAGCCCGGGCGGCGCGGCATCGGGTGGGGTGAGAACACGCCATCACGTCACTCGCAGGCCAACCCTCAAGCAAGCGTGGAGAGTGCCCGCAGGGTCACTGACGGGAGGCAGGCACCTGATCGAAAGGGTTGAACAAGGCCACGGTCGAGCCCTCAAAGTCCGCGACATTGCGCGTCACCACCGTCAAGTCATGGATCAAGGCGGTGGCTGCGATCTGCTTGTCCAGCTCGTGCGCCGGAAATGGCACCCGCAGCCTGCCCCAGACCTGAGCCGCTTCGACATCGAAAGGCAGGACCCGGTCGGCATATTCCTGCAGTACCCCACCCAGCCACTGCTCCAGCAAGGCCGCCTGGGCGGTGTCACCCCGATACCGGATGAGTTCGACCCCTCGGCGCAGTTCGCCCACTGTCACCGCTGAAAGGTACAGGGCTGTGTCGTCCATGGCCGCACGCGCAAAGAACTGACGCACCCCTGGGTGCGCGCGGGCGCCCTTGCGGGCTTCGCTGACGACGTTGGTGTCAATCAAAAACACGCCGTGCCTCACCAAGTGCCTGGACCCGCTCAAAGTCGGCATCACGGCCGACGTCGGGCATGGCAGCCAGCACCTCGGCGAAGGAACGCCGTCGCGGCCGCGTCAAGGCAGTGCGCAGGATGTCGCGATGCTCAGCCTCGGCACTGCGCCCATGCGCCACGGCCTGCGCCTTCAGCGCGCGCACCAGGTCTTCATCAATGCCGCGAACCAGCAGGTCTGCCACGGTGTGCTCCTTCAGTGACGCGCAGATGCCAGAGACTGCAAGCAGAACTGTTTGCAGTCTTGGCCCTGAGCGATATCAATGATAGCAATCCGAGTTCACGTGCTGGGTCAGGCGAGCGGCCCGCCGGCAAAGACAGAGACGCCCCCAGCATGGACCCGAGGCTGCGTGAGTCAGCCCATACCGCCTGGCAGCCTGTTGAGACTCTTCAAGGTCTCAACGCACGCCCGCGCAACCTCCGTCCCCTTCTTGATGAAGTGTCCGGAAAAGAACTCCAGATGCTCCTGGTGTTCGTGGAAGTCCCGAGGGGTGAGGACCGCCGAGAAGACAGGGATGTCTTTATCCAGTTGAACCCGCATCAGCGCGTCGATCACGGCAGATGCGACGAACTCATGCCTGTAGATGCCGCCATTGACCACCAGACCGCAGGCGATGATGGCGTCATACGCGCCAGACGCAGCGAGGCGCTTGGCGTGCAGCGGTATCTCGAACGCACCTGGAACCTCGTACTGGTCCACCACACTTGGCGGGTCGGACGTTCGGCCGAGTTCGGCGCAGATCGCGGCAGTGGCGTTGGCCACGATGTCGCGATGCCAGCGCGACGAGACGACTGCCACGCGGACGCCGGCCGCAGGGCTGGTGTCCGCTTCTGGCTTGGGTGGAGTGGCTTTGGAAATCTGATTCATGGAAACCTCGAAAGAAGGGGGACCAGAATCAGGGCGCACGCAAACGCGGCACCAGGTGCGCAAAGGCGCTGGCGCCGAGACTACGCGATCTCTTTCATCCGGACTGTCACCGTCGGCCCTGGCATCTCACCAGGTCTGCTGACCCTGGCACCAGCGTGGGCCGGTGCCAGGCGCTCGCGGGCTCCTGCAGCAAGCTGCAGATACCGCCGGTGGGGAATTCCGCCCCGCCCTGAGAACGCTGTCAGCCCTCGCAGGCCAACGTATGGATTCTGGCAGGCGCTTCAGGAGGCGATGGCTGCTCCCGCAAGAACGGCAAGGCAAGTGGCCTCTACACCAACCCCTCGAACATCCACACCTCCACCAGCTCACCCACCGCCACCGAACCTTGCTCATGGCCCAGCACCAGCAGGGCGTTGGCTTCGGACAGGCTGCGCAGGATGCCCGCACCTTGTGAGCCGGTGATGCGGGCGGTCCACTCGCCGGCGAGCGGGCCTTCGGTCTCACGCTGCACGATGGCGCGCTGGAACTCGGTGCGGCCGGGGCGCTTGCGGATGGCCTCGGCGCTCTTCACCCGCAGGGCCATGGGTGGCTCGGCCGGGGCGCCGGCCAGCACCTGCAGCGCCTCGCGCACGAAGGCGTAGAAGGTGACCAGCGCGGCCACGGGGTTGCCGGGCAGGGCGAACAGCCAGGCCGCCTCACCCGCATCCCCTGAGGGTGCCCGCCGCAGCGGCCCGAAGGCGAAGGGCCGGCCCGGGCGCATGGCCACCTTCCAGAAGGCCACCTCGCCCAGGCGGGCGAGCAGTTCGCGCGTGTAGTCGGCCTCGCCCACGCTCACGCCGCCGCTGGTGAGCACGGCGTCGCAGGTGGCGGCGGCCTGGGTGAAGGCCGCTTCCAGGGCGGTGGGTTCGTCCGGCACCAGGCCTTGGTCCACCACCTCCACACCCAGGCGCCGCAGGGCGCCGGCCAGGCTGGCGCGGTTGCTGTCGTAGATGCATCCCTCGGGCAGCGGCTGGCCGGGGTTGCGTAGTTCATCGCCCGTGGAGATCAGCGCCACGCGCAGGCGGCGGCGCACCGTCAGTTCGGCAAAGCCCAGCGAAGCGGCCAGGCCCAGGTCTGACGGGCGCAGCACGCGGCCGGCACGGATGGCGCTCTGGCCCAGGGCCAGATCTTCGCCCGCGCGGCGGCGGTTCTCGCCGCGCTTCACGGTGCCGGCAGGCACGGTCACGCGCAGGGCGGCGCCCTCGCCTTCGGTCTTCACCAGTTCCTGCGGCACCACGGTGTCCAGGCCTGCGGGCATCACCGCGCCCGTCATGATGCGCAC
>JBILSM010000108.1:0-9985 GCA_044372085.1 Rubrivivax sp.
TCGTCACGCCAATGCCGATGTCCTCGATGCCGTTGATCAGCACGATGTCGCCGGGGCCGGCCTCCTCGGCAGGGCGGCGCTCCAGCCCGGCGAAGGTCAGCACCTGGTTGATGCGGCCCTTGTAGGCGCGGCCGTCCGGTCCTTCCATGACCAGCACGTCCATGGCGGGCTTGAGCGTGCCCGCGTTCACGCGGCCCACGCCAATACGGCCCACGTAGGTGCTGTAGTCCAGCGAGGAGATCTGCAGTTGCAGCGGTGCCTGCGGGTTGCCCTGGTGGGCCGGCACGTGCCGCAGCACGGTGTCGAACAGGTCGCTCAGGTCCGTGCCCCAGGCCTGGCCCGGCGCGCCTTCCTTCAGCGAGGCCCAGCCGTTCAGGCCCGAGGCGTAGACCACCGGGAAGTCGAGTTGCTCCTCCGTGGCGCCCAGCTTGTCGAAGAGCTCGAAGGCGGCGTTGATCACGTAGTCAGGCCGCGAGCCCGGCTTGTCCACCTTGTTCACCACCACGATGGGCTTCAGGCCCAGGGCCAGCGCCTTCTTGGTCACGAAGCGCGTCTGCGGCATCGGTCCTTCCTGCGCGTCGATCAGCAGCACCACGCCGTCCACCATGGACAGCGCGCGCTCCACCTCGCCGCCGAAGTCGGCATGGCCCGGGGTGTCCACGATGTTGATGTGCGTGCCCGCCCAGGACACCGCGCAGTTCTTGGCCAGGATGGTGATGCCGCGCTCACGTTCCAGGTCGTTGCTGTCCATCACGCGCTCGGCCACCTTCTCGTTCTCACGGAAGGTGCCGCTCTGGCGCAGGAGCTGGTCCACCAGGGTGGTCTTGCCATGGTCGACGTGGGCGATGATGGCGATGTTGCGGATCTGCTTGTTCATGGGGGGCTGGGTTCGGCCAGCAAGGCCTGCACCTCGACGGGGCTCAAGAGGCGGTCGGCGATCAACTCGCCACCGGTGATGTGCGCGCTGCCCAGAAAGGCGCGCGGCTGGGGACCATAGACACGGACGGCGGGCGCATCATCCAAACGAACCCGACGACGCAGGCCAGACAAGAAGCGGCCGGCCTCATCATCAGGCAAGCGAATCTCGGGCCAGGATTGCAGCAAGGCATCTGCCGGCCGCAGCAAGGCGTCACGCGCCGGCTCGTCCAGGGCGGCCAGCGCTTCCAGCGTGACGGCCTGCTCCACGCGCAGCGGGCCGCTGGCCGTGCGGCGCAGGCCCGACAAGTGGGCACCGCAACTCAGCAACTCACCCAGGTCCTGCGCGAGAGTGCGCACGTAGGTGCCCTTGCTGCAGTGCACGTCCAGGACGAGCTCCGCGTCGCTCCACGCCACCACCTCCAGCCGATGGATGGTCACCCGCCGGGGCTGGCGCTCCACCTCAATGCCGGCGCGGGCGTACTCGTACAGCGCCTTGCCCTGGTGCTTGAGGGCCGACTGCATGGGCGGCACCTGTTCGATCTGGCCCGTCAGGCTCAGGACGCTGGCCTGCAGCAGCGCGGCGTCAAACGTCACCGGGCGCTCCTGCAAGACCTCGCCCTCGCGGTCGCCGCCCATGCGGGTCTGCCCCAGATGCAAGGTGGCGCGGTAGGCCTTGTCGGCCTCCAGGCTGACCTGCGCAAACTTGGTGGCCGCCCCGAAACACAGCGGCAGCAGACCGGAAGCCAGCGGGTCCAGGGTGCCCGTATGGCCGGCCTTCTCGGCGCGCAGCAGCCGCTTGGCCTTGTACAGCGCGTCCTGGCTGCTCAGACCGACGGGCTTGTCCAGCAGCAGCACGCCGTGCACCGGCCGGCGCACAGGCTTGGATCCGGGCGTGGCCATCAGTCGTCCCGGGCGCGCTGCGCGTTGGCCTTGGCAATCAAGGCGCTCAGATCGGCAGCGCGCTCGGTGGTGCGGTCGAACTGGAAATGCAGCGTGGGCACGGTGTGGATGGCCAGGCGCTTGAACAGACCGTTGCGCAGCCAGCCGGCGGCCTCATTGAGGGCCGCCTCCGTCTCGACGGGATCGCCCACCAGCAGCGAGAAGAACACCTTGGCATGCGCGTAGTCGGGCGTGACCTCCACCGCGTTGAGCGTGATCATCCCCACGCGCGGGTCCTTCAGCTCGCGTACCAGTTCGGCCACATCACGCTGGATCTGGTCGGCCACACGGAAGCCGCGGTTGGGGGTGGATCGCTTGTGTCGTGTCATGGGATTGGCGTCCTCTTGAAGTGCAAACCCCGCCTTCCGGTCGGTTGGCGGGGCTGCAGCCGAGGCCAACGCCGCGTTACAGCGTGCGCGCGACTTCCTTGACTTCGAAGAACTCCAACTGATCACCTTCCTTGATGTCGTTGTAGTTCTTGAGCTTGATACCGCACTCGAAGCCTTCCTTGACCTCGCGCACATCGTCCTTCATGCGCTTGAGAGACTCGAGCTCGCCGGTGTAGATCACCACGTTGTCGCGCAGCAGCCGGAAACGCGCGTTGCGAGTAACCTGTCCCGCCGTGACCATACAACCTGCCACCGTGCCGATCTTGGAGGCCACGAACACCGTGCGGATCTCGGCCATGCCCATGACCTCTTCCTTCTGCTCCGGTGCCAGCATGCCTTCCATGGCTGCCTTCACCTCGTCCACGGCGTCGTAGATGATGTTGTAGTAGCGCAGGTCCACGCCGTTGCCTTCGGCAAGCTTGCGCGCGCCAGCATCGGCCCGGGTGTTGAAGCCGATGATGACGGCCTTGGACGCAATGGCCAGGTTGACGTCGCTTTCCGAGATGCCGCCCACCGCCGCGTGCACGATCTGCACCTTGACCTCGGCCGTGCTCAGCTTGACCAGCGATTGCGCCAGCGCCTCTTGCGAGCCCTGCACATCCGCCTTGACGATCAGTGCCAGGGTCTGCGCCTGGCCCTCGCCCATCTGGTCGAACATGTTCTCCAACTTGGCGGCCTGCCGCTTGTTCAGCGTGACCTCGCGGTACTTGCCCTGGCGGAAGGTGGCGATCTCGCGTGCCCGGCGCTCATCGGCCAGCACCATGAACTCGTCGCCTGCAGACGGCACCTCGGTCAGGCCCTGGATCTCCACCGGGATGGAGGGCCCGGCCGACTGCGCGGGCTTGCCGTCTTCGTCCAGCATGGCGCGCACACGGCCATAGCTCGACCCGGCGAGCACGACATCACCCCGCTTGAGCGTCCCGCTTTGCACCAGCACGGTGGCCACGGGGCCGCGGCCCTTGTCCAGCTTGGCCTCGATCACCAGGCCCTTGGCGGCGGCCTCGGTGGGCGCCTTGAGCTCCAGCACCTCGGCCTGCAGCAGCACCTGCTCCAGCAGGTCGTCCACGCCCTGACCGGTCTTGGCAGACACGGGCACGAAAGGCGATTCCCCGCCGAAGTCCTCCGGCACCACCTGCTCAGCCACGAGCTCGCTCTTCAGCCGCTCCACGTTGGCGTCAGGCTTGTCGATCTTGTTCATGGCCACGACGATGGGCACGCCAGCCGCCTTCGCGTGGTGGATCGCCTCCTTGGTCTGCGGCATGACGCCATCGTCAGCGGCCACCACCAGGATGACGATGTCGGTCGCCTTGGCACCGCGGGCGCGCATCGCCGTGAAGGCGGCGTGGCCCGGGGTGTCCAGGAAGGTGATCATCCCGCGCGGCGTCTCGACGTGGTAAGCGCCAATGTGCTGCGTGATGCCGCCAGCCTCGCCCGCGGCGACCCGGGCTCTGCGGATGTAGTCCAGCAGTGAGGTCTTGCCATGGTCAACGTGGCCCATGACGGTGACCACGGGGGCCCGGTTCAGCTTTTCTGCCGTCTGGGCGGCCTGTTCTTCCTCGGTGAAGGCCTCGGGATCGTCCAGCTTGGCTGCCAGCGCCTTGTGACCCATTTCCTCGACCACGATCATCGCGGTCTCCTGGTCCAGCTGCTGGTTGATGGTGACCATCTGGCCCAGCTTCATCAACTGCTTGATGACCTCGCTGGCCTTCACGCTCATCTTGTGAGCCAGGTCTGCCACGCTGATGGTCTCGGGCACGTGCACTTCCTGCACCTGCTGCTCCGCCGGCGCCACAAACGTCGCGCCTTCATCGCGCTCGCCCCGGCGGCCGCCGCGCGGCGCGCGCCAACCTGCCCTGGCGCCGCCTGAGTCACCTCGGGTCTTGAGCGCGCGCTTCTTGGCGGCGTCGTCGGCCCAGCTCGAAGACAGCTTCTCGCTCTTGACCTGCTTCTTCTCGCCCGGCTTGGCCGCCGTGGCGGCGGAGGTGCCCGTCGCTCCCGGCTTGGCCGCAGGCTTGTGGATCGTGCCCTTGATGCCCCCGGCATCCGCAGGCTTGGGTTCTTCGGGCTTCTTGGCCGTCAGCACCGAGCGCGGGCGCGACATCATCTCGCGGATGGCGGCGGCCTCGGTCTCGGCCTTGCGGCGCCGCGCATCAGCCTCCGCCTGCGCCTGTCGGGCGCTGGCATCCGCATCGGCAGCCTTGACGACACGAAGCCCGGCTTTGACGGGCTCTGCGGCAGGCGCTGCAGACGCCGCCGGAGCTGAAGCCACCGCAGGCGCGGCTGCTATGGCGGCAGGCTGAGCGGGTGCCAAGGGCTGCGCAGGTGCTTCGGCGGCTGACCCAGAGGCTGCACCTTCGGGCTTCGCAGCAGGGCCTGCGGCCATCGCGGCGGCCGCGCGTGCCTCTTCCTCGGCAAGCCGGGCAGCAGCCTCGGCTGCAGCAAGTTCGGCAGCTTGGCGCGCGGCCTCAGCTTCCGCGGCTTCCCGCTCACGCTGGGCCTGCGCCTCGGCCTGACGCTGCCGCTCGGCAGCGTCTTCCATCTGGCGCTGCAGCAGTGCGGCCTGTGACGCTGCCTCCGCATCCCGGCGCGCCTGTTCCTCGGCATCGATCACGGGCACCGGTGCTGCGGCGTCTTCGGCGGCCGGGGCCTCGTCGCGCTTGACGAAGGTGCGCTTCTTGCGCACTTCCACCTGGATGGTGCGCGCCTTGCCCGAGGCATCGGCCTGCTTGATCTCGCTGGTGCTCTTGCGCGTCAGGACAATCTTCTTGCGCTCGGTCGACGCCGTGCCGTGCGAGGTGCGCAGGTACTCCAGCAAGCGCTCCTTGTCGCCGTCGGTCAGCGCGTCGTCAGGCGAGGCCTTGGCCACCCCGGCGGAATGCAGCTGCTCGAGCAGGGTGGAAGTCGGCCGGTTGAGTTGCGCGGCAAACTGGGCGACGGTGGTCACTGCCATGGGGGAAGGTCCTTCGGTGTCCGGGCCGTATGCGGTCGGAGGGTGGGCAGGCTGTCGATGACGGTCAGGCGGTGAACCAATGCTCGCGCGCCTTCATGATCAGGTCGCGGGCCTGTGCGTCGTCCAGGCCCACCATCTCGGTGAGCTCGTCCACGGCCAGATCGGCCAGATCGTCTCGGGTATGGACACCGCCAGCAGCCAGCTTGCCGACCAGTTCCGCGTTCATGCCGTCAAGATCGCGAAGGTCTTGCGACACGTCGTCGACGCTCTCTTCCTTTTCGATCTCCATCGTCAGCAGCGCGTCACGGGCACGTGTGCGCAACTCGTTGACGGTGTCCTCATCGAAGGATTCGATCTCCAGCATCTCCTGCAAAGGCACGTAGGCCACTTCCTCCAGGCTGGTGAAGCCTTCGGCGATCAGGATGTCGGCCACTTCCTCATCGACGTCGAGCTTGTCCACGAAGACGCGGCGCACGGAGTCGGACTCCTCGGCCAGCTTGGCCTGGGATTCCTCGGCCGTCATGATGTTGATGCGCCAACCGGTCAAGTCTGAGGCCAGACGCACGTTCTGCCCACCGCGGCCGATGGCGATGGCGAGGTTCTCCTCGTCCACCACCACATCCATGGCGTGCTTTTCCTCGTCGACGACGATGGACTGCACATTGGCCGGTGCCAGGGCGCCGATGACGAATTGCGCCGGATCATCGGACCACAGCACGATGTCCACCCGCTCGCCAGCAAGCTCGTTCGTGACGGCGGTGACGCGGGAGCCCCGTACTCCCACGCAGGTGCCGATGGGATCGACGCGGCGGTCATGCGACACCACGGCGATCTTGGCGCGCGAACCCGGGTCACGCGCGCAGCTCTTGATCTCCAGCAGACCCTGCTCGATTTCGGGCACTTCCTGGGCGAAAAGCTCGATCATGAAGCCCGGCGCGCTGCGCGACAGCATGATCTGGGCGCCGCGCTGGGTGGGGTCCACGCCTGCGATGAAGGCACGCACCCGGTCGCCCGTGCGCAGGTTCTCCTTGGGGATCATCTCGGTGCGCTTCAGACGCCCCTCGACGCGGCCGCTCTCCACGATGATGTCGCCCTTGTCCAGGCGCTTGACGGTGCCGACGAAGACCTTGTCGCCGCGCGACAGGAAATCGTTGAGCAGCTGCTCGCGCTCGGCGTCGCGGATCTTCTGCAGGATCACCTGCTTGGCGGCCTGGGCACCGATGCGGCCGATGGTCACCGATTCGATCGGCTCTTCGATGTAGTCGCCCGCCTCGATGTCCGAAATCTGTTCCTGCGCCTCGAACAGCAACATCTCGGCATCGGGAATCTGCAGACCGGCCTCGTTGGGCACCACGTGCCAGCGACGGAAGGTCTCGTACTCGCCGGAATCGCGGTCGATCGACACACGGATGTCCATCTCGCCGCCGTTGAGCTTCTTCGTGGCAGAGGCCAGCGCGGCTTCCACGGCGGCGAACACGACTTCACGCTCCACCGTTTTCTCTCGCGCAATGGCATCGACCAGCATCAGCAATTCGCGGTTCATCGTCTGAGACCTTTCCTCAACCTGCGGGGCGCGCGGCACGGCCCCGCCCCTTGAAGTCGAACACGGGCACGAGGCGAGCCTCGCGCACTTCATCAAGCTTGAAGGCGAGTTCGGTACCCGCGCGCTCGTCCTGGAGGGCCAGACTCCAGCCTGCCTCCGAGCGCCCCAGCACGCCACGCCAGTGCTTTCGCCCCTGGAAAGGCGCCTTCAAGGTGACATTCACGGCTTGCCCGGAGAAACGAACGAAGTCCGCTTCCTTCTTCAGCAGCCGGTCGATGCCTGGGGAGGAGACTTCCAGCCGCTCGTACGGCACGCCTTCCACTTCCAGCGCATACACGAGTTGCCGCGTCACGGCCTCGCAATCGTCCACCGTGACAAACTCACCCACGCCCTGGGATTCCGGATAGGCATGCCCGGGCACGCGGTCGATGAAGATGCGCAACAGGCCGCGGGCGGATCGCTCGACATCCACGAGGTCGAAACCCAGACCGGTGACGGTGCGCTCGATGCAGGCCTGCGATCCGGCACCCAGGCTGGCGCCCGGCGCGGCTTGCACCGCACCGGAAAACACACCTTCAGATGCACCGGATGGCTCTGATCGACCCGTCTGCTGACCCAAAATCCGCGCCGCTCCAAACGTAACCCGGCCCGGCGCCCTCACCGCGCCGTCACGGTCATTGCGCAACGGGCCTGAAAGCGTCGAGCCAAAAAAAATGGGCTGGAAAAACCGCCCACTCGACATTCAGCGAAGGGCGGATTATATGCACGGCGGCGTCTGCGGGCAACGCCCGGGCCCGCGGCGACAGCCCGTGGGACACTTCGGATGTCTTTGCAGTGGAGGTTCCATGGGTTTTCTTGCCGGCAAGCGCCTGCTCATCACCGGGGTGCTGAATCAACGATCGATCGCCTACGGCATCGCGCGCGCCTGTCACCGTGAAGGCGCAGAACTGGCCTTCAGCTATGTGGGCGAGCGCTTCAAGGACCGCATCGCCGAATACGCCGCCGAATTCGGGTCTTCCCTGACCTTCGATTGCGATGTGGGGGACGATGCCCAGATCCAGCGCACCTTCGAGCAGCTGGGCGAACACTGGCCCACCTTCGACGGCTTCGTCCACGCCATCGGCTTCGCGCCGCGTGAGGCCATTGCCGGCGACTTCCTCGACGGCCTGTCACGCGAGGCCTTCAAGATCGCGCACGACATCTCGGCCTACAGCTTCCCGGCCATGGCCAAGGCGGCGGCGCACCGCCTCAACCCGGGCTCGGCCTTGCTAACCCTCAGCTACCTCGGCGCCTTGCGCGTGGTGCCGGGCTACAACACCATGGGTCTGGCCAAGGCCTCTCTGGAGGCCAGCGTGCGTTACCTGGCCGCGAGCCTGGGCCCCATGGGCGTGCGCGTCAACGGCATCTCGGCCGGGCCCATCAAGACGCTGGCCGCCTCGGGCATCAAGGGCTTCGGCAAGATCCTGGACGTGGTGGAGCGCGAGTCTCCCATCCGCCGCAACATCACTATCGACGACGTGGGCAACGTCGCCGCCTTCCTGCTGTCGGATCTGGCCGCCGGGGTCACCGCCGAGATCACCTACGTGGACGGCGGCTTCAGCCAAGTGGCCGGGGGCATGGAGCCCTGAGCCAACGGCTCAGTCCTTCACGCAGTCCACGTAGTAGCGGCGCGGCCCGCCGCCTTCGGCCTCCTCTTCCACCAGGCCGTGCACGTCGGTGTCGAAGCCCGGGAACGCGGCGTTGAACTCGCGCGTGAACTTGAGATAGTCCACGATCTTGCGGTTGAAGCGCTCCCCCGGGATCAACAACGGAATGCCCGGCGGGTAGGGCGTGAGCAGTGACGTGGTGATGCGCCCTTCCAGCGCATCGATGGGCACGCGGTCGGTCTGGCGGTGGGCGATGCGCGCGAAGGCGTCGCTGGGCTTCATGGCCGGGTGCAGGTCTGACAGGTACATCTCGGTAACCAGCCGGGCGATGTCGCCCCGGGCATAGGTTTCGTGGATGCTCTGGCACAAGTCCTTCAGGCCCGTGCGTTCGTAGCGGGGGTGGGCGGCGCAGAACTCCGGCAGCACACGCCACATGGGCTGGTTGCGGTCGTAGTCGTCCTTGAACTGCTGCAGCGCCGTCACCATGGTGTTCCAGCGGCCCTTGGTGATGCCGATGGTGAACATGATGAAGAAGGAGTACAGGCCCGTCTTCTCCACCACCACGCCATGCTCGGCCAGGTACTTGGTGACCACAGCCGCCGGCACGCCCGTCCGGGCGAACTTGCCTGACATGTCCAACCCGGGAGTGATGATGGTGCTCTTTACCGGGTCCAGCAGATTGAAGCCCGGGGCCAGACTGCCGAAGCCGTGCCACTTGTCGCCGGCCTTGAGAATCCAGTCGTCGGCCCGGCCCACGCCTTCGGCGGCCAGCTTGTCCGGCCCCCAGACCTTGAACCACCAGTCCCGGCCGTACTCCTTGTCCACCTTGCGCATGGCGCGGCGGAAATCCATGGACTCGGCGATGCTCTCTTCCACCAGCGCAGTGCCCCCCGGGGGGTCCATCATGGCCGCCGCCACGTCGCAGCTGGCGATGATGGCGTACTGCGGGCTGGTGGAGGTGTGCATCAGGTAGGCCTCGTTGAAGAGGTGCCTGTCGAGCTTGCGGTTCTGCGCATCCTGTACCAGCACCTGTGAGGCCTGACTCAGGCCCGCCAGGAGCTTGTGCGTGCTCTGGGTGGCGAAGACGAGCTGGTCCTTCGGGCGCGGGCGCTTCTTGCCCATGGCGTGAAAGGTGCCGTAGAAGGGGTGGAAGGCCGCATGCGGCAGCCAGGCCTCGTCGAAGTGCAGGGTGTCGATGTAGCCGTCCAGGGCGTGCTTGATCGCCTCGGTGTTGTAGAGCACGCCGTCGTAGGTGCTCTGCGTGAGGGTGAGGATGCGCGGCTTGACCTTCTTCGCATCGATCCCCGCCAGCAGCGGGTTGGCGGCGATGCGCTTGCGGATGGCCGCAGGCGAGAACTCCGCCTGCTGGATCGGCCCGATGATGCCGAAGTGGTTGCGCGTGGGCGGCAGGAACACCGGCACCGCGCCCGTCATGATGATGGAGTGCAGGATGCTCTTGTGGCAGTTGCGGTCCACCACCACCACGTCGCCCGGCGCCACCGTGTGGTGCCACACCATCTTGTTGCTGGTGCTGGTGCCGTTGGTGACGAAGAAGCAGTGGTCGGCGTTGAAGATGCGCGCGGCATTGCGCTCGCTCTGC
>JBILSM010000030.1:0-29820 GCA_044372085.1 Rubrivivax sp.
TCCACGGGGTAGTCGATGATGAAGGTGGGGTCCCAGAGCTGGTCTTCCACCGCCGCCTCGAACAGGCCGAACTGCAGCTCGGCCAGGCTCCAGTGCGCCAGTGGCTCCTCGCCCAGGCTCTTCAGGCGCTGGTGCAGGAAGGCTGCATCCGATGCCTGCTCGGGCGTGAGGCCGGCGTGCTGCACCAGCGCCTCGGTCACGGTCAGGCGGGCGAAGGGCTGGTCCAGGTCCACGGGACGTCCGGCGTAGCTGAGCGTGGCCGAGCCGGTGGCCTGGCGAGCGGCGTGGCGCAGCACCTGCTCGGTGAAGTCCATCAGGTCGTGGTGGTTCCAGTAGGCCGCGTAGAACTCCATCATCGTGAACTCCGGGTTGTGCCGGACGCTGATGCCTTCGTTGCGGAAGTTGCGGTTGATCTCGAACACGCGCTCGAAGCCGCCCACCACCAGGCGCTTGAGGTAGAGCTCGGGCGCGATGCGCAGGAACATCTCCTGGTCCAGCGCGTTGTGGTGGGTGATGAAGGGCTTGGCGTTGGCCCCCCCGGGAATCGGGTGGAGCATGGGCGTCTCCACCTCCAGGAAGCCGTGTTCGACCATGAAGTTGCGGATGGAGCTCACCGCCTTGCTGCGCGCCACGAAGCGAGCGCGGGCGTGCTCGTCGGTCATCAGGTCCACATAGCGCTGGCGGACCTTCTGTTCCTGGTCGGTCATGCCGTGGAACTTGTCCGGCAGCGGGCGCAGGCTCTTGGTCAGCAGGCGCACCCGGGTGGCCTTGACCGACAGCTCGCCCGTCTTGGTGCGAAACAGCGTGCCCTCGCACGACAGGATGTCGCCCAGGTCCCAGTGCTTGAAGGCGGCCAGCGCTTCGGCCCCCACGGCGTCCTGCGTCACGTAGATCTGCAGCCGGCCGGTGCCGTCCTGCAGCGTGCCGAAGCAGGCCTTGCCCATCACGCGCTTGAGCATCATCCGCCCGGCGATGGCCACGGTGATGGCTTGAGGCTCCAGCTCCTCGTTGGGAACCTGCCCGTGGCGATGGTGCAAATCGCCGGCGTGGTGCGTGGGCTTGAAGTCGTTGGGGAAGACCGCCGTGCCCGTGGCCTGGGCCTGCGCGCGCAGCGCGGCCAGTTTCTCGCGCCGCTCGGCGATCAGCTGGTTGTCGTCGGCGTGGGCGGTGGGCGCGGGTGTGCTCATGAGAGGGCCGTTGGGGGAGGGCGGGAAGGGGCGCAGATTCTAGGCGGCGGCCCGGCCTGCCTAGAATCGCGGCCTCCTTCCTGTCTCCCCGAAACACCCCTCGCATGCAACGCAAGATCGCCGTCGTCGGCCTGGGCTACGTGGGCCTGCCCGTGGCGGTGGCTTTTGCCCGTGCGGCCTCGGCACAAGCCCATGCGCCGGAGGTGGTGGGCTTTGACATCGATGCCTCGCGCATCGAGGAACTGCGCCGTGGCGTGGACCGCACGGGTGAGATCGAGCCAGGTGGGCTGCCTGCCAGGGGGCTGCGCTTCACCGGTCAGGCTTCGGACCTGCGCGGGTGCGACTTCTTCATCGTGGCCGTGCCCACCCCGGTGGACGCGGCGCACAAGCCGGACTTGGCGCCGCTGATCTCGGCCTCGCGCACCGTGGGCCCGGCGTTGAAGGCCGGTGACATCGTCGTCTTCGAGTCCACCGTCTACCCCGGCGCCACCGAGGAAGACTGCGTGCCAGTGCTCGAGGCCACCTCGGGCCTGAGGCATGGCGTGGACTTCTTCTGCGGCTACAGCCCCGAGCGCATCAATCCGGGGGACCGCGAGCACCGCTTCGAGGACATCCGCAAGATCGTCTCGGGTTGCGATGCCGCCACGCTGGAGACCGTGGCGCGGGTGTACGAATCCGTGGTGCGCGCGGGCGTGCACCGGGCCAGCAGCATCCGCGTCGCCGAGGCCGCCAAGGTCATCGAGAACACGCAGCGCGACCTGAACATCGCGCTCATGAACGAGCTGTCGGTGATCTTCGCCCGCCTGGGCATCGACACTGCGGAGGTGCTGGCCGCCGCCGGCTCGAAGTGGAACTTCCTGCCCTTCCGCCCCGGCTTGGTGGGCGGGCACTGCATCGGCGTGGACCCGTACTACCTCACCTATAAGGCTGAGCAGGTGGGGTACATCCCGCAGGTGATCCTGGCTGGGCGGCGTATCAACGACAACATGGGCCGCTACGTGGCGCGCAACACCATCAAGTTGATGCTGAAGAACGGTGTGGACGTGCCGCGTGCGCGCATCGGCGTGCTGGGCATCACCTTCAAGGAGAACGTGCCCGACACGCGCAACTCCAAGGTGGCGGATCTGGTGCACGAGCTGCGCGACCACGGCGCCGAGGTGGTGGTGGACCCACATGCCGATGCGCGCGAGCTGCTGCACGACCACGGCTTGACGCTGGGCGAGGTGTCACCTGCCGCCCCCGTGGACGCCTTGGTGGTGGCCGTGGCGCACCGCGAGTTCCGCGCCCTGAGCCCTGCCGACCTGCGTGCCCTGGTGCGCGGCGAGCGCCCGGTGCTGGCCGACGTGAAGAGCCTGTACGACCCCGCCGCCTTGCAGGCTGCCGGGTTCACGGTGTTCAGGCTGTGAAGCGATGGCGGCCCGTGCACAGCCCGACGTCGACGCGCCCGGATGCGCCGCATCTCAAGCGAGCCTTGCACCTCGGTGACCCGCAGGCCTTGACCTCATCCGGCCCTTGAACCCATGACCGCTGCCTTCCCCATCACCGACCGGCCCGTGCGCTTCGCACTCGTGGGCTGTGGCCGCATCTCGGCAAACCACTTCTCTGCGCTGGGCGAACACGCCGGCCGGGCCGAACTGGTGGCTGTGTGCGACACCGACGCGGCCCGCCTGCAGGCCGCGGTGGAGCGCACCGGGGCCCGGGGTTTCGATTCGCTGGACGCCTTGCTGGCCGGCAGTGACGCCGACATCGTGGCCCTGACCACGCCCAGCGGCCTGCACCCGCAGCAGGCCATCGCCTGCGCCCGCGCCGGTCGCCATGTGCTGAGCGAGAAGCCCATGGCCACCAAGTGGGACGAGGGCGTGGCCATGGTGCGCGCCTGCCGCGACGCCGGCGTGAAGCTCTTCGTGGTCAAGCAGAACCGGCTGAATGCCACGATGCAGCTGCTGAAGAAGGCCATCGATGCCGGGCGCTTCGGTCGCATCCACATGGTCACCGTCAACGTCTTCTGGACCCGCCCGCAGAGCTACTACGACGACGCGCCCTGGCGCGGCCGCTGGGACCTGGATGGCGGGGCCTTCATGAACCAGGCCAGCCATTACGTGGACATGGTGGACTGGCTGGTGGGTCCGGTGGACAACGTGCACGCCTACACCGCCACGCAGTTGCGCGACATCGAGGCCGAGGACAGCGGCGTAATGAGCCTGCGCCTGCGCGCCGGCGGCCTGGCCTCCATCAACGTCAGCATGCTGACCTACCCGAAGAACCTGGAAGGCAGCATCACCGTGCTGGGCGAGCGCGGCACGGTGCGCATCGGCGGCGTGGCCGTGAACCGCATCGAGCACTGGGAGTTCGACGAGCACCGACCGGAGGACGACACGGCGAGGGACGCCAGCTACGCTCCCACCTCGGTCTACGGCTTCGGCCACCCGCTGTACTACGCCAACGTCATCGACACCCTGCGCGGCCAAGCCCAGGCCCAGGTGGACGGCTATTCAGGCCTGCGCTCGCTGGAAGTCATCATCGCCGCCTACCGCAGCGCCCGCGATGGCGTGCGCGTGGGCTTGCCGCTGGTGTTCTGATCGCTGCTGATTCTTCTGAATTTCGGCGGTCTGGCAGAATTCAGGAAGCCTTCCGATTCAATTTCTACTTTCTGCCATGCAGGTCACCGTCAGCGACAAGGGCCAGATCACCCTGCCCCATGCCTTGCGCCAGCGTCTGGGCATCGCACCTGGCCAGCGGCTGGAGATCGATCCGCTGGAGGACGGTTCCTTGCGCGTGCGCAAGCTGGAAGCGGGGTCTTCCGGCCTGGCCGGGTTGCTGGCGGTGCCGGGCGAGCGACCGCGCACGCTGCAGGAAATGGAGGAGGGCGTGGCGCAGGCGGTGTCTGAACGCGCCAGTGCGCCGGCCGTCGACTCGCGCCGCCCCCGGGCATGATCGCCGTTGACACCAATGTTCTGGTCCGTCTGCTGGTGGCCGATGACGCGGCGCAGTTGGCCCGCGCGCGGGAGCTGTTCGACCGCCAGGCGCCCGAGCCCGGTTCGATCTGGGTCTCGCAGACGGTGCTGGTGGAACTGGTGTGGGTGTTGAGCCGCACCTACGCCCGACCGCGCGCGCAGGTGCTGGCGGCGTTGCGGGCCTTGGCCTCGCACGCCACCGTCTGTCTGGAGGGCAGGGAAGAAGTGAGCTCTGCCGTGGCGCTGTACGCTGCGGGCCAGGCTGATTTCGCGGACTGCCTGCTCGCCGCGCGGGCCCAGGCGAGCGATCTGGACACGCTCTTTACCTTCGACCGCAAGATGCGTGGGCTGCCCAAGGTGCAGTTGCTATGACGGCTGGCGCTTCTGTGCTTTCGACTTCCGCGCCGCAGGCCTTCTGGGCCCACCCCAGTGCCATCGTCGACGAGGGGGCGCAGATCGGGGCCGGCACGCGGGTGTGGCACTTCGCGCATGTGTGCGCCGGGGCGCGCATTGGCGAGGGCTGCTCGTTGGGGCAGGGGGTGTTCGTCGGCAACGACGTGGTCATCGGCCGCAACGTCAAGATCCAGAACCAGGTGTCGGTGTACGACGCGGTGACGCTGGAGGATGACGTCTTCTGCGGGCCCAGCATGGTGTTCACCAATGTGCACAACCCGCGCGCGGCCGTGGTGCGCAAGGCCGAGTACCGGCCCACGCGGGTGCGGCGCGGCGCCACGCTGGGGGCCAACTGCACCATCGTCTGCGGCACCACGGTGGGCGAGTACGCCTTCGTGGGCGCGGGCGCCGTGGTCGCGCGTGATGTGCCGGCCTACGCGCTGGTGGTGGGCGTGCCGGCACGCCGCGTGGGTTGGATGAGCGCGCACGGCGAGCGCCTGGCCCTGCCCGCCCGTGCCCCCGCGGGCCAGGTGCTGGAAGCGGCCTGCCCGGCGACGGGGACGCGCTACCGTCTCGAAGGCGAGAGCCTGAACCCGATCTGATCCGATGCAGTTCACCGACCTGAAAACCCAGTACGCCACGCTCAAAGGCGACATCGATGGGCGCATTCAGCGAGTGCTCGACCACGGCCAGTACATCATGGGCCCTGAGGTGGCAGAGCTGGAAGCCGCCCTGGCTGCCTTCACTGGCAGCCGCCACTGCGTCACCGTGGCCAGCGGCACCGAGGCGCTCCTGATCGCGCTGATGGCGCTGGACTTGAAACCCGGTGACGAGGTCATCACCAGCCCCTTCACTTTCGCGGCCACGGGTGAGGTCATCGTGCTGCTGGGCGGCAAGCCGGTGTTCGTGGACGTGGAGCCCGGCACCTGCAACCTGGATGTGGCCCTGGTGGAAGCGCGCATCACGCCGCGCACCCGCGCCATCATGCCCGTCAGCCTGTACGGCCAGGTGGCCGACATGGACGCGCTCAACGCCATCGCCGCGCGCCACGGCCTGGCCGTGATCGAAGACGCGGCGCAGAGCTTCGGCGCCAGCTACCGGGGCCGGCGATCCTGCGCGCTGTCCACCATCGGCTGCACCAGCTTCTTCCCCAGCAAGCCCCTGGGCTGCTACGGCGACGGCGGCGCGCTGTTTACCGATGACGATGCGCTGGCCCGGGCTGCGCGCGAGATCCGCGTGCACGGCCAGAGCGCGCGCTACACCCACACCCGCATTGGCGTGGGCGGGCGCATGGACACGCTGCAGTGCGCCATCGTGCTTGGCAAGCTGCCCCGCTTCGAGTGGGAGTTGCAGCGCCGCGCCTCCCTGGGTGCGCGCTACACCGCCGCGCTGCAGGGCCTGCCCGGCCTGCGCACGCTCACCGTCATGCCCGACCGTGACTGCGTCTGGGGCCAGTACACGGTGTTCGTGGACGAGCGCGCCCGCGTGCAGGCGGCACTCAAGGACGCGGGCATCCCCACCGCCGTGCACTATCCCAAGCCGCTGCACCACCAGGTGGCCTACGCGGCGCACTGCTGCCCCGATTGCTGCCCGGTGAGCGTGGACGTGGCGGGCCGCGTGCTCAGCCTGCCCATGAGCGCCGACCTCACCGAGGCCGACCAGGACCGTGTGGTGGCCGCCCTGCGCGACGCGTTGCGCTGACGCGGCCCACCCCCCGCGCCACGGGCGACGCTGCATGTCGCGCTCCTTCCTCTCCAGCGTCTTCACGGTGGCCGGTGGCACGGCGCTGGCGCAGGCCATCGCGCTGGCGGCGCTGCCCTTCATCACCCGGCTGTACCCGCCCGAGCTGTATGGCGGCTTCGTCATCTTTCTGGCCTGGGGCGGCTTCGTGCTGCCGGTGGTCTGCGCGCGTTTCGAGGTGGCCATCGCGCTGCCGGCCAGCCTGCGCGCGGCCTCGGCGGTGGCCTGGGGCAGCCTGGGCATCGCCGCCGTGCTGTCCACGCTGTGCGCTGCGGTGGTGGCGCTGGTCTGGACGGTGCATCCCCCCGCGCGCGAGCCGGCCCTGGCCCTGCTGCCCCTGTACGTGCTGCTCGGCGGCGCCGTGCAGGTGCTGGGCAACTGGGCCGCGCGGGTGCAGGCGTATCGGCGGCTGTCGCTGTCGCGCATCGTGCAGGCCGCCGCCACGGCGCTGCTGTCGCTGGCCTGGGTGCCGCTGTGGGGCGCGCAGGCCCTGGGCCTGGTGGTGGCCACGCTGGCGGGCCAGCTCATTGCGCTGGGCGTGCTGGTGCAGGGCCTGTCGCAGACGGGCTTCCGCCGTCGCGCACGGCCACACCAGATGTGGCGGCTGATGCGCCACTTCCGGCGCCTGACGCTGTTCAACGTGCCGCATGTACTGTCAGACGCCGCGCAAGGTTCGGGGCTGCCCCTGTTGATTGCGCACTTCTTCGGCGCCCCTGCCGCGGCCTACTACGCCTTCTCCACGCGCTTGCTGAAAGCGCCGCTGGGGCTGGTGAGCGGTGCGGTCTCCCAGGTGTACTACCCGCGCGCCGCCAGCCACCGCCATGACGATGAGCGCCTGCGGCGCGATGCGCTGCGCATCCTGGCGGTGTCCACCACCGGGGTGCTCGTGGCCTGGCCGCTGCTCCTGCTGGTGCCCGATAGCGCCTACGCCTGGGCTTTTGGCGCGGCCTGGGGCGAGGTGGGCACCTACCTGCGGGCGCTGTCGCCCTGGATCCTCTCGGCCTTCGTGGCCGCACCGCTGAGCGTGCTGTACCTGGTGAAGGAGCGCTTCGGGCTGGACTTCTCCCTGGGCCTGGCGGGCACGGTGCTGGCGTTCGCGTTGCTGGTGGGGGGCTGGTGGGCCTTTGGTGAGGTGACCCCCACCCTGTGGCTGCTGGCCCTGGGCATGACGGCCTACAACGCGCTGTCCACGTGGTTCGAGTTCCGCTACGTGCTGGGCCGGGGAAGGGCGCATGGCTGAATTGATGGCTGCAGTCCCTTCGCTGGAGGACCTCTTTGACGACCCGGTCTTGCGCGCGGCCATAGGCCGGGCCGCAGGCCTGCAGGTGCTGGAGCCGCACGGCCTGTTTGAGCAGCGCCGGCTGGGCTTGAGGCGGTGGGAGTGGGCGCCTTACGGGCTGTACGCGCCGGTGTGCGCTGACCCGCAGCAGGCCCAGGCCCTGGCCGATTTCCTGAACCGTGCACCCGGCCGAGCCTCGCAGGTGCGGGTGCAGCTCAACCCGCTGTGCCCCGAGGCCGCGCGTTTGGCCGAGCGGGCTGCTGCGCAGGGCTGGCGCGTGCTGCCGCGACAGACGCACCTGCTGGACCTGCGCCCGGGACTGCCGGCGCTGCGCCGCGGCTACCACGCCACCAAACGCAACCAGGTCGCCAAGCCGGTGAAGATCGACAGCCGCATCGCCCAGGCCCGCACCGAGGCGGACCTGCAACCCTATTTCGAGGTCTACGCCCACTCGCTGCAGCGTTGGGGCCGTGCCGGTGCCTGGCCTTATCCGCGCCAGCTCTTTCTCGACCTTTTACACAGCCCTGCCGTCCGCATCTGGACCCACCATGTGCAGGGCCGCCTGGCCTGCGCGGTGGTGATCCTGGAAAGCCGCCACCAGGCGCTGTACTGGCAGGGGGTGTCGCGCATCGACGAGGACCAGAAGGCCGCCCACCCCATGGTGCGCCTGATGGACGCGGTGATCCAGGACCTGTGCGCGCGCGGCGTACCGGTGCTCAACCTGGGCGCCAGCGAAGGCCTGCCGCAGGTGCAGCGCTTCAAGGAGGAGTTCGGCGCCCAGCCGCTGGCCTACAGCGCCTTGCAATGGGAGTCCACCGCCTGGCGGTGGCTGCAGCGGGCGCGTGGCCTGCGGGCCCGGCCGGGATAATCGCGGGTTGCGCTCGGCAAGGGCCGGGCGGGCGAATGTGCGGTGACAGCGGGTCACCAAGGGGCAGGTCCCCAAGGGGAAGAGATGGCTGAAGTGGACTGGGACGAACGGGCCCGGCAAGGGGTGGGTCTGCAGTCGGTGATCGACCCCGGGGACCGTAACGGCCTGAAGAACGGCCTGATCGACCGCATCCAGTGGGGCGTGGTGCAGCCTTGGGCGCGCAGCCGGCGTGAAGTGCTGGACTACGGCTGCGGCATCGGCCGCTTCGCACGGCGCATCACCGCCGCCGGCACCGCCTACTGCGGCGTGGACAGCTCGGCCGCCATGATCGAGGCCGCCCGCCAGTTGCATCCTGGCGGGCCCGCCACCTTCGCCCACGCGCCCGACCTGCCGCTGCCCCTGGACAGCGGCCGCTTCGACGGCTGCCTCACCGTGGGCGTGCTGCAGTGCCTGACCACCGCCGACGGCCAGGCCCTGCGCGCGGCCGTGGCCGAACTGGCGCGGGTGCTGCAAGCCGGTGGGGAACTGCTGATGATCGAGCAGGCCAGTGCCTCGGGCCGCCATTCCGGCTCGGTGAGCCACAGCACGTCCGAGCAGGACTACCTGGACGCGCTGGCCCCGCATTTCGACGTGCAGGAGGTTCAGCGCATTCGCCTGGCCACCCTCACGCGGCCCAGTGCCGCTTACTTGCGCTGGGGTGCCGCCTGGCCCGCCCGCGGTGCCGTGGAAGGCTGGCTGGCCGGGCGTGAGACCGCCCGTGCGCGGGCGGCCGACAGCGCGGCGCTGCAGGCCCAGGTCTATCACGACGTGGCGATCCGCGCGGCGCGACGCGCCTGACGCTGGCCGGACCGTCAAGGCCCTTCCGAAAACCTGTCGACCAACGACGCCTGCTGCGTTCCACTTGCCAGAAATGATGGCCCTTCGCCAGGACGCCCTCACGGGCCCCCGTCCCGTGCTCGTCGTAGGCCCGCATTCGGTGCACGTGCGGCGCTTCGTGGCCGGTCTGTGCGAGGCGGGGCGCGACGTGGTGCTGGTGACGAATGGCGCAACACCGCTGCTCACCCACGAACGTCTGCGCGAACAGGTCTTCATGAGCCTGCGGCTGGCGGACGCGCGCACCCCGCAGCGCCTGCGTGCGCTGATCGAACGCTGGCAGCCCGCGGTGGTGCACGTGCACCAGGCCGACGCCACGGCCTGGCATGCGGTGCGCGCCGCGCGGCCCACGGGCGTGCCGGTGGTGCTCACCCTCTGGGGCTCGGACGTGCTGAGCTTGCCGCACCGCGGCTGGTGGCAGCGTGCCCTGGTGCGCTCCGCGCTGCGCGGTGCGGCCGCCTGGACGGCCGATGCCCGGGTGCTGCTGCAGGCTGCGCAGGCCATCGCCGGGGCCGGCGCGCTGCCCCTGCAGGAGTGGATTCCGCTGGGCATCGACGCGCCGCCCGCCGAGGCTGATCTCGGGGCCGTGGTGCGCGAGCGCCGCATCCTGTCGTGCCGGCTGCACAAGCCGCTGTACCGCATCGACGCCATCGTGCGCGCCTTCGCCCAGGCCGCGCCGCTGCTGCCGGGCTGGCTGCTGGAGGTGGCAGCGGCGGGGGAGCAGACCCCGGCGCTGCACGAACTGGCGCAATCCCTGGGGGTGGCCGACCGCGTGGAATTCACGGGACTGCTGAGCACCCCTGAGCTGGCCCGGGCCTACCGCCGCAGCGCGCTGTTCGTGAGCGTGCCCGAATCCGACGGCACTTCGGTCAGCCTGCTCGAATCCATGGCCGCAGGCTGCCTGCCGGTGCTGGCCGACCTGCCTGCCAACCGTGAGTGGGTGCGCGACGGGGAGAACGGGCTCATCGTCGGGCAGGGGTCCGCGGTGCTTGCTGCACCGCTGGTGGACGCGCTGGCCCAAGCCCTGGTGCGCGGTGCGCGCTGGTGGTCCGAGGGCGGCTGGGACGCAAGCGGCCGGCCCCTGAACGAGACCCTGATCGCCCAACGCGCCACGCTTGCGGCCAACATCCAGCAGTTCCTGGCCTTGCACCAGCGCCTGGCCTCGTCTCGCCGCCCCATCGTCCACCTCACCACCGTGCACCCGCGCGACGACATCCGCATCTTCCGCAAGGAATGCGTCTCGCTGGCGCAGGCGGGCTACGAGGTGGTGCAGGTGGTGGGCGACGGCTTGGGTGACGCTGAGGTGCAGGGCGTGCGCATCGTGGACATCGGCCCCCGGCCGGCGGGACGCCTGGCGCGCATGCGGCAGCAGCCGGCCAAGGCGCTGGCGGCGGTGCGCGCCCTCCACCCCGCCCTGGTGCACCTGCACGACCCCGAGTTGCTGCCCCTGGGCGCGAAGCTGGCGCGCGAGGGGCTGACGGTGGTGTACGACGCGCACGAGGACGTGCCGCGCCAGTTGCTCACCAAGCAGTGGATACCGGCCTGGGCACGGCGCCCCTTGAGTGCGGCCTTCGAGGTCTATGAGAACCATCGGGTGCGGCAGCTTGCTGCCGTGGTGGGCGCCACGCCGCACATCACGCAGCGCTTTGCCGCCGTGGCCAGGCGCAGCGTGAACGTCAGCAACTTCCCCTTCCTGGACGAGCTGGCGCCCGACACCGCAACCTCCTCCACCGGCACGCACGCGGCCCATCGCATCTGTGAGGGCCCTCTGGCAGACGCCGGGCTGGCCACCCCGCCAGGCGTCCCGCCGCGCGAGAACGCGGTCTGCTACGTGGGCGGCATCTTTCTTACACGTGGTGCCTTCAGCATGGTGCGCGCGCTCACCCACCTGCCCGGCGTGCGCCTGCTGTTGTGCGGACGCTTCGAGGACGCCGCCACCGAGACCGCCCTGCGCGCCGAGCCGGGCTGGGCCCAGGTGGACTACCTGGGCGTGCTGGGCCGCGAGGGCGTGCGCGAGGTGATGGCGCGCTCGCGCGCCGGGCTCGTCACCCTGCTGCCGCTGCCGAGTTACTTGGACTCCCTGCCCATCAAGATGTTCGAGTACATGTCGGCCAGCCTGCCGGTGATCGCCTCGGACTTTCCCCTGTGGCGCGACATCGTGCAGCGGCACGCTTGCGGCCTGTGCGTGGACCCGTCCGACCCGTCCGCCGTCGCCCAGGCCATCCGGCAGGTGCTGGACGACCCCGCGGCGGCGCAGGCGATGGGCCGCGCCGGGCGCGAGGCCGTCCACGCCCACTACCATTGGCCGCGCGCCGAGGCCGAACTGCTGGCGCTCTACCGCAGCCTGCTGCCGCAGGCGAGCGTGAGTGCACCCTGACCCGGCCCGCCGCACGAACCCTGTCGCTCGCTGTCCGCCTTGAACATCCTGCTCGTCAACCACTACGCCGGCACACCCGCGCTGGGCATGGAGTACCGCCCGTACTACCTGGCCCGGGAGTGGGTGCGCCTGGGCCACCGGGTGGTGATCGTGGCCGCGGCGCAGTCCCACTACCGCGCGCGCCAGCCCTCGCCCGGCGAAGAGACCGTGGACGGCATCCACTACCGCTGGCTGCCCACCCCCGCTTACAGCGGCAACGGTTGGCCGCGCATGCGCAATGTGTGGTCGTTCCTGAAACAACTCTGGTCGCAGGCGCCCGCGCTCGCGGCAGGCTTCCAGCCCGATGTGGTGATCTCCTCCAGCACCTATCCCATGGACACCTGGGTGGCCCGGCGTATCGCGCAGTTGGCGCGCGCACGTTTGGTGCACGAGGTGCACGACCTGTGGCCGCTGTCGCCCGTGGAGCTGTCGGGCATGTCGCCCTGGCACCCCTTCGCCCTCATCTGCCAGTCGGCCGAGGACGCCGCCTACCGCCACAGCGACGCCGTGGTGTCCATGCTGCCCAAGGTGCACGCGCATATGGCGAGCCGGGGGCTGGACCTGAAGAAGCTGTCCATCGTGCCCAACGGCATCAGCCCCGAAGAGTGGTCGGCCCAGCCCGAACCCCTGCGCGCCGATGTGGACCAGGCCCTGGAAGCGGCCCGCCGCGCTGGTGCGGTGATCGTGGGCTATGCCGGCTCCATGGGCCTGCCCAACGCGCTGGACGTGCTGCTGGACGCGGCCCGCCTGCTGGCCGACCGGCCGCTGCGCTTCGTGCTGGTGGGCGACGGCCACGAGCGCGAGCGCCTGGCCGCTCGCATCGCCGACGAAGGGCTGACCCACGTGGCGATGCTGCCGCCCATCCCCAAGGCCCAGGTGCCGGCGTTCCTGGCCGCCATCGACATCGCCTACCTGGGCTGGCAGCGCCAGCCGCTGTACCGCTTCGGCATTGCGCCCAACAAGCTGATGGACTACATGATGGCGGCGCGGCCCGTGCTGCACTCGGTGGAGGCCGGCAATGACCCCGTGGCCGAGTCCGGCTGCGGCCTGACGGTGGCGCCCGAATCGCCGGAGGACGTGGCGCACGGTCTGCGCCAGCTGGCTGCCCTGAGCCCGAGCGAGCGGCGGCAACTTGGCGAGCGGGGCCGGGCCCATGTGCTGCAGCACCACGCCTACCCGGTTCTGGCCCGGCAATTCCTGGCGGCGGTGGGGGTGCCTGCGTGACTCCGACCGGTCGCGCAGGGGTGTCCCTGGCCTCATTCCGGAAGGCCGCGCCATGACCCTGCCGGACACCGACCGGACCGCCGATGAAGCCGCCGCCGTGGCCGAGCGCTACGCGCGCCGCGCGGTGACCGACCGCTACAGCCTGCTGCAACCCGATGTCTGGCTGACGGTGCAGGAACGTCAGCGCGCCATGCTGCGCCTGTTCGCCCGGCTGGGCTGGCATTCACTGGCCGACCGTCGACTGCTGGAAGTGGGCTGCGGCAGCGGCGGCAACTTGCAGGAGCTGCTGCGCCTGGGCTTCGCGCCCGAGCACCTGAGCGGCGTGGAACTGCTGCCCGAGCGCCTGGAGGCGGCCAGGCGCAGCCTGCCGCCGGCCGTGACGCTGCTGGGCGGGGATGCGTCGCAGCAGCCCCTGCCCGAAGGCCAGGCCGATGTGGTGCTGCTCTCCACGGTGTTTTCCTCCTTGCTGGACGATGCCTTCCAGCAGCAACTGGCCGATGCCGTCTGGCGGGCCGTCAAGCCTGGTGGCGGGGTGCTTTGGTACGACTTCACTGTGGACAACCCGCGCAACCCCGACGTGCGTGGCGTGTCCGTGGCGCGCATCCGCCAACTGTTTCCGCAAGGCCAAGTTCGGGCGCAGCGGCTGACGCTGGCCCCGCCGCTGGGCCGTGCGGCCGCGCGCGTGCACCCCGCGCTGTGGACGCTGCTCAACACACTGCCGGTGCTGCGCACCCATGTGCTGGCCTGGGTGCAGAAATGACGATGCAGCCCCCGCGCTCCGACACCCGGGGACAAGCCCGGCAGGACACGCCCTGGCACCGGCTCGACCGCTTGCTCGCCCGCCTGCGGCCGCACCGCGAGCCCTTGTCGCTGCTGGTCGACGCGCTGGTGATTGCGGTCGCCTGGAACGTCACCTATCTGTTCCGCCTGGGCTTTGACCGCTGGTGGAGCGCCCGCCCGAGCTACGACGCCTGGGTGCTTCTGGGCATAGTCATCACTTACCTCGCCGCCTTTGCGCTGGCTCGCGTGCCGCAGGGCATGTGGCGCTTTGCCGGCTTTGGCGACATCCGCCGCCTCACCCTGGCCTGCGCCGCGGCGGGGGCGCTGGCCGCCACGGCAGTGCTGGCCCTGGGCCTGAGCAAGGTGCCGCGCGCCGTGCTGGCGCTGCACCCGGTGGTGGCGCTGATGGGTGTGTGCCTGGTGCGTATCGCCTACCGCATGGTCTACGAGCACGCCCGCTTGCGCATCACGGGCGGGGCCGAGGGGGCCGGGCGGCGTGCCGTGGTGCTGGGGGCGGGCGAGGCGGCCCGGCGCCTGCTGGCCGGCATCCACCAGCAGGGCTGGACGGTGGTGGCCCTGCTGGACGACGACCCCAGCAAGCACGGCGCGCGCATCGCCGGCGTGCCGGTGCTGGGCCCGCTGGCGCGCATGGACGACCCCGCATGGCGCGCGGCCGCCACCCACCTGGTGGTGGCCTTGCCCTCGCTGCGCGGCGCGGCCAAGCGCGCGCTGCTGGAGCGTGCGGCCCGCACCGGCCTGCATGTGCTGACGGTGCCCAGCGCGGAGGAACTGCGCACGGGGCTGGAGGTCTCGCGCGTGCGGGAGATCGAACCCGAAGACCTGCTGGGCCGCGAGCCCGTGGCGCTGGACGAGGCGGGCTTGCACGGCGTGCTGGGCGGCCGCACGGTGCTCATCACCGGGGCCGGCGGCAGCATCGGCGCAGAGCTGTGCCGTCAGGTGGCGCGCCAGGGGCCGGCTCGGCTGGTGCTGGTGGAGCTGAGCGAGTTCAACCTCTACACCATCGAGCAGGAACTGAGCGAGCAGTTCCCCGCCCTGGAACTGGTGCGCCTGGTGGCCGATGTGAAGGATGCGCTGCAGATCGGCAGCGTGTTCCAGCGCTGGCGGCCGCAGGTGGTGTTCCACGCCGCGGCCTACAAGCACGTGCCCTTGATGGAGCAGGGCAATGCCTGGGCGGCGCTGCGCAACAACACGCTGGGCACCTGGAGCGCGGCGCAGGCCGCGGCGCAGGCGGGTGCCGAGCGCTTCGTGCTCATCAGCACCGACAAGGCGGTGAACCCCACCAACGTGATGGGCGCCACCAAGCGTGCCGCCGAGATGGCCTTGCGCGCGCTGGCCGAGCAGCACCCGGTCACGCGCTTCATGGCGGTGCGCTTCGGCAACGTGCTGGGCAGCAGCGGCAGCGTCATCCCCAAGTTCAAGGAGCAGATCGCGCGCGGCGGCCCGGTCACGGTCACGCACCCCGAGATCATTCGCTACTTCATGACCATCCCGGAGGCGGCGCGTTTGGTGCTGCAGGCCGCGGCCACGGGCGAATCCGGCCAGGTGCTGGTGCTGGACATGGGCGAACCTGTGCGCATCCTGGACCTGGCGCGCCAGCTCATCCGCCTGGCGGGCCACACCGAGGACGAGATCGGCATCGAGTTCTCTGGCCTGCGCCCCGGGGAGAAGCTCTACGAGGAACTGCTGGCCGACAACGAGACCACGGTGCCCACGGCGGTGCCGCGCCTGCGCGTGGCGCGCCTGGCCGAGGACGCGCAGGCCGCCGCCGAGCTGCAGGCGCTGCTGGCCTGGGCCGAGGACCCCCGGCCCCGCGAAGATGCCGAGGTGAAGGCCTGGCTGGCGCGTGTCGTGGTCGAATCGAGCCTGCAACCCGCCTGAACACCGGCAGGCACCGCGCAACCCCTGCCGCCCCTGTCCAAGAGAACCCCCTTTGTCCGCCTCTCCTGTGCCACCGCCCGCCGCCCCGCCGGCGCTGCCCTTCCTGCCCTTCGCCCTGCCGGAGATCGGCGACGAGGAGATTGCCGAGGTGGTGGAGACGCTGAAGTCCGGCTGGGTCACCACCGGCCCGAAGGCCAAGCGCTTCGAGGCCGATTTCAGTGCCTTCATGGGTGATGCCGCGCTGCAGAGCATCTCGGTGAACTCGGCCACGGCCGGCCTGCACCTGGCGCTGGAGGCCCTGGGCATCGGCCCGGGTGACGAGGTCATCACCACCACCCACACCTTCACCGCCACCGCCGAGGTGGTGCGCTACCTGGGCGCAGACGTGAAGCTGGTGGACTGCGACCCCGTCACGCTCAACATCGACCCCGCAGCGGTGGAGGCCGCCATCGGCCCGCGCACGCGGGCCCTCGTGCCGGTGCACTTCGCGGGGCGGGCGGCGGACATGCCGCGTCTGCTGGCCATCGCGCGCAAGCATGGCCTGAAGGTGGTGGAAGACGCGGCGCATGCCTTGCCCACCACCAGCGGCGGCGCGCTGGTGGGCACGCTGCCCAGCGACGCCACGGTTTTCAGCTTCTACGCCAACAAGACCATCACCACGGGCGAAGGCGGCATGCTGGTCACGCGTGACCCGGCGCTGGCCGCCCGCGCCCGCGTGATGCGCCTGCACGGCATCAGCCGTGACGCTTTCGACCGCTTCAGCGCCCAGGTGCCCAGCTGGTACTACGAGATCGTGGCGCCCGGCTTCAAGTACAACCTCACCGACATTGCGGCGGCGCTGGGCATCCACCAGTTGCGCCGGGCGAACGAGTTCCAGCGCAAGCGCGAACAGCTGGTGGCCTGGTACGCGCAGGCCTTGCAAGGCCTGCCGCTGCAGCTGCCGGCCGGCCCGGCGCCGGGCGATGTGCATGCCTGGCATCTGTACGTGGTGCGGCTGATCGACGGCGCGCCCCTGGGGCGCGACCGGCTGATCGAGGCCCTGTATGCCCAGGGCATCGGCTGCAGCGTGCACTACATCCCGCTGCACCTGCAGCCCTACTGGCGTGACCGGTACGGCCTGCGCCCGGGGCAGTTTCCGAACAGCCAGCGCGCCTACGAGCGCATGCTCAGCCTGCCGCTGTACACCCGCATGACCGAGGGCGATGTCCAGCGCGTGGCGCACGCGCTTCGGTCCGCATTGCGGGCCGCTTAAGGCCGATTCAGTCCCTTTCCGGCGGCGTGCAGGCCACGTTCAGGCTGCATTCTTCGCCGCTTCTTCCTCGGCATCGGCGCCCGGCACCGTTCCGGCGTCGGGCGTGGCGCTCGTGGCGTGGGGTGCCTGTGCTGCTGCGTGCGCTGCGGCGTGCGCAGCGTTGGCGACGGGCACGCCCTGCGGGCCCAGTGCCGTGTCGCGCGCCAGTTCCCGCATCACTTTCTTTTCATTCGGTGTCAGCGGGCGCCCGAGCTGCTGGCTCAGGCTCAGCAACAGGTGACGGTCGGCCTCCTGTGGCAGGCCGCGCGAGGTGGGCAGCTCGTCTTCCAGTTCCTGCCGGTCCTCTACCGGCAGGTCGTCCCACCAGGTGCTGATCATGGGCTGCAGCGCCTGGCGCATCTCTTGGAGTTCCTCCTGAGAGGGCCCCATGGGCCGCAACCGCCCGGCCCGGGGGTCACCGTGGCCGGGGCGGGCGCCCCAATCGCGGCTCTCGCGGCCCTCACGGCTTTCACGGCCTTCCCGGAGGTCTCGCAGTTCACGACCATCGCGCCCGGCCGCGGGGCCCGATCGCTCAATCGTCACCACCCCGTCGCCCCACACCGCGCGGGCCAGGTCCCTTCCGCGCACGATGCAGCGCTCGTCCGCCTGTCGCAGCAGGGCCGACCAGGCGGCGTCGGACTTCGCCAAGGCGTCCAGATCCTCGGCCGTCTCATCGCCCACCAGGCACACGGTCACGCCCTGCAACTGCACCGCGTCCACCACGGGCAGCAGGCGATCGTCGTCGGTCAGCAGCACCACGCGGTCGTAACCCGGGTGCTCGGCCAGCGCCATCAGGTCACGCGCCATGGCCAAGGTCAGCGAGGCGCCGGCGTCCGATGTCTCAGGGGCCACCCAGCGGTGCACGATGCCCGGCAGCACACGCTCCGGACGTTCGCTGGCGTACCAGTACAGGCGGGAGATCTCGGCCGGGAAGGCCTGCGCGTCCAGCGCGGCTTCCAGGCAGGCCTGGAGGCGGTCCAGCCGCGGGCGGGCGGCGTCGTCCTGATCGGCCAGCCAGGCCAGGTAACGGGCATCCACCAAGGCGACGCAGCGCTCACGGCGCGAGCGCGCGGGGCGGCGCATGGAAGAAGGCGCATGCAGGGCATGCGGGGTATCGGTAAAGGCGTTCATGCAATCAGGATGGCCTGGCCATCACGGGAGAAGGTGCACATGTACCTGCGGTGCGTGAATGAAAGGAGTACATGCGGGGAGGACATGCGGGGCGGCCATCGCCAAGTTTGACGAGCCGCGGCGATCTGAAGTCACCTGCGAAGTCCTGTGGGCTCCCTGTCGATCCATTATCCCGAGAAGCAGGCCTGGATGTCGCCGGGTCCGCCAGCACGTCTGCAGCCTCGAGCGGCGTGCAGCCGCGTCGAAGGCCCAGTATGGCCACGGTATGCTGCCCTGTTCATGCCCAAACGCATCTTTGATCTGCTGTTCAGCGCGCTCGCGCTGGTGCTGCTGGCGCCGGTGTTCGCGCTGATCGCCTTGGCCATCCGCTGGGACTCGGCCGGCCCGGTGCTGTTCCGCCAGGAGCGCGTGGGCCGCGGCGGGCGGCCGTTCCGCATCCGCAAGTTCCGCACGATGGTGAAGGATGCGCCCGCGCAAGGCCCGGCGCTCACCATCGGGCAGGATCCGCGCATCACCCGCGTGGGCGCCTGGCTGCGCCGCACCAAGCTGGACGAACTGCCGCAGCTCATCGATGTGCTCAGGGGCCACATGAGCCTGGTGGGCCCGCGGCCCGAGGTGCCGCAGTACGTGGCGCTTTATCCGGCAGACCTGCGCGAGCGCGTCCTCTCGGTGCGCCCGGGCATCACCGACCCGGTGTCGCTCAAGCTGGCCGACGAAGCCCGCGTGCTGGCGGCTGCAGCCGACCCCGAGCGCACCTACCGTGAGGAGCTGCTGCCGGCCAAACTGCGCGAGGCCGTGGCCTACGCCGAGCAGGCCAGCCTGTGGAGCGACCTGCGCATCATCGCCGCCACCGTGCACGCGCTGTGGTTCAAGAAAGCCGCAGACGAGGCGCGGCACCTCAGGTGATGCCGCAAAGGGCGGGTTCGCGGGTCTGAAAGCACGCTGTGCAGCGTGAGCAGCCGGGCGGAGCCGGTGGGCGTACTCACGGCATCCGTCCTCAAGCCGACGTTCGGTTCGGGCCACCACCGCTGGCCCGAACGGCAGCTCTCTCTACAAGGTACAGCTAGGTCCAGCTGACCTCGGGTGGGCTGAGGTGCTCCTACCTAGACAGCACCTTGTCTTCAGACACGTCGATCGCCACACCCAATGCCAGCAGGTCGCTGGCCGTCAGGCCGAACATGCGCTTGAACGTGCTGCTCAGGTGGGCCGAACTTGAGAACCCGGCGGCATAGGCGGCTTCGGTCAAGCTGCCGCCAGCGGCGACCGTGCGCATCACGGTGGCCATGCGCCGCCACAGGCGATAGCGGCGGAAAGGCAGGCCAAGCTCCGCGTCGAAGCGCGCCCTGAAGCGCGACGGTGACAGGCATGCCAGCGCGGTAGCGTCTTGCAAACGGCCGAAGGCGTCGGGCTGGCGTTCGATTTCAAGCACGACGCGGGCGATGCGTGCATCCCGCGGGGTGTGAGGCATCAGCCCAAAAGCGGCGAAGGCTTCGTCGAGGCTGATCCGCGGACCCACCAGCCGCACACTCTCACGGCCGCGCAGCAGGTCGGTCTTTGACAGCGGGTGCCGACGGTCGGTGAGCGGGTCCAGGTAAAGGAAGGCCATGGGCCCAGGGCTCTTCAGGTGATGCAGCGTCTGCGACGGGATGACGCAGTTGAGCTCCGAGCGCCACGGCGACCAGCTCCATCGCTTTGTCCACGTCCGCAGATCAAAGGGCTGCCGCAGAGAGACCGCGATCGTCGTCGCCACGTTCAAATGAGGCGAAAGGTCAAGCCCCGGGCCGGCGTACAGCGCACGCGCCGGCCCCACACAGATGCGCGGCAATACAGGCGATTCTTGAAAGCCTGAAGCGTCGTGCTCCGACACGATGACGGCATCGATTTCGCTGTGGCTGCGCTCCATGCAACACCCTCCTGCCCTTCTCGGGATCACCGGACTCACCGTCATCGGTTTCGGCGCGATCGCCAAGCCCGCCTTCGTGACGGCCCAGTTCGGCATTCTCGAACCCACGCCGGCGGGCCGCAACGAGGTGCGGGCCGTGGGGTGTCCGCTGCACGATGTTGCGTTGCTGCCACTGGGTCAGTCGCCAGCAGGTCTGCGCTGCGCATCGACGTGGTGTCGAGACACGCCGTGCCGGCTCGCAACCCACGCACGGGCTTCGCGCAACAGATGTCCGAGACCATGGGACATCAGGCCGGCGCTCTACCCCCTACCCAACAGCGACTGAATCAACCCAGAGGAAACCGATGAAGTACGTCTCCATCGTCGCCCTGCTCGTGGCAGGCATCGTTCACCTGCTGCCCGTCCCCGGCGTGATGGGGGTGGGCACTCTTGCAAGGCTCTACGGGATCGGGGTGAGCGACCCGAACACCGCCATCCTGATGCAGCACCGGGCGCTGCTGTTCGGTGTGCTCGGTGTGCTGATGCTCAGTGCGATCGCGCTGCCATGGCTGCGCGTCACCGCGCTGAGCGTTGGCCTCTTCAGCGCAGCCAGCTTCATCGTCGTTGCGATGGCGGTCGGTGGATACAACCCGGCTATCGGCAGGGTGGTGTTTGCCGACGTGGTGGCCTCGGTGCTGCTGGCGGCTGGGCTCGTGGCCGAGCTCTGGCTGATGGGCAGGAAGACGACGTAGGGCCGTGCGACCCGATCCCTGCGACTCCCGGACGGGGGCGACCTCAGGCGACTTCCAACAACACGCGCAGCGATCTGGTGACGGCGACACAAGGTGCCCAGTTTGCCGACAGGAGACCTTCGGAACCAGAGCAGCCCTTCAGTCCGGAGAAAAGAAGCGCGGCCGGACATCCCAGCCGCTGCCCTGGGTTAAGGTTCGCACCGAGCCGTTCTAGAGGGTACTGCCTTGCCTGATCATCTCCGTCGTCCACGGGCTGCATTGATGGGTGCGTGCTTAGCCGTGTACCTGACGGTGCGCCTGGCCGCAGTCTTGGTCTTGTCCGTCTGGTTCGCCCCGAATGTTGCGCAGGCCCAGACCTTCCAGTTCGTCGCATTGGGCGACTTGCCTTACGGATCCGCTTCACAGGCTCCCTATCAGGCGCTGATCGAGCGCATCAACCAGCTGTCGCCCCCGTTTTCGATCCATGTGGGCGACTTCAAGTCCGGTTCAACGGCTTGCAGCGACGAAGAGTTCTCTCGCCAGTTGGCCCATTTCCAGCGCTTTGCCGGAGCCTTGGTTTACACCCCTGGCGATAACGAATGGACCGATTGCCACCGCGCCAACAACGGCGCGCATGATCCGCTCGAACGCTTGGCCGCATTGCGTCAGCGCTTTTTCACGGAAGGCCGCTCGCTGGGCCAGCGCCCTGTAGCAGTCGAGAACCAGTCCAGGCAGCAGCCCGTACACGGCCGGTACGTGGAGAACCAGCGTTGGCAATATCAGGGCGTGCTGTTTGCCACTTTGCATATCACCGGCAGCAACAACAACTTCGAAGTTCGTGACCCCGCTGCGGTTCGGGAGTTCTTCGAGCGCGACGCGGCCAACGTCGCCTGGCTGGAGTCCACTTTTGAACAGGCCCGCCAGACCAACGCCGAGGCCCTGGTGCTGGCCTTTCAGGCGGACGTGTTCGAGACCCGCAACGCTTGGGAGGACTACCCTGCATGGTCGGGCTTTCGCCGCGTGATCGGCGAGACGCTTTTGCCACTGGCCAGCCAATGGGCCAAGCCCGTGTTGGTGGTCCACGGCGACAGCCACCGGTTTCGGGTTGATCAACCCTTCACCCTGGACAAGAAGCCACTGGCCCACATCACCCGACTGATCGTCCCTGGTGAGCGGGACATCCGTGCAGTGCGCGTGACCGTGCATCCTGGCGGTCGCTTTGCGTTTGAATTGGTGGGGCCCGCCACTCCTGTTGGCACATCAGAGCCGCGATGAGCAATTTGTGGTCGGGCAGGAAGGCAGGGCGAGTCGCGTAGATGTCGTCACTCAGCGATTTGAGGCGTGAGGCCGACGGGCGCTTCCTGCATCTCCCATCAGGCCTGACTTACCTTGTCGACGAAGGCCAGGACCAGACAGGAGCCATCGTTCTGGTGCACGGCGCGACCGTGCCGCATTGGGAGTTCGACCGCCTGGTGCCGCACTTGCGCGCGGCCGGGCTGCGGGTGGTGCGCTTCGATCTCTTCGGTCACGGGCTATCGGACCGCCCTGAGGTTGAGTACAACTTCGACCTGTTCCTTCAACAGGCATTGGCAGTCGTCGATTCCCTTCAAGCAACCGCCCCGATCACGATCCTCGGGCACTCGTTCGGAGCGGCCCTTGCGGCCGAGATCGCCAACTTCCGCCCCACCCTCGTCAAGAAGCTGGTACTTGTCGCCCCACTGCTCAACTTCATGGTGGGTTCTGTATGGGCGAAAGTCTTTGCCCTGCCGCGAATCGGCAGTCCGCTCATGGGCTGGATCGGCCGCCCCGCGCTTGAGCGCCGACGCAAGCGACGGTATGCCGCCATCGGGGCCGAACACCTGACTCCCCGGTTTGTGGCCCAGGCCCGCGCATCGGGGTACGCCGAAGCGCTCGCTTCCATGTTCGCGAACCAGACACTCGGCGACCAGAGCGAACGCTACCGGCGGCTGTGCTCAGGCGAGCGCGAGATCGTCGTAGTCGCTGGCGCTGCAGATCGAGTCATTCCGCTGCACGACATCGCTCGCATTCGTGACCTGCTACCGAGCCACCGGTATCTGGAAATTGCGGATGCAGAGCACAACCTGCAGCTCACTCACGCCAAGCAGGTGGCCGCCGCATTTGCCTCATCGAGCAGTTTGGACCCGTAGCCAACGGGATGTCGCTGTCTGCGCGGGGCCCCTGTCAATCCTTCCAGAAGCATCGGGTACGAGTGACCTGGGCTAGCGCAGCGTGCGCCTGGCGCGCCGTCACTGCCTTATGGGCTTTCAAGTAACCAGCAGCAAAGAGCGACAGCGGGTCTTGCTGAGCATCGGCAAGAAACTTCGCTGCCGCGACGGACACGTCGTGGTGGTGGCCAAGCGCATCTTGCGCCAGCGACAGGCGGCGCAAGTAGCGCAGCGTCGCCTTGTGGGCCCACATGGCGCCGACCAATTCGGCGAGGTATCTCAGTCGTTTCAGTCGCTTGCGCACCTGGTGCTGCTGTGCTTCGGGCAACTGCTCGAATGTGTCACCACCGCGCGTCACCTGCCTGTGTAGTCGCGACAGCCGCTCGACCAAGCATCGCCGTGCCTCGTGAGGCAGGTGCTTCGGCGCAGCAGAGGATGGCTCGGACAACGCCCAGCGCAGCAGATCGAGCAAGGTGTCCTGGAAGGAGTCGGCGCGAACGATGGCGCCTGGATCATCTTCCGTGTTGACGGAGCGCCACGCAAGTTTCGGTGCGCCGGCACGCTCCAACAGGGGTCTCACGGCTGCGGCGACAGCGAGGTCGTCACGAATCGCGCCCAGCTGAGCGAATGCGTCCGACAGGGCTGGTTTCCAACCGGACTCAAAGCCCTCGGACAAAGGTGCCAGCTCGCGCAGCACCGTACGCAGTCTTCGCAAGCCCACACGCAATTGGTGCACGTGTTCCTCATCGGAACTGCCAGCTGCCAGTTCGCTGGCATTGCCGAGCACCTGTTCGAGGGTCGACAGCATCACTGTGCGCAGCAGGCGGGAGGCATCCATGTCGCGGTCCAGTGCTGGCGCACGGGCCTTGACTGGTGTGCCGTGGGCAAAGCCATTTGCTAGCGTCGCGCCGCGCATCGCCTTCGAGCGTGAGTCCAGCCAGAGCCCGCCGTGGCGCCGCCACAGTTGCGCGAGCGCAAAGAGCGAGGCGATGTCGCCCGACCGGTATTCCAGCTCCAGCTCGCAAATCGGTACCTGCCTTTCGCCAGAGCGAAGAATGCCCGAGTCAAACGCGGCCTCGACCGTAGAGCTTGACATGGACAGCTGGCAGGCCAGTCGGGTGACCTCTGTGGTGTAGCGTTCGCCAAGCGCTTCGGACGCCGCACCGCGCAACACCTGACGCAATCGTGCGCCCGCCTCCGTGCCGTCGTGGCGGGCGATGTCAAGGACTGGCATAGTTCCGGAAGGGACGCGAAGCGCGACGTTGTGTTCGAGCCGATCGGCGCTGCTGCTGCGCTGGGCCTTCAAGGTCTGGAACCAACGTCGCCCTTCTTTACGCAAGCGCAGAGACATCTGCTGGCTGCCAAGCGTATCCCCCGGCGTGTCGAAGTAGTGCGCGGTCATCCGGGTCGAGCGAGCGCCGTGCCGATTCAGTTCTTGCCGCAGGGACTCAAGTGAATCCGGCGGAACGTGGAACCTGATCTCCAACTCGCGCATGAAGAGAACCTAGCGCTCACTGACGTTGAGCAATTGGGCAATCCTCAACGGTCAGAGAGTCTGCTGCTTCAGCCGTCTCACAATGCGCCAGTGCTTGAGCTGGATGGACTGCGTTCACCAGCAAGGCGCGCCCGACCGCAAGAACCTCTGGCCGCGCAGCTCCATCCTCAGCACCCATTGCGGCAGGCCCGAGGCCGCGACGTAGCGGATGTTCTTGTTGAACATCGCCAACGCGAAGTAGATGTTCAGTTCCGCCGGCGGGCACAGGAAGCCCACCTCCATGAGGACCGCGCTCCGAAACGCGTTCCGAGGCGAAAGGGTGAGGCGCGAGGCCGAATGGGAGCGTCAGCCAGAGCTTCAGCTGGTACGCGTTCTAAGGGCGGTGTGGGCTGGTGAATGTCAGCTTTTTTGGCCTGCTGAAGAGAAGGAATAGGGAGGCCTGTTGCATTCAAACAGGACTGAGGGAATCGACCGTGGTCCGACACGTTGACTTCGCCGCAGGAATGGTTGATCTGGGAAGCACATCCGTCATTCGGCTTCCTGACCCGCGTGTGACCTGCTTCGGTGAGGGCCGCCAGGCACCGGTCGACCCTGACCGGCTGCAAGCAGCTTGGGGCTGTCACTTTCCCCGGCCCAAGGAGAAGCGAGCCGGCCGCGCTTGTACGATGTGACGTCATGGCCCTGGTCTACAGCACTGATCATGGACGCACCTGCCCTGGCTGCCGCCAGTCGTTCACAGCCTGCATCTGCAAGGCTGCCAGGCCCATGCCTGCGGGCGACGGCATCGTGCGCGTCAGCCGCGAGAAGCAAGGCCGCGGCGGCAAGACCGTGACCGTGGTGCGAGGCCTGGTGCTGGACGCCGCTGTGCTGACCACCACTGCCAAGCAGCTACGTGCCGCCTGCGGCGCCGGCGGCACCGCAAAGGACGGCGTGATTGAGGTGCAGGGGGACCATGTCGAACGCGTGATGGCCTGGTTGGCCCAGGCCGGACACCGGGTCAGGCGCGCGGGGGGATGATGCCCGGCACGCGCCGGCACCATCCCATGTGTATGTGGTCCAACTGGACGCCCGGGTGTGGAACGAGCCGCGATTTCGCAAGGCCAATCCTGACTACCAACTCTCCAAGCCGCTGGTCTATGTCGGCATGACACGCACCGAGCCTGACCTGCGCTTCGACAAGCACAAGGCCGGCTTCAAGGCCCGTCTGAAGTGGGCGTCTGCAGGTCGGTCGACCTCTGGCGTCGTCAGCGCGCCCGCGTCAGCCCGTCGAAGACTGCGGCCACCGTCGCGTGCGCGCGGTCGCGGGGGGCGTCGCTGGCCTCGCCCTCGGCCGCCCAGAACGCGAGATTGATCGTCGCGCCGTTCAGCAGGTGCGCCAGCGCCTCGGCATCGGGGGCCGTGATCCGGCGGCTTTCGATGAAGCCCTGAAGTTCTGCCAGCATCTCGCCGAAGCCCGACTCCATCAGGATGTCGACCGCCTTCAGTCCCAGCACGGCCGGCGCGTCCTGGAAAAGGATGCGGCTGCGGTCAGGGCGCAGCACCGAATCCAGGTAGACGTGGAAGCAGGCACGGAAGCCTTCCCAGGCATCGGACGTGGTCTCCCAGACGGCCTGCATCTCGGCACCGATCTCCGCATCGATCCGACGCAGGACCGCCTCGAACAACCCAGCCTTGTTGCCGAAGTGATGGTGCAGCGCGCCACGCGTGACGCCTGCTTCGGCCGCCAGCGCATCCAGCGAAACCTCCGCAAAGCCGTGTTCGGCGAAAGCCCGATGCGCCGCGGCGATCAGCCGCTCGGTCGTGCCTTGCGCGGCCTGGGCACGGGTGGTTCGGATGTTTGACATACGGGTCGTATGGAATGGCATAATGACATACGGAGCGTATGTCAAACCCTGCCAAGAGCACAAGATGCCGAAGTTGGCTCCTATCCGCCGCGAGATTCCCTCGATCCTGGCCCTGGCCATTCCCATCGTGGCGGGCCTGGGCGCGTCTACGTTGCTGGGCGTCACGGATTCCGTGATGCTGGCACCGCTGGGGCCCTTGCCCCTGGCGGCGGTGGGCATCACCAATGCGGTGGCGATCATCCTCTTTGCGGCGATCTACGGGCTCTTGTCGGCGATGTCGGTGCGGGTGGGCGCGGCGCACGGCGCCGGGCAGAAGCGGCGGATCCCGGCGCTGTTGCGCAACGGCCTGGCCCTGGGCGCCATTGTCGGCACGCTGGGCGTGGTGGTGATGCTGGCGGTCTGGCCCTTGCTGCCCTGGCTGGGGCAGCCGGGCGAGGTGCTGGCGATCATGTTCCCGTACTGGCTGTCGATCGCCGTGTTGATGCTGCCGTTTTCGCTGCTGCTGGTGTTCAAGGCCACGTTCGAGGCGATGGACCGGCCGTGGCTCGGCACGGGCTTCGCGTTTCTGGCGGTTGGGGTCAACGTGCCGCTGAACTATGTGCTGATCTGGGGCTTGGGCCCCCTGCCGATGCTGGGGCTGACCGGCGCCGGCATTGCATCGCTGGTCGCCGAAACCCTGGCGCTGGCGGCGGCCTGGATCTTTTGGCTGCGGGCGCGGTCGATGCGGCTTCTGCGCGTGAGGGCAGTCTTGAGCAAGGCGGAGATGGTCTCGGTAGCCCGCGAGGGGGCGCCGCTGGGGCTGATGTATGTCGCCGAAACCGGCGCCATGGCAGTGGCGACGCTGATGATCGGTACTTTCGGAGCGGTCGCGCTGGCCGGCAACCAGGTGGCGATGTCGGTGGGGGGGCTGCTCTATATGGTGCCGTTGGGCGTTGCCGGGGCAGTGGCCATCCGGGTGGCGCAGGAGCGCGGCGCGGGCAACGACGCGGCGCTGCGGCCCATCGCCTGGGCTGCGCTGGCCCTGGCGACCACGTGGCTGGCAGCGTCGGCGGCGGTCCTGGGCCTGTACGGGCGCACGATCGCCGGATGGATCACCGACGAACCGGAGGTCATCGCGGTGGCGGCGGCGCTGTTCTTCGTTTTTGCCTGCAGCCAGGTGATGGACGGCGTGCAGTCCACCATGACGGGTGCCCTGCGGGGGCTGTCGGACACGGGGTTCCCGGCCTGGCTGTCGCTGCTGGCCTACTGGGCGCTGGGGCTGCCGCTGGGCTGGGTGCTGGCGCACCCGATCGGGATGGGGCCGGCGGGGGTATGGACCGGCTTCATCGTCGCCCTGGGCTTGGCTGCGCCATTGCTGGTGTGGCGCTTTCTTCGACAGACGACCGTGGGCAGGCTTCACGCTGCGTCCGCAGCACAGGCCTAAAGCGGTTCGACTGCCAGGTATCGGGCAGGTCAGCACGCCGTCTCAAGATATCCCGCCAGCCTCACAGCGGTTGCAGGGCTTGCCGAGCCGCCATGCGACACCGCCAATGGCGTGACATGCAAGGCCGGGACCGCCCGTTCGAAGCTGCCCTCGCGGACCACCATGGCCAGTGCAGACAGCGCGGAGTAATCCAGCATAGGTAAGCCCATCTTCATCAGTCTTAGAAGATTTAGATTGTCTACATCTCAAGGGGCTGGCAAGCTGTCTGCTCCATGCTGCAGAACCTGGACACCTCGGCCGCTTTCGGCACCTTCTCGCAAGGCCTGGCCTTGGGGTTGGGGCTGATCGTGGCTATCGGGTCGCAGAACGCCTTCGTGCTGCGCCAGGGGCTGCGCCGTGAACACGTGGGCAGCGTGGTGCTGTTCTGCGCCGTGGCCGACGCGCTGCTCATCGCCGCTGGCGTTTGGGGCATGGCGCAGGCGCTGGGAGAAAACCGGCAATGGGCCAGGGCGCTGGCCCTGGCGGGCGCTGCGTTCCTGGCCTTCTATGGGTGGCGGGCCTTGCGCCGTGCCGGCCAGACCCATCAGCTCCAGGCGGCCCAGGGCAAGGCACGACTGGGGCGAAACGCTGCACTGGCCCAGGCCGCGGCCTTCACCCTGCTCAACCCCCACGTCTACCTGGACACCGTGCTGCTGGTGGGCAGCATCGGGGCCCAGCAACCTGCGGCTCTCCAGCCCTGGTTCATCGCGGGGGCTGGCAGTGCCAGCGCGTTGTGGTTTTCCATGCTGGGCTTTGGCGCGCGCTGGCTGGCCCCGTGGTTTGCCCGGCCCATGGCCTGGCGGCTGCTGGACGGCCTCATCGGGGTGACGATGTTCGTGCTGGCGGCGATGCTGGTGCGGCACGCCCTGGGCAGCGTTTGAGGGCCAGGCCAGGCCTGCACCCCGGCCAGCCGTCAGTTCATCTGCGGTCAGTTCATCTGTGTGATGAACTTGGTGTTCAGGTACCCGTCGAAGGTCTCGATGCCGCCTTCGCTGCCCATGCCGCTGTCGTTGATGCCGCCGAACGGTGTCTCGGCCAGCGCCAGGCCCAGGTGGTTGATCGACACCATGCCCGCAGCCAGGCCCGTGCTCAGGGCGTGGGCGTTGCGGTTACTGCCCGTGAACGCATAGGACGCCAGGCCGTAGGGCAGGCTGTTGGCGCGCTTGAGCACCTCGTCCACGGTCTTGAAGCGGATCATCCCGGCGACGGGGCCGAAGGGCTCTTCGTTGAGCAGACGCGCGTTGTCGGGCAGGTCGGCAATGACGGTGGGGGCGAAGAAGTTGCCCGAGCCGGGGATGGGCGCACCCCCCACCAGCACGCTGGCGCCGCGCTCGCGCGCGTCGTCGATGAAGCCGGCCACGGCGCCCACGCGGCGCGCTTGCGCCAGCGGGCCCATCTGCGTGCCTTCTGCCATGCCGTCGCCCACCGTCAGCGCCTGCGTCTTCTGCACGAAGCCGGCCACGAAGCGGTCGTACACGCCTTCCTGCACATAGAAGCGGGTGGGTGACACGCACACCTGCCCGGCGTTGCGGAACTTGAAGGCCACCATCAGCTTGATGGCCAGTTCCACGTCGGCGTCGTCGCAAACGATCACCGGGGCGTGGCCGCCCAGTTCCATGGTGCTGCGCTTCATCATTGAAGCCGCCTTGGCCGCCAGCATCTTGCCCACGGCGGTGGAGCCGGTGAAGGTGATCTTGCGCACGATGGGGCTGGCGATCAAGTGGTCTGACACCTCGTGCGGCACGCCCCAGACGATGTTGAGCACGCCCTTGGGCAGGCCGGCGTCATGGAACAACTGGGCGATGGCCACCACCGCGCTGGGCGCGTCTTCCGGGCCCTTGAGGATGATGGTGCAGCCCGTGCCCACGGCGGCGGAGATCTTGCGGATGGCCTGGTTGAAGGGGAAGTTCCAGGGCGAGAACGCCGCCACCACGCCCACGGGTTCGCGCAGCACGGTCTGGCGCACGGCGTCGTTGCGCGAGGGGATGACGCGGCCATAGATGCGGCGGCACTCCTCGGCGTGCCATTCGGCGTGCTCGGAGCAGGCCACCACTTCGCCCGTGCTCTCGGCCAGGGGCTTGCCTTGGTCCAGGGTGATGCCGCGGCCGATGTCCTTGGCGCGCTCGCGCGACAGCTCGGCCACCTTGCGCAGGATCTTGCTGCGCTCCATGGGTGAGCTCTTCTT